>NZ_JAZHEE010000010.1:0-132401 GCF_036620675.1 Rosenbergiella sp. YN46
AGAAATCACCTTCAGGTGAACGGAATCTCCGCCAGCGCGGCATATTCCTCCAGAACACGACACTGGCGCAGAAATAGCGCAACCGGCACGACCACCAATACAACCGCCGCCCCGGCCTGCATCTGAAAGGTCACTGGGCAGAATATGATGATGCGGCGGGCTGTTCCGTTCCACTTTGCGTCACTGCTTTTCTGTTAATTCACCGGTTCTGCAACCGATATATAAAAATACCCTTAAGGTGAGCGGAACCTTCTCCTGTGCGACATACTCACCCAGAAGCCAGGGCTGCCGCCGGGAACTTCAGCTTCACGACATCCGCGCTGAACCAAAAAAAGCCCCATCGGATGAACGACAGGGCAAGGCCAGAAAAAAACAGCAAACTCAGGCAGTCATCATTTCACGCTGTGTTGGCAGCTTCGCAATATAAAGCGCCGGTTTTCCGTCTTTATCAGAGGTAAACAGCACGGCGCTATCATCCGGCGTGAAGGAGGGGTGCGGGTGGGTTACCTGGCGGCTGTTGGCGAAGGTTTCCCATGATGTATCGTGACGCGCTACCCGGAACCAGGCTTTCTGCGCCACATCGAAGACGTACAGGTAAGGATCGTTTTCGATGGTATAGCCGCCGGTATCCTTCACATCCACCGGCGTACCTGAACCGTCGCCGACCAGCAGGGTACCGTCGAAATTGCTCATCAGGTGCGAGCAGGCGGGCATCTGCATCAGCGCTTCATTCTCGCCACTTTGTGGATCGAAACGAAAAATGGTGCGCCCCTGCTGTCCTTTCTGATAGGAGACATAAATCAGCGCGGAACCGTCCGGCACCCAGAATTCATGGGTGCAGCTTTCACCTTCGGCGTGCTCTTTGACCTTGCGAACGTTGCTGCCATCTTCGTTGACCAGCCACATACGGGCATCGACCAGATCGTGAGGCCCTTCATGACAGAAGGCGACGGTATGGTCGTCAAACGGCCGGTAGATAGGATGCCCCAGCCACACTTTGCCTTCGTGAATGGTAGCGCTGGCGCCGCTTTGCAGATCGACGCGCAGCAAGCGGCAATGGGGGCCTTTATGGAAAAAATCATGAAAGATCTGCCAGTCGCTTAGCGGAACCCAGTCGCTTTTTGCAATCTCGATCCCGACCAGTTTGGTGCAGTCGCTATTAGCGACCCAGGTTCCGTAACCGACCCATTCATCCGGCACGCGATACACTTCGCGTTCGGCAAGGGTGCTCAGGTTGACTTCGAACAGAATGCGATCGTTTTTTACGTAGTACAGGAAGCGGTCGTCAGGCGAAAGGAAACCACCAAAGGTATTGTCACCCGGCCCTTCGGTTAGCTGGATGGCCTGCCTGTTTGCCAGATCCAGCAGGTAATAGTTCCAGTGGCCATCGAATTCGCCAGCGAACAGCAGATGGCTGCCGTCACGGGTAAAACATTTCTGATAGAAATAGTTACGGTGACAGGTTACTTCAGGGGGAGTTAAACGGGTTATCTCCGCGCCGGTATCCGGGTCGCGGCTGACGTGATAAGTCAGATCCACCCGCATTCCTTTAGCCATATTACCCTCCTTCCAGAACGTTAAGCTTGCAATCAAAAAGATGGTTTCAATTTATAGAAATGATGTTTTATTTTGTGTGATGGTTCACGCAATTTATCATTTTGATGAGAAATTAACCTGTTGCCGGCAGTCGATCTCCGTGTGCTAACCCTAAAGAGGCAAGGGAAATGTCGAGATCGCTAACATGGCTCACAAAAAATGAAACATTGTTTTATTTAAAATTGAAATTGCGTTTTATGAATAATAGTGTGCTGTTGTAAATCATAAGCTGCCTCGCATAGCGGGGCCGATGAAGGTGGTTCACAGGGGCGCGTTAGCAGGGGGTGCCGACGAAACCTGAACCAGATATTGCGCGGCGCGCGGGGCGTTGAGCATAAGTAACGCATGACCTGCCTGGCGGCAGATCAGACAGAGACTAAGGAAAATCATATGATTCTGGATTCATTCTCACTGCAGGGCAAAGTGGCTATTGTTACCGGTTGCGACACCGGTCTGGGGCAGGGCATGGCGCTCGGGCTGGCCCAGGCGGGCTGCGACATCGTCGGCATTAACATTGTTGAGCCGACCGAAACTATCGAACAGGTTACTGCTCAGGGGCGTCGCTTCCTGAGCCTGACTGCCGATTTGCGTAAGATCGACGCTATCCCGGAACTGCTTAAGCGAGCCGTGGCTGAGTTTGGTCATATCGATATCCTGGTCAATAATGCCGGTCTTATCCGGCGCCAGGACGCCGTCGATTTCAGCGAACAGGACTGGGACGATGTGATGAATCTGAACATTAAAACAGTCTTCTTTATGTCTCAGGCGGTGGCTAAGCAGTTTATTGCTCAGGGGAGTGGAGGCAAGATTATCAACATCGCCTCGATGCTATCGTTCCAGGGCGGTATTCGGGTGCCTTCCTACACCGCTTCCAAGAGTGGTGTGATGGGGGTTACCCGCCTGATGGCCAATGAGTGGGCGAAGTACAATATCAACGTCAATGCCATTGCGCCGGGCTATATGGCGACCAATAACACTCAGCAACTGCGTGCCGATGAACAACGCAGCGCCGAGATTCTGGAGCGTATTCCGGCTGGCCGCTGGGGTCTGCCTTCCGATCTGATGGGGCCGATTGTCTTCCTGGCGTCCAGCGCTTCTGATTATGTGAATGGCTATACCGTGGCCGTTGACGGTGGCTGGCTGGCCCGTTAATCGTTTTTTGTCCCGGTTGTGCTTCTGCCTCCCGCCTGGGGGGCTTTTTTAGGTTTATTGCGGATTCGCGTGAAGTCGGAGCCAACCGGGGCGCGGCTGTAGGATGTGGTTATGCCGGTGGCGCGATTTTTGCGACTATGCCGTGTTCTGGAGGAATATGTTGCGCCGGCGAAGGTTCCGTTTACCTTAAGGAGATTTTTATATGTCGGTTGCGGAACCGGTGAATTAACAGAAAAGCAATCACTCAAAGTGAACGGAACAGTCCACTGCATTGTCATATTCTGCCCGGTGGCTTTTCAGATGCAGGCCGGGGCAGCGGTTGTAGTACGTGGCCATGCCGGTTGCGCTATTTTTGTGACTATGCCGTGTTCTGAAAGAATATGCCGTGCTGGCGAAGGTTCCGTTCACCTTAAGGGTATTTTTATATGTCGATTTCGGAACTGGTGAACGTGTCAGGAGGCTCAAACGCCGCCTCCTGACAACCTGGCTTTCCGGCGTGAAAATCGCCGCTGACGCGGGCCCCTCCGCTTTTCCCGTCCGCCGGACGGGTCGGGCGTGACGCCACCTCCCTGTGCCGCACGCCCTCAGCCCGACGTCCTGTCGGGCTGACCCTGGCGGCCGTGAACGCTGCGGCGATTTTCAGGCCGGGGAGTGTCACCTCCCTGAATCTTCAGCCTGAACTCATCCGAAAGGTGCTGCTGGTGTCATTTAGAAAAGACAGACTGAAGCGCCGGGGAGCCCGGGTCGCCAGGGGAGCGGCGACTGAGCCTCCTGGCCCGTTCACCCGCGGTGGATTAACAGAGAAGCAGTGACGCAAAGTGAACGGAACAGCCCACCGTATCGCTATGTTCCGCCGCTTCTTTGAAACCGGGCGCCGGAGCCGCCTGTCACCCTCACCCCGGCCCTCTCCCGAAACGGGAGAGGGCGTTTCCCGGCAATGAACGGAACAGCCCACGGTTCAGTGCGGGCCAGACGATTGGCCATAATGGCGCACACCGGATTAAGCATCCGATACGGTGAAATTGACGAGCAGGAATATGCATGAAATCATAAAATTATATAATCTTATGATTTCATGATTAAATGATTCATCAAGAGACATGCCAGCCGTATGAGTGGCTTAGCGCATAGCGCGGCGCAGAATGCGATCGCCCTGGCGCTGGAAGTCGGCGGCGGTTTCTTCCACCGATTTCTTGCCGTAGTCGATATACTGGATGGCGGTGCCGAACAGAGAGACGATCTGCGGATCGTCGAAGTAGGGGGATGTAGCGACATGATTCGGCAGCGATTGCGCCAGCTTCAGCCCGGCCACCGCAGGATCTCCATCTTTAATGGTTCCCTCTGCGGTTAGTTGGGCTACCGCCGCTTTGCTCAGGGGGACGCCGCGCTCCAGCCCCAGCGCCTCAACGCCCTCCTTGCTGTTAAGCAGGAAGTTCATCAGAATCGCCGCCTCTTTAGGATGTTTGGTGCTGCGGCCAATAGAGAACATCTGGGCCGGTTTAAAGAACAGACCGGCATCTTTGGCGTCTGGTAGCATCGGGTAGGCGCCCAGTTCCAGTTTCGCAGGCGGCTTCAGGTTGTCGGAATACTTAGTGATGGTGGAATTCCACATGTAGGTGCCCGCCCATTCGCCTTCGATCCAGGGGCGCATTTCATACATGTTGTTCTTACCGAACGAGGCGTAGTACTTGCTGTCTGGCATAACGTGGCTATCCACCAGCTTTTTGTACATCTGGAAGAATTCGACCCACTGCGCTTTGCTCCAGGCGAACTTTTTGCTTTTTTCGTCGACAGCCGGCTGGTTATACTTCTGCACCATCCAGGAGTTCAGTAGCGCCAGCACATCCTGGTGTTCCAGCACTACCGGGAAGTACTGCTTACCCAGCTTTTGTTCAAAGGTTTTACCGGCGGCCATCAGTTCGTCCCAGGTTTTGGGGTAGCCGATACCGGCCTTCTGCCAGGTTTGATCGTTGTAGTAGAAGATCCTGGCGGTCACGGAAATCGGGATCCCGTTCAGCTTGCCGTCGATCGTGGTGGTTTGCAGCTCTTTAGCATCGAACTGCTTAAGATCGAGCTCATCACTGACCTGGTTGAGATCGTAAAAGCCGCTGCCATTTTTTGAGAAGATCGGCAGCCAGTTCCAGTTGGTCTGCATCAGATCCGGTTCTGTACGCCCGGCTATCTGAGTGGTCAGACGGGAAAGATGTCCGTCCCATCCGGTGTATTCCGCTTTAACCCGAATATTGGGATGCTGCTTATGAAATTCTTCCAGCGCTTTCAGGGTTTGCTGGTGTCGGCCATTACCGCCCCACCATGACATACGTAAATCGACCTGTTCCGCCGCAAAGGTGGGCAGGGCACTTATTGCCAGGGCTGAGGAGAACAGCGCGCTTAAGACTATTTTTTTCATTATCGTAGAGCTCCTGTTACAGGGAGATGTTCTGTTCGGTTTTTGCATCGAAGATATGGCATTTATCCATATCGAATCGGAACCAGACCTGGCGGTTTAATCCCTTGTCGAGCATCGGGCGGATTTCGTCGGAAGGTATTCGTGCCGTCAGTTCATAACCCGCCACTTTCAGGTAGACAAAGAATTCGTGACCCATATTTTCCACCCGCACCATATCGCCGCGAATGCCGCCTTGCGCGAACGGCTCATCGGAAACAGAGACAAATTCCGGGCGCACGCCGTAGAAAATCTCTTCATTACCATGTCCGGCCAGTTTCTGCTGATGGCGGGCCCCCAGTTCCAGGCTTTCGTCACCCAGCGTAATATGCAGGCGGCCTGCTTTTTCCACCAGGCGGGACGGCCGGATATTCATTTCCGGCGCGCCGATAAAGCCCGCCACGAACATGTTTTTCGGGTAGTGATAAAGGTTGTCCGGCGTATCCACCTGCATGATATGGCCGAGTTTCATCACGCAGATGCGATCGCCCATGGTCATGGCTTCGGTTTGATCGTGGGTGACGTAGACAGTGGTGGCCGGTTTGCCGCTCTGCTTTAGCTGTTTATGCAGATCGGAGATGCGGATGCGCATGGAAGCGCGCAGTTTAGCGTCCAGGTTGGAAAGCGGCTCGTCGAACAGAAACACGTCCGGCTTTTTTACGATAGCGCGTCCGACCGCCACGCGCTGGGCCTGGCCGCCGGAAAGCTGGCGCGGCAGCCTGTCCAGCAGCTCTTCCAGCTCCAGGATCTTCGCCGCTTCTTCCACCTGACGGTTGATTTGCTCCTTCGGCATTTTGCTGAGCTTCAGACCGAAAGCGAGGTTTTCGCGCACCGTCATATGGGGATAGAGCGCGTAGTTCTGGAACACCATCGCAATGCCGCGCTCTTTAGGCGCCAGGTTATTCACTACCCGCTCGCCGATGCGCACTTCGCCGCCGCTGATGGTCTCCAGGCCGGCCAGCATGCGCAGGGTGGTGGATTTAGCGCAGCCGGAAGGGCCGACAATCACCATAAACTCGCCGTCGGCAATGGTCAGGTCAATGCCGTGTACCGCCTGAAATCCGTTGGAATAGACTTTCTGCAGTTTGTTGAAAATCACTTCAGCCATGTTGATGTTCCCTCTTAACCTTTAATTCCACTGCTGGTCACGCCCTGTACGAAGTAGCGCTGAGCCAGGAAGAAGATGATGATGGACGGCAGAATCGAGATGCCTGCCATTGCCAGAATTTCGTTCCACGGCGCCCCTTCGGTCACGTCGATGGACATTTTCAGCGCCAGCGCGATGGGGTATTTATCCACGCTGTAGACATAGATAAGCGGCCCGATAAAGTCGTTCATCGACCACATAAACTGGAATAGCGCCACCGAGATAATGGCGGGCTTCAGGATAGGCACCACCACGTACCACAGCACCTGGAAGGAGTTACAGCCGTCAATCTGCGCCGCCTCTTCCATATCGCGTGGTACGCCACGCAGGAACTGAATCAGCATAAAGACAAAGAAGCCTTGGGTGGCGAACGCCATTGGCAGATAGAGCGGCAGGTAGCTGTCCAGCAGGCCCATTTCGCGAAACATCAGATACTGAGGAATCAACAGTACGGTGCTCGGCAGCAGCATGGTGGCGATAAGGGTCGCGAACCAGAATTTCTTCCAGGGAATCTCAAAGCGGGCGAAGCCGTATGCCACCACGGTAGAGGAGATAATGGTCAGCAGCACCTTGGGGATCACGTACTGAAACGTATTTAGCATGTAGTGGCCGAAAGTGTATTCGGTGCCGGTTTTCCAGCCATTGGCGAAGCCATCCATGGTGGGGTTTTCCGGAATCAACCCCAGGGTGGTGAAGATCTCATGGTTTGGCTTAAAGGCCGCCGAGAACATCCAGGCCAGCGGATAGAGCATCAGCAACCCGACCGCGATCAGTATGATATAGCGGATCCAGGCGTTGATCTTTTCACGCCTCAGGGTACGTTTGACTTCCTGCTCCGCAGTGGCGCCGGACATATCATTAATGGGTTGAATATCAGCCATTTTTGCCTCCCTTATCGGCGGAGTAGAAGACCCAGTATTTCGACGACTTAAAGGCAATGGAGGCAAAGACCGCCACCACCAGGAACAGCACCCACGCCAGCGCGGCGCCGTAGCCCATATCGAAGTACTTGAATGCGGTATCGTAGATATAGAGCGAGAACAGATAGGTGTAGTGGGTCGGGCCACCGCCGGTAATGATGTAAGGGGCGGTAAACTCCTGGAACGCCTGAGTGGTCTGCATAATGAAGTTGAAGAAGATAACCGGCGTGATCAGCGGTACGGTAACCTTCATAAACATCTGCCATTTCGACGCGCCGTCGATCATCGCCGCTTCGTACTGGGACTGGGGCACGTTCTGCAGCGCGGCCAGGAAAATAACCATCGCCGAACCAAACTGCCAGACGCGCAACAGAGTGACCGACATCAGCGCCAGAGAAGGCTCGCCCAGCCAGTTCACCGGGTCAAAGCCCAGCACGCCGATAAAGCTGTTAAGCAGGCCGTCGATGGCGAACAGGGCGCGCCACAGTACGGCGATAGCCACTGAACTACCCAGAATCGACGGAATATAGTAGGCGGTACGAAAGAAACCGATGCCCCGCAGCTTAAAGTTAAGGACAAAGGCGATACCCAGCGCGAACGCCAGCTTCAGCGGGATGGTCAGGAAAACGTAGGCGAAAGTGACTCCCATGGATTTCCAGAACAGGTCATCCCCGGTCAGCATATAGCTGTAATTTTCCAGCCCGACAAATTCAGGTGGATTCATCAGGTCGTACTCGGTAAAGCTGAGCGCGAAGGATGAAATGAACGGGAAGGCGGTAAAGATAATCAACCCGATGACATAGGGCGATATCCAGGCCAGTCCCAGCAGCTTGTTTTCATTCATACATACCTACCTGGCAGTTAAGTTTAAAAACTTTTGTTACAAGAGACGGCGCCCTGTACCGTTCCGCTTCGTGAAGCAACCCTATGCGCCTTAGTCGTGGTTCTGTGTTTAAGTAATCATTTGAAAATAAAGTTATTATTCCTTGTCTTGATTCTGTTGCCCGGCGCCGCCGTTGTGTCAGAACATAAAAAATGAACTGTCATCCCCAATAAATAAAACGTCGTTTTAATTCAGTTTATTGCTATTTGTAACGGCGTCATGCGTGGGATAGTGGAAATGTGATCGATGTCGGAACGCTGTTTCAATAATTTGATGAGGACGTGGTTTTTCTACGCTCAGAAACTGGAGTAGGGCAAACCAATGCTGTAGCAGGTACGTTAAATAAGGGGAAATAACGAAAAGAAAAGGCGCCAGACTTGCTCTGGCGCGGGGGGTGATTAGCCCAGAAAATCTTCGCGCACGGGCGTAAAGGTATCGAGCAGTTTGCCGGCGCTGACGCAGACGCAGCCGTGCATAATATGCGGCTCCTTGTACAGCGTGTCTCCGGCGCGGACGCGGTGGGTTTCGTCGCCGATGGTGAAATCAAATTCGCCGGAAAGCACGTAGGTCAGCTGTTCATGGGGATGATTATGCATCGGCCCCACGGCGCCCGCTTCAAAGCTGACCTCTACCGCCATCATTTTGCCGTCGTGCGCCAGAATGCGACGCGAAACGCCATCGCCCAGATCTTCCAGAGTGGTTTGGTCGTAAAAGGTAAACATCAGTGGTTATCCTTATTGGTGAAACGGTGTTTCAATTAATTTATGCGAGTGGGTGAAAAATGCAAGCGTTGCGGGGCAATGAACGTGCAGAAAGCCGATCGCGATCGTGCTGGTTTTGCTGTTATATAGAGTATCGGAGATGCGAAGGAGGCGGAGATGAAAACGATAGGGTTGCTTGGGGGGATGAGCTGGGAGTCGACCATTCCCTACTACCGGCTAATCAATGAAGGCATTCGGGCGCGTCTTGGCGGCCTGCATTCGGGGCGGATTTTGCTGCACAGCCTGGACTTCCATGAGATAGAAGCCTGTCAGGCTTCGGGGGAATGAGAGCGGGCGGGAGCAATACTGACTAACGCGGCACATGGGCTGGAACAGGCTGGCGCTCAGGGCATTGTGCTGTGCACCAATACCATGCATAAGGTGGCCCCGGCCATTGAAGCGGGGTGTGAACTGCCATTTATCCACATTGCGGATGCTACCGGCGAGGCTATTCGGGGCCGTGGATTAACAAAGGTCGCGCTGCTGGGTACCCGCTATACCATGGAACAGGACTTTTATCGGGGGCGGCTACAGGCCAGCTACGCCATTGAAACGCTAATCCCGAACGAACAACAGCGGGCGCTGATCAACCGGGTGATTTTTAACGAGCTGTGCATGGGGCAGTTTAGCGAACGCGCAAAGCGCGACTACCAGGCGATTATCGATGCGCTGGTGGCCCAGGGCGCCCAGGGCGCCCAGGGCGTTATCTTCGGCTGCACCGAAATCGGTATGCTGTTAAACCAGCAGGACTGCCCGGTGCCGGTATTCGATACTGCGGCGCTGCATGCCGAAGCGGCGGTGAGTTTTATGCTGGAGTAAAGGAAGATGGGCCCGGGAATACTTAATCTGGCGGGCCGCATTGCGTCAGCAGTAAGCCTTTCCACCACTACTTTTTGTTATTCAGCATCGACTTTAAATCGGCAAAGGGATTATAGGTGGCCGCCGCAACGTCTTGCTGGGCGTCTTCCCCCGCCACCACGCTGGTGCCGTATTGATCGGCTTCGGTGTACTTCGAGTGTTCGTGGTCATGGCAGTAAAGGCACAGCAGCTCCCAGTTACTGCCATCTTCCGGATTATTGGTGTGGTCGTGATCGATATGGTGAACCGTGAGTTCGCGCAGGTTGGAATAGACGAACTCCCGCGCGCAGCGTCCGCATACCCAGGGATAGATTTTGAGTGCTTTTTCACGATAGCCGCTTTCCAGCCGCGCGTAGTTTTTAGGGATCAGTGCCATTGGCGATATTATCCGTGATAAAGAGAGAATTTTACGATAGTGCCCTCAATCTATCCTTAATGGAACAGAAAGAGAATGGATAAAGGATTGAGTGCGGGTTTAGCGCGGAAAATACGCGCTGCTGTATATCGAAGCCAGGTCTGCATCAGTTGATGTCGGCCGGGAGCCAGGGCGTGATTGAGAATGCGGATAAGCGTTATGCGGGTATCAGAGGGAATAAAGTGCTGCTCTGCCCGAATGCAAGGCTAAACCTTACATCCGTATAAATGCCGTACAGGAGATTGAACAGGGGGCATCCGAAATTTAGCGCCCTGAATGCTCCTGCGCTTTTAGCTGTGCCGAAAACCGCGCCGCTCCGCTCGCCAGATGGGCGCAGAAGGCATCGACCAGCGCCGAAGCCGGGCGGTGCAGCGGGCGAATCAGGCTGACGGTAAAGGGCACGTTAACGCTGAATGGCCGCACTACCACGCCGCTGGCGGCGTATTCCAGCGCGGTTAGCGGATTCACCACCGATACGCCTACCCCGGCGCGCACCATAGCGCAAACCGAAGCGGCGCTGTGGGTTTCCAGCACCATTCGGCGCCGTACCTCGTGCTGCTGGAACAGCGCATCCAGTAGCTGACGATAGCTGTCGGTGCGCGACAGGCTGATATAGTTTTCACCGCTAAAATCGGCAGGCGTCAGCTGCGTCCTGGCGGCCAGCGGGTGTCCCGCGGGCAGCACGCAAACCTCGTTTAGCGTCAGCAGGGGAATACGTTCGGTGCCGGCAGGGGCCGTGGCGGTTTCGGTCAGCCCCAGGTCGTGGCGCTGAGCGGAAAGCCACTCCTCCAGCAGCGGCGATTCCTGGGGCACAATGCTCAGGCTCAACTCCGGGTAACGGGCCAGAAAGGGCTGCACCAGTTCCGGCAGCAGCGAATGGGAAAACACCGGCAGGCAGGCGACAGAAAGTTCGCCCTGGCGGAAGTCGCGCAGGCTCTGGGCCGTACTGAGAATCCGGTCTAACCCGTACCATGAACGCTGTACCTCTTCGAACAGCCGCAGCCCCTGCACCGTGGGATGCAGGCGGCCTCTGGCCCGGGTAAAAAGTTGGAGCCCGAGCAGCTTTTCCAGACGCGCCAGTTCACGACTGACCGTCGGCTGGGAGGTATGCAGCAGTCGGGCGGCCTCGGTCAGATTTCCGGCGGTCATGACCGCGTGAAAGATTTCGATCTGGCGCAGGTTAATGGTAGGCATAATTTCTCTCCGTTATTCATATCATTTTTGCATAGACAGGGAAGAAAACGATATTTTTTATTCGTCCTGCGCTGTGGCGTAATGAAGGAAATGCATTTCCGGAGGTTGTCCCGTGCCACATTCTCTTGACCATACCGACAGCGCGCTCAACGGAGCTACGCTGTTGGCGCTACCTTCCCGCTTTGGCGGCCCACTCTGGGTTTATGATGCGGAGATCATTCGTCGCCAGATTGCAAAGCTGCGCCAGTTTGACGTGATCCGCTTTGCCCAGAAGGCCTGCTCCAATACCCATATTCTGCGCCTGATGCGTGAACAGGGCGTGCGGGTAGATTCGGTTTCTCTGGGGGAGATCGAACGGGCGCTGGCGGCGGGGTATACCCCAGAAGAGGTGGTCTTCACCGCCGACCTGATCGATGAACCGACGCTGGCGCGGGTCAGCCAGTTGGGCATTGCGGTGAATGCCGGATCGGTGGATATGCTGGAGCAGCTCGGTCAGGTCGCTCCCGGACATCCGATCTGGCTGCGGGTAAATCCCGGTTTCGGTCACGGCCACAGCCAGAAGACCAACACCGGTGGTGAAAACAGCAAGCACGGCATCTGGCATCAGGATCTGCCGCTGGCGCTGGCAGCCATCGAGCGTTATGGACTGCGGCTGGTAGGTATCCATATGCATATCGGATCCGGGGTCGATTACGGGCATCTGGAGCAGGTGTGCGGCGCCATGGTGGATCTGGTGCTGTCCATGCGCCAGGATCTGGAGGCGATTTCGGCGGGGGGCGGTTTGTCTGTTCCCTATCGCGATGGTGAAGCCGCGGTGGATACCGGGCACTACTACGGGCTGTGGAACGCGGCCCGGGAGCGGATCGCCGAACAATTGGGGCATCCGGTGACGCTGGAGATCGAACCAGGACGCTTCCTGGTGGCGGAAGCCGGAGTGTTGATGACCCAGGTACGCAGCGTGAAGCAGATGGGATCGCGCCACTTTGTGCTGGTGGATGCCGGGTTTAACGATCTGATGCGCCCGGCGATGTACGGCAGTTATCATCAAATTTCGGCGCTGGCGGCGGATGGCCGCGATCTGAACGCCGCGCCCGCGCTGGAAACGGTGGTGGCGGGGCCGCTGTGTGAGTCGGGGGATGTCTTTACCCAGCAGGAAGGGGGAACTGTGGAAACCCGCTGGCTTCCGTCGGTGGTTCCGGGAGACTGGCTGGTGATTCACGACACCGGCGCTTACGGCGCTTCGATGTCCTCCAACTACAACAGCCGCCCGCTGCTGGCGGAAGTGCTGTTCGATGGCGGCCAGCCGCGCCTTATTCGTCGGCGCCAGACCATTGAAGAGCTGCTGGCGCTGGAGAACGTCTGACGCTATTCCGGCCGGGGAGGCGCCACCGAATGGCGCCTGACCAGGGTCGGATTAAACAGGTGCGTGATCACCGGAGGCGTCTGGCCGTCGGCCAGCGCCAGGGCCAGTTCCGCAGCCTGGGTCGCCATGGTCACCACCGGATAGCGTACCGTGGTCAGGCGCGGGCGCACATAGCGCGACACCAGCACATCGTCAAAGCCAATCAGCGACAGTTCCCGCGGCACTTCAACGCCGTTATCGTTCAGCACCCCCATCGCCCCGGCCGCCATGGAATCGTTATAACAGGCTACGGCGGTTACGTTGCGGCCACGTCCCATTAGTTCGGTCATCGCCTGTTCTCCGCCGCTCTCGTCCGGTTCGCCGAAGGTTACCAGTTGCTCGTCCCGTGGCAGACCGTGCTCCTTCAGGGCATCGTAGTAGCCCTGCAGGCGATCGTCGGCATCTGAAATCGGATGATTCGAGCAGATAAACCCGATGCGTTTATGGCCCATCTGGATCAGATGACGGGTGGACAACCAGCCGCCATAGCGATCGTCCAGCGCCACGCAGCGCTGTTCGAACCCCGGCAGGCTACGGTTGATAAGAACCATGCCCGGGATCTGCTGCATCAGACCGACCAGTTCATCGTCGGGAATCATTTTGGCGTGCACCACCAGCGCCGCGCAGCGGTGGCGGATCAGTTGCTCGATAGCCTGGCGTTCTTTCTGTTCGTTGTGATAACCGTTACCGATCAGCAGAAAATTGCCCGTGCGCCAGGCGACATGGTCCAGTGCTTTGGCCATGGCGCCAAAGAAAGGATCCGAAACATCGGAAACCAACAGCCCGATAGTTTCTGTATTCTGTTGGGCCAGCGCCCGGGCATTAGCGTTGGGATGATAATTTAGCTGCGCCATGGCTTCTGCCACGGCCAGGCGTGATGCTTCGCTGGCTTTGGGCGAGTGGTTAATCACGCGTGATACCGTGGCGACGGATACCCCCGCGAGTCGCGCGACATCCTTAATGGTCGCCATTGTTCACCTCTGATTGGGTAAGCGTTTACACCACTTAGTTTTGCGGAATTTCACTGTTAGTTCAAGAAAATGACTGTTACCCAGTTCAAAAGCTGAATAAAAAAAACGACGAGTGTGAAAAAAGTTTCACTGCCGGTGTGGGTAATCACCCGACAGATAAGTGTGTCTAAAGCGAGTTGGGAATAATCTGGCGTCTGGCCCGCGGCTTTTCCGGCTTTCAGGGAATAAACCCGTAGTTTCAATAGTTTCAGTTCAAACCTTTGGTTACATTTTGCGAAGGGCTGTTGCGATTCAGTCTTAGGCCGTGAATAGCCACACTGCTAAAGTTGAGATCCCAGAGGTATTGATAGGTGGTGTCAGCATTACGCTTGTCACAACAGTTACACCAACCTGCGCGGATGCGCAGGTTTTTTTTTGCTTCGTCCCCCCGGCATACTCGTATAATCTCCCCGGCTACACTAAAAAATAACGTTCTCATTAGATGAAGGGATTTCAATGTTATTTACCTTTTTTCGTCACCTCTGTCGGCTTCTGTTTCGCGTACGGATTCATGGAGATACGGGAGCGCTCAGCCAGCAGCGGGTACTGATTACGCCTAACCATGTCTCCTTTCTGGATGGCGTTCTGCTGGCGCTGTTTCTGCCAGTTCGTCCCGTTTTTGCCGTTTATTCTTCAATTAGCGATCGCTGGTATATGCGGGCGCTAAAGTCGCTTATTGATTTTGTTCCTCTCGATCCCAGCAAACCGATGTCCATCAAGCATCTGGTGCGTCTGGTGGAGCAGGGGCGGCCGGTGGTGATTTTCCCGGAAGGGCGTATTAGCGTTACTGGGGCGCTGATGAAAATCTACGATGGCGCCGGTTTTGTGGCGGCCAAATCCCAGGCCACCGTGGTGCCGATGCGGATTGAAGGGGCCGAGCTTAGCTTTTTCAGCCGTCTGAAAGGGCGGGTGCGCCAGCACCTGTTCCCGCGTATTACCCTGCATATTCTACCGCCAACCAGCATCCCGATGCCGGAAGCGCCCCGGGCCAGAGACCGGCGCCGTATCGCCGGTGAGATGCTGCATCAAATCATGATGGAGGCGCAGATGGCGGTGCGCCCGCGTGAAACGCTGTTCGAGGCGCTGCTGAGAGCAAAGTCACGCTATGGCGCCGGTAAAAACTGCATTGAAGATATTAACTTCACGCCGGATAGCTATCGCGGTCTGTTAACCAAAACGTTATTTGTCGGGCGGATTCTGGACAAATACAGCCGCCAGGGGGAAACCATCGGCCTGATGCTGCCCAATGCGGCCATCAGCGCCGCGGTGCTCTTCGGCGCCGTCTCCCGCGGCCGGGTTCCGGCCATGATGAACTACACCGCTGGCGTTAAGGGGCTGACCAGCGCCATCAGCGCGGCGCAGATAGCGACGGTGTTCACCTCCCGCCAGTTCCTGGAAAAGGGCAAGCTCTGGCATTTGCCGGAGCAGATAACCCACGTGCGCTGGGTGTTTCTTGAGGATCTGAAGGCGGATATTACCCTTGCCGACAAACTCTGGATCTTCGGGCATCTGCTGGCGCCGCGTCTGGCCCAGGTGAAGCAGGAGCCGGAAGACGCCGCTATTGTACTGTTCACCTCTGGCTCGGAAGGTAATCCGAAAGGGGTGGTGCACAGCCATAAAAGTCTGCTCTCTAACGTAGAACAGATTCGCGCCGTGGCTGACTTCACCGCCGACGACCGCTTTATGTCGGCGCTACCGCTGTTCCACTCCTTCGGCCTGACGGTGGGGCTGTTCACGCCGCTGCTGACCGGGGCGGAGGTCTTTCTTTATCCCAGCCCGCTCCACTATCGGGTGGTGCCGGAGTTAACCTATGACCGCAACTGCACGGTCATTTTCGGTACCTCTACCTTCCTTGGCCACTATGCCCGCTTCGCGAATCCCTATGATTTCTACCGGGTGCGCTATGTGGTGGCTGGCGCGGAAAAGCTGCAGGAGAGCACCCGCCAGATTTATCAGGACAAGTTCGGCCTGCGTATTCTGGAAGGCTATGGGGTGACCGAATGCGCGCCGGTGGTTTCCATCAACGTTCCCATGGCGGCGAAGCCGGGCACCGTAGGGCGGCTGCTGCCTTCGATGGATGCCCGACTACTGGCGGTTCCCGGTATTGAGCGCGGCGGGCGCCTGCAGCTTAAGGGGCCGAATATTATGAAGGGCTACCTGCGGGTGGAAAATCCCGGCGTGCTGGAAGCGCCAGAGGCGGAGAACGCCCGGGGTGAGCTGGAAAGCGGCTGGTACGATACCGGCGATATTGTGGCTATCGATGAGCAGGGCTACTGCGCAATCCAGGGGCGTGCGAAGAGATTCGCCAAAATTGCCGGCGAAATGGTGTCGCTGGAGATGGTAGAGCAGCTGGCGCTGGCGGTGTCGCCGGACAAACAGCATGCGACTGTGGTTAAGAGCGATGCCAGCAAGGGCGAAGCGCTGGTACTTTTCACCACCGATAGCGAACTTAAGCGCGAAAACCTGCAGCGCCATGCTCGTGAAAGCGGGGTGCCGGAACTGGCGGTGCCACGCGATATTCGCTTTATGAAGCAGTTGCCGGTGCTGGGCAGCGGCAAGCCGGATTTTGTTACCCTGAAAGAGATGCTTGAACAGCCGGAGAGCGCCAATGACTGAATCCAGAGCCGCCAGCGCGTCTATCTGGTCACGGGGAATGATGGCGGTGATAGCCGCTCAGTTTCTTTCGGCCTTCGGCGATAATGCATTACTGTTCGCCACCCTGGCGGTGCTGAAGGAATTCCATTACCCGGAATGGAGTCAGCCGGTACTGCAGATGGTGTTTGTGGGCGCTTACATCGTGTTTGCGCCCTTTGTCGGTAAGGCTGCGGATAGCTTCGCTAAAGGGCGGGTGATGATGGTCGCGAACGCCATCAAGCTGCTGGGCGCGGCCATGATCTGTTTCGGCATGAATCCCTTTGTCGGCTACACCCTGGTCGGGATCGGCGCGGCGGCATATTCGCCGGCCAAGTACGGTATTCTGGGGGAGCTGACCACCGGCGACAGGTTAGTAAAGGCTAACGGACTGATGGAGGCCTCGACCATTGCGGCGATCCTGCTGGGGTCGGTGGCGGGCGGCGTGCTGGCGGACTGGCATCTGACGGCGGCGCTGGTTATCTGTGCGCTGGTCTATGCCGGCGCCGTTGCTGCTAACCTGATGATCCCACGTCTGCCTGCGGCGCGACCTGGGCACTCCTGGCGTCCGCAGGACATGGCCAGCGGTTTTATCAACGCCTGCGTTACGCTGTGGCGCGATGGTGAAACCCGCTTTTCCCTGCTCGGCACCAGCCTGTTCTGGGGCGCGGGCGTTACCCTGCGCTTTCTGCTGGTGCTCTGGGTGCCGGTGGCGCTGGGGATTAATGATAACGCCACGCCCACCTACCTGAACGCCATGGTCGCCGTCGGTATCGTGGTGGGAGCGGGGGCCGCGGCGCGGCTGGTAACGCTGGAAACCGTGGCGCGCTGTATGCCTGCCGGGGTGTTGATCGGCGTAGTGGTGGTGGCCTTCGCGCTTCAGCATCAACTGCTGCCTGCTTATGGGCTACTGGTGCTGATCGGTATTCTTGGCGGTTTCTTTGTGGTGCCGCTAAATGCACTGTTGCAGGAGCGCGGCAAACGTAGCGTTGGCGCCGGTAACGCTATTGCGGTACAGAACCTGGGCGAGAATGCGGCGATGCTGCTGATGCTGGGGCTCTATTCGCTGGCAGTGAAGGCCGGGGCGCCGGTGGTTGCTATCGGCGTGGGCTTCGGGACGCTGTTTGCGCTGGCTATTGCCGGATTGTGGATCTGGAAGCGGATACGTTAGGTTTGACGGAGCATTAAAACAGGGGCGCAGTATGCGCCCCTGAGACTGATGACAAACCTGGGTCGAACGTATTAGCTTCAGAATCACCAGAAAAATAAACACGGAAAATCAATTTATTGATTTTCGGCTGATAACCACAAAGAGGGAAAAACCACGTTTTTTCCCTCTTTGCCATCAACCTGGGGGCGCAGTATGCGCCCCTGTTGTTTTAAGGGGCCGGATAAGTCCAGTTGCGGTGTACCGCTTCCAGCTCTTCCCGTACCTCTGCGCTCAGTTCCAGATGCTGGCTGTCGATATTGCTCTTAAGCTGTTCCATGGTGGTGGCGCCCAGCAGGGTACTGGCGACAAACGGCTGCTGACGCACGAAGGCCAGCGCCATCTGGGCGGGATCCAGACCGTGGCGACCGGCGACTTCAACATAGGCGGCCACGGCCTGGCTGGCGGGTTCGCCGCTGTAGCGCGTAAAGCGGCTGAACAGCGTATTGCGCGCGCCGGCAGGGCGGGCTCCGTTCAGGTATTTCCCGGTCAGGGTACCGAAGGCGAGACAGGAGTAGGCCAGTAGCTCAACGCCTTCGTGTTGGGCAACCTCTGACAGACCAACTTCGAAGCTGCGGTTCAGCAGGCTGTAGGGATTCTGGATGGTGACAATACGTGGCAGATCGTGTTTTTCCGCCAGCTGCAGATAGCGCATCACGCCCCAGGCCGTTTCGTTGGAGACGCCGATATAGCGAATTTTGCCGGCCCGCTGGCATTCGGCCAGCGCTTCCAGAGTTTCCAGCAAAGTGACCGGCGGCGAACTTTCGCTCCATTCATAGCCGAGTTTGCCGAAGCAGTTAGTGGCGCGCTGGGGCCAGTGCACCTGATAGAGATCGAGATAATCGGTCTGTAGCCGTTTCAGGCTGGCGTCCAGGGCTTCACGAATATTTTTACGATCCAGAATCTGGTTAGGGCGAATGCCGCTGTCGCTGTTGCGGGCCGGCCCGCTGACTTTAGAGGCGAGAACCAGCTTTTCGCGATTACCGCGCTTATGCAGCCAGTTGCCTACATAAGTTTCAGTCAACCCCTGGGTTTCCGGACGTGGCGGTACGGGATACATCTCCGCGACGTCGATCAGGTTTATTCCCTGCGCGATGGCATAGTCGAGCTGCTCGTGAGCATCGGCTTCGCTATTCTGCTCGCCGAAGGTCATGGTACCCATGCCCAGTCGGCTTATCTCCAGCGAGCTGTGAGGGATTCGGTGATAGTGCATTGCCGGTTTCCTTTTCTCTTTCTTGTGATAAGTTCTTGCGATGAGTTGTGTCGTAACGCGTCGGCGCACGTCCTGTAACCATGACAGAGCCAGCGCGAAAGGGGAAGAGGCAAGAGGAGAGGGAATAATAAAAAAGGCCAGCGCAGCTGACCTTTTATCATTTTACCGTTCAATGATTTGCGAAACATCATCGCGATTAATCTGCATTTCATTGCCCTGATTATCGCGATAGCTGACCAGCCCGGTATCTTCGTCGATTTGCGGTTTGCCTTCGGTCAGAATCATCCGACCGTCTTTGGTCGCCATGACGTAATCACTACTACAACCGGAAACAGCAAATACCATGCCGACGGCGGAAATTGCTACAGCCCATTTTTTCATTCTATTCTTCCTCAGCGAATTCTGTATGTGCCTATATTTTAGTAATAACCTGGCAAGATAGATTAAAAAAGGGGGCAAGTCTTAAAAACGGAATATTATTGTAAGAAAGTTCTCTGACAGCCGGGTAAAACGCAACAAAAGCGACGTTTTACCCGGCATCTCATAGTGGATTCTTCTTGTTACGCAGCAGATTCAGGCACTCGACCGCCATTGAGAAGAACATCGCGAAGTAGATGTAGCCTTTTGGTACTTCGATATTGAAGCTTTCCAGAATCAGGGTAAATCCCACCAGAATCAGGAAAGAGAGCGCCAGCATTTTCACCGAGGGATGCCTGTCGACAAACTCGCCGATGGGGCGGGCGGCGAACATCATCAGACCTACGGCAATCACCACGGCGGCCATCATAATAAACAGATGATCGGAAAGACCGACGGCGGTAATAACGGAATCAAGACTGAAGATAATATCCAACAGCATAATCTGGATAATTGCGCTCCAGAATGAGTGGACATTGGTTTTCATCTCTTCCCCGCCGCCTTCGATTGATTCATGCACCTCCATGCTGGCTTTCCAGATAAGGAACAGCCCCCCCATCAGCAGAATCAGATCCCGCGCTGAGATGGCTTCGTCAAACAGCGTGAACAGCGTTTGAGTCAGGTGGCTAAGCCAGGCGATGGAAGCCAGCAGCGCCAGACGCATCACCATGGCGCCCAGCAGCCCCAGACGGCGGGCTTTGTTCTGCTGATGTTTCGGAAGTTTCGCGACCACCAGCGAAAGGAAGATAATATTGTCGATTCCCAGAACGATCTCCAGCAGCGTCAGGGTACCGAGCGCCAGCCAGGCATTGGGATCCGTAATCCATGCAAATAACATTAAATATCCTGCCAAAAAAATATAATAGAACAAAAAATTGCCGGAATGTTTTATCCGCTGGCCTTGCGGCTTATCCGGAAAGCGTAAACTCTGATTATAAGCGCTGCCGCCCCCGCTTTTACAACAAGAAGTGGCGCGCCAGCAGCGCGGCGGTAAAAGGTTTCTTCAGATAAAAGCCGCGCGGACGGGTCAGAATAGTTTCACCGTGGGCACCGATAGCGTCGGTCAGCGCCTGACCGTTGGCGGCTTTGGGGCGTAATTGCAGCACTTCGCCGTGGCGTGCAGTGATGTGTTCGATCTGGCCCAGCACGATCATGTCCATTAACTCTTCCCAGTCGCGGCGTAACTGCATCTCTTCCTCTTCTGAAGGGCTCCACAGCAGCGGCGATCCCACCCGGCGTTCGGCCAACGGAATAGTGCGTTCGCCCTCAACCGGAACCCACAGCACGCGTTTGAGTTTGTGGCGTACGTGGCAGGTTTCCCAGACTACGCCGCTGTTACCGGTGAGCGGCGCGACGCAGACAAAAGTGGTTTCCAGCGGTCGTCCCTGCCTGTCGACAGGGATAGTTTTTAGCTCCACGCCGATAGCGGCGAAATCCTGTTCCGGTCTGCTGCCCGCGCTGGCGCCCAGCCAGATCTCAAGAAGGATCCCGATCCAGCCTTTATCGCGACGCAGATCCTTCGGCACCCTCAGCCCCGCCATCGCCCCCAGTTCCCCAAGGCTGTAGCCGGCAAGTTGCCGGGCCTGTTCCAGCAGCTGCGCTTCATTTTCCGGTGGATGACCTGGAGGGTGTAGTGATTCCATAAACGGCTCGACGAGGATGGTTAAAAAACAGACGCGCTTTCAGCTATCGGTGGAAAGAGTTTACTCTTTTGCGACTTTAAAAACCAATATGATGATTTATATGGTGTTTTGTTGTTTTTCCCGCGGCTGATTCGCCAGGCGTAGAGGGTTTTTCAATAATGGTCACCGACAATGAACAGGATCTTACACCGGGTTATCCACAGAAAAATGGGATAACTGAGGAAATCCTCCACTACTGTTTCGATTTACAGCCTTGACGGCGGCCGAAAAAGGAAAATCCAGGCGATTTATGTCTAACTTATTGACACGATCTGTGGATAAAAACGGCGCTGTTCGATCTTTCATCACTCCAGGAACGATGAGTGTGACGATCGTCACTAAATCTGCTGATAAGACATGTCTTATTGTTTTAATGTTATGATATATAATGAATTATTATCTGGTTGGGTTTGCGCAACTTTAGCCTCATGATAAGTTTTCCCGTGTTAATCAGCCAGTTCTGCACAGTGATATCCACAGAAAAAGTGAATAAAACCGCCGTGAAATACGCTCGCCTGTTTATAACCTTGATCTTATCTGTGAGTTATTCAATTGTTATACCTGTCGCGTCCCTGACATAGAGTGGTTTACCGCCTTTCGGGAGTATGAAACAATCGCTGTATTCAGGTTTATTTTGAGGTAGTCCAGTGATCGACGACGATGGCTACCGCCCGAATGTTGGTATCGTGATCTGTAACCGGCAGGGCCAGGTAATGTGGGCCAGACGTTTTGGCCAGCATTCCTGGCAGTTTCCCCAGGGGGGGATTAACCCTGGCGAATCTGCGGAACAGGCGATGTATCGGGAACTGTTCGAAGAGGTGGGGCTGCAACGTAAAGACGTGCGGCTGCTTGCCTCTACACGTAACTGGTTACGTTACAAATTACCGAAACGTTTGGTGCGTTGGGATACAAAGCCGGTTTGTATTGGCCAGAAGCAAAAATGGTTTCTTTTGCAGCTGATAAGCAATGACAGCGACATCAATATGCAAACCAGCAGCACGCCGGAGTTTGATGGCTGGCGGTGGGTGAGCTATTGGTATCCGGTACGCCAGGTAGTCTCATTCAAGCGCGATGTCTACCGCCGCGTGATGAAAGAGTTCTCGGGCGTTGTAATGCCCTTACAGGATGCGACATCGCAGCGCAACGCGTCCTCTGGATGGCGAAGAAAAAGAGGTTAAGCCACGCCCCGTATGCTCACTCAGTTACGAGAGATTGTCGAAAAGGTTGCCAGCGCCCCGCGTTTAAATGAGGCGCTGGAGATCATGGTTAACGACATCTGCAAGGTCATGAACACCGAGGTTTGCTCGGTTTATCTTGCCGACAGCGATCGCCATTGCTATTACCTGATGGCGACGCGCGGGCTGAAAAAGCCGCGTGGTCGCATTGTCACGCTGGCTTTCGACGAAGGTATTGTCGGTCTGGTGGGCAGGCTGGCGGAGCCGATAAACCTGGCGGATGCCCCAAAACATCCGAGCTTTAAATATGTACCGGGTGTTAAGGAGGAGCGTTTTCGCGCCTTCCTCGGGGTGCCGATTATTCAGCGTCGCCAGTTACTGGGGGTGCTGGTGGTGCAGCAGCGCGAGCTGCGCCAGTTCAACGAGACCGAGGAGTCCTTCCTGGTCACACTGGCCACCCAGATGGCCGCTATTCTTTCACAATCCCAGCTTACCTCTCTGTTCGGGCAGTATCGCCAGGCGCGCATTCGCGCGCTGCCAGCAGCGCCAGGCGTGGCGGTGGCTGAAGGCTGGATGGATACCACGCTGCCGCTGATCGAACAGGTGTCGGCGGCCTCCACGCTGGATATTTCCAGGGAGCGGGAACGGCTGGGCGAAGCGCTGGAAGAGGCGGGGGCCGAATTCCGCCGTTACAGCAAGCGCTTTAGCGGTGGAGCCCAGAAAGAGACGGCGGCGATCTTCGATCTCTATTCGCACCTGCTTTCCGATCCGCGACTGCGCCGCGAGCTGTATGACGAGGTGGATAAAGGCTCGGTGGCGGAGTGGGCGGTGAAAACGGTTATTGAAAAATTCGTCGAGCAGTTCTCTGCCCTGAGCGATGGTTATCTGAAAGAGAGGGCGGGCGATCTGCGCACCCTGGGACAACGCCTGCTGTTTTTCCTGGACGACACTATCCAGGGCCCCAACACCTGGCCTGCGCGTTTCGTACTGGTGGCGGACGAGCTTTCAGCGACGACTCTGGCTGAGCTGCCGCAGGATCGTCTGGTCGGGGTGGTGGTGCGCGACGGCGCGTCCAACTCCCACGCCGCCATTATGGTACGCGCGCTGGGTATCCCCACGGTGATGGGGGCCGATATTCAGCCGACCTTCCTGCATGAGCGAATGCTGATTGTTGACGGCTATCGCGGCGAAGTGCTGGTGGAGCCGGAGCCGGTGTTGATCGCCGAATATCAGCGTCTGATCAGCGAAGAGAACGAACTGAGCCGCCGGGCGGAAGATGGCGTAGAGCAACTGGCCTGTCTTGCCAGCGGCGAGCGGGTACAGGTGATGCTCAATGCCGGCCTTAGCCCCGAACATGAACAGAAGCTGGGCGCCTGGATTGACGGTATCGGCCTTTACCGCACCGAAATTCCCTTTATGTTGCAGAGCGGCTTCCCTTCGGAAGAGGAACAGGTGGCGCAGTATCAGGGCATGTTGCAGATGTTCCACGATAAGCCGGTCACGCTGCGAACCCTGGATGTGGGAGCCGATAAACAGCTGCCCTATATGCCTATCAGCGAAGAGAACCCTTGTCTGGGCTGGCGCGGCATTCGCATTACGCTCGATCAGCCAGAGATCTTTCTGATCCAGGTGCGGGCCATGCTGCGCGCTAACGCCGCGACCGCTAACCTGAGCATCCTGCTACCGATGGTTTCCAGCCTGGATGAGATCGATGAAGCGCGCAGGCTCATCGACCGCGCCGGGCGTGAGGTGGAAGAGACGCTGGGCTATGCGCTGCCGGTACCGCGTATCGGAGTGATGATCGAGGTGCCTTCGATGCTCTACATGCTGCCGCAGTTGCCGGGACGCGTCGATTTTATCTCGGTAGGAACCAACGATCTGACTCAGTATCTGCTGGCGGTGGACAGGAACAATACCCGGGTGGCATCGCTGTATGACAGCCTGCATCCGGCAATGTTGCGCGCTATGGCTCAGATAGCCCGGGAAGCGCGGGCTATCGGTATCGAGCCTGGCGTCTGCGGGGAGATGGCGGGCGATCCTATGTGTGTGGCGCTGCTGGTTGGAATGGGTTATCGCTCATTGTCGATGAACGGGCGCTCTATTGCGCGGGTGAAATATCTGCTCAGGCGTATCGATCTGCAAGAGGCGCAGAATCTGGTGCAGCGCAGCCTGGAGGCTCAGTTAACGACAGAGGTGCGCCATCAGGTGGCGGCCTTTATGGAACGGCGCGGTCTGGGCGGCCTGATTCGCGGCGGACGCTGATTCCATTACGTTTCTTTTACATCTTCATGACCGCATTGCCTGCGGCCTTTGTGGTATGATCCGCGCCTTTGGGAGCGCGCCTGAACGGCGCGCGGCTAATTTTTCCGCCCCTTCCACGCAGGCGGGACAACAATGCTTTGTGGTGACCGATGAATAGTGGCTATCTGCGTTTCCCCGACTTCGATCCGGTAATTTTCTCCGTGGGACCGGTTTCTCTCCACTGGTATGGACTGATGTACCTGGTGGGTTTTGTTTTCGCTATGTGGCTCGCGGTTCGCCGCGCCAGGCGCCCGAACAGCGGCTGGACTCAGAACGAGGTCGAAAATCTGCTGTATGCCGGTTTTGTCGG
This sequence comes from Rosenbergiella sp. YN46, assembly GCF_036620675.1. Taxonomy (NCBI): domain Bacteria; kingdom Pseudomonadati; phylum Pseudomonadota; class Gammaproteobacteria; order Enterobacterales; family Erwiniaceae; genus Rosenbergiella; species Rosenbergiella sp. YN46. The sequence goes on from NZ_JAZHEE010000010.1 coordinate 24,721, forward strand.
CGTATTCCTCGGCGGCCGCATCGGCTATGTGCTGTTCTATAATCTGCCGCTGTTCCTGGAAGATCCACTCTATCTGTTCCGGGTATGGGACGGCGGCATGTCGTTCCACGGCGGCCTGATTGGCGTTATCTGCGTTATGCTGATCTTCGCTCGTCGCACCAAACGCACCTTCTTCCAGGTCTCTGATTTTATTGCGCCGCTGATTCCTTTCGGGCTGGGCGCCGGGCGTCTTGGCAACTTTATTAACGGCGAACTCTGGGGCCGCGTCGATCCTAATTTCCGTTTCGCCATGCTGTTCCCCGGCTCGCGTTCGGAGGATATCGGCCTGCTGGCGAGCCATCCGGAATGGCAGCAGCTGTTTAATACCTATGGCGTATTGCCGCGACACCCTTCCCAGCTTTATGAGCTGTTACTGGAAGGCGTTGTGCTGTTCATCATCCTTAACCTGTTTATTCGCAAGCCGCGTCCCACCGGGGCGGTTTCCGGGCTGTTCCTGATAGGCTACGGCGCGTTCCGCATTATTGTGGAGTTCTTTCGCCAGCCGGATGCGCAGTTCACCGGCGCCTGGGTGCAGTACATCAGTATGGGGCAGATCCTTTCTATCCCGATGATTGTGGCCGGTATTGCGATGATGGTCTGGGCGTATCGCCGCCCGCAGCAGCAGACTTCGTGAGGATGTATGAAACAGTATCTTGATTTGATGAAAAAAGTGCTGGAAGAGGGCACGCCTAAGGACGATCGTACCGGCACCGGCACGCTCTCTATTTTCGGCCACCAGATGCGCTTTAATCTGCAGGAAGGCTTTCCGCTGGTCACCACCAAGCGCTGCCATCTGCGCTCCATTGTCCACGAGCTGCTCTGGTTCCTGAATGGCGATACCAACGTTGGTTATCTGCATGACAACAAAGTCACTATCTGGGACGAATGGGCCGATGAGAATGGCGATCTCGGGCCGGTATACGGCAAGCAGTGGCGCGCCTGGGGGGCGCCCAACGGCCAGACTATCGACCAGATCTCCCGGGTGCTGGAGCAGTTGAAAACCTCCCCCGATTCGCGACGGATTATCGTTTCCGCCTGGAACGTCGGCGAACTGGATCAGATGGCGCTGGCGCCCTGTCATGCATTCTTCCAGTTCTATGTGGCGGACGGGCGGCTTTCCTGCCAGCTCTACCAGCGCTCCTGCGATATTTTCCTGGGCCTGCCGTTTAATATCGCCAGCTATGCGCTGCTGGTTCATATGATGGCGCAGCAGTGTGACCTGGAAGTGGGGGATTTCGTCTGGACCGGCGGTGATACCCATCTGTACAGCAATCACCTGGAACAGACCCGCCTGCAGTTGACCCGCGAACCGCGGCCGCTGCCGAAGCTGGTTATCAAACGCAAACCCGATTCGTTGTTTGATTACCGCTTCGAAGATTTTGAGATTGAAGGCTACGATCCTCATCCTGCCATTAAGGCGCCTGTCGCCATCTGATCGCCGGGTATTTCTCGTCGAGAAAACGCCAGCCAGGGATTCCCCGGCAGGCGTTTTTTTTGGCGCGTTTTGCGAAACCGCTTCATGAATGGCTGAACGCGGATGTCGCCGGACAATATTGTTCCGGGCCGTCTCGCAGCCTTTTACTTTGGCGCTGGTGTTTTTGTTCGCCCGGGGCACACTGGCGCTATGAACAAAAAACGAACGGGATTTAGTCTGCCTGAACTGCTGGTGGCCATCTCATTGATCCTGCTACTGAGCGGTACGGCTGTCTATAGCTGGTATGGCTGGCAGCAGCGTCAGCGTTTGTGGCACAGCGCTCAGTTGCTGCGGGCCTGGCTGCAGCTGGTACGCGATGATGCCGGTGCCTTTAATCGCGAGCGGCGGCTGAAAGTGCTGCGCGATGGATCGCGCTGGTGCCTGGTGAGCGACTCCCGGGTCAGCTGCGGGAATGGGAGGCTCAGCTTTTCGGTCCCCTGGGGGGATGTTCGGCTGACCTCAATGACCGGAGAGCCGGGTTTTTTCGGCCTGCGCAATACCGCCTGGCCAGGGCACCTGACCCTGGAAAACGGCGCAGGGCGCTGGCAGGTGGTCGTGTCGGTATGGGGGCGAATTCGGTTGTGCAGACCCGGGGAGGAAAAATGCCGATGATTCAGCGCGGTTTTACGCTGCCGGAACTGCTTATCGCCATAGCGTTGAGTAGTCTGATAGGGCTGGGTGTAACCCGGCTGCTGCCCATGCTCTATCTGACGACGTTAAATGAAGTGCGGCGCCAGTGGCAGCAGGAGGATCTCTGGCGGCTGGCGTTCACCCTGGGTAAGGCGATTCAGCGGGCGGGCTACTGTCGTCGTCAGTGCGCTCAGCCGGGACTATGGCTGACGGAGCAGGGGCGCTGCCTGCGGGTACAGTGGCAGGGCGGCGGCGTCCAGGGGTTTCGCCTGCGCAACAATGCGCTGGAAACGCTGAGCGGCGCGGCCGACTGCGCGGGGAAAAGCTGGGAGAAAATGACGGAACCCGCCCAACTGAAGATTATGGATTTTCGGGTAAGCCGGGTGGGGCGCGGTGAACTGGCGCCGCTGTTTGTGGTGGAACTGGTCGCACAGCCTGCGGGCACCAGCGAGCAACTGGCGGCCAGCTATGCCGTCAGCGGGTTTAACCTGTGAATGGGGTGCGCCGCCAGCGTGGCTCGGCGCTGCTGATGGTGTTGATGACGCTGGCGCTGGGAACGCTGCTGCTGCGGGGGTTGGGTTTGCATTATGGGTTGCGTCGGCCGGGGCTGGCGCTGGAGATTCAGCGGATTCAGGCAAGCAGTGGCGCGCATTCGGCGCTGGCATGGGGGTTGCGACAAATCTGGACTCCTGTCCCGGCGTGGCAGTGTCGTGAAGCGCCAGAACAAGGAAGTGCCTGCCTGCGGGCGATAAAAGACGATGAAGCCGTTTTGATGGGACGGGATCGGACAGGCATGATGCGTTACTGGCAGTGGGTCTCTGTTGCGGCAGGGCAGATTCGGGCACAGCCCAGAGGGTGGTGTGACTTTTGCCCGTTAGCCGAAGAGGAGTGCGAAACGCCATGATGCGACGCCATGCAGGATTCAGCCTGGTAGAAACCCTGGTGGCGCTGGTGCTGTTTAGCCTGGCGCTGAACGGCCTGCTGGGCTGGCAGCGCTCACTGATGCTGGGTCTGCGCGAGCAGCACCAGATGCTGCTACGCTGGCGCGAGGCTGAACGCCTGCTCGAAGTTCAGGCGCCCGCTCCGGCCGTTCATGGCGTGACAAGAGGCGAGACAATGCAGATGGGATGTGTCAGCATCTGGGTTATGATTAGCGGCGCCACGGGCGGCAGTACGCGGCTTTCGCGGCTTCACTGCCCGGGCTAATACGGCCTCTCTTCCCGATTCCGCTTTTGCCTGGCATTAGGCGGCAAACGGGTATCGTCCCGCCCCTCTCCCTGCCAGGGAGAGGGGCGGAGTAAGGGGGAAGGTCGGAGGCGAGAGGCATTTCGACGTTGTGCAGGAGCCTTTATGCTACGGATCTACCACTCTAACCGGCTGGATGTGCTGGAAGAGATTATGGAATTTATTGTGGAACGTCAGCCGCTGGCGGATCCCTTTGAGGCTGAAGTGGTGCTGGTACAAAGCGTTGGTATGGCACAGTGGCTGCAGATGACCCTTGCCGAACGCTTTGGTATTGCCGCTAATATCCGCTTTCCGTTGCCTTCCAGCTTTATCTGGCAGATGTTTGTTCAGGTGCTGCCCGGTATTCCGGAGGAGAGCGCCTTCAGCAAAAGCGCCATGAGCTGGAAGCTGATGAGCCTGCTGCCGTCGCTGCTTGAACAGCCGGAATTTGAGCCTCTGCGCCACTATCTGGCCGAAGATAACGATCGCCGTAAGCTGTTCCAGCTGGCGGGGCGGGTCGCGGATCTGTTTGACCAGTATCTGGTCTATCGCCCGGAGTGGCTGCTCTGCTGGGAGCGCAATGAACGCGTGGAGGGGCTGAGCGCGGTTCAGGACTGGCAGGCACCGCTGTGGCGCGGGCTGGTGACGCTGACCGAAAAGCTCGGACAGGCACCGTGGCATCGCGCTAATCTCTATCGCCGCTTTATTCGTACCCTGGAGGAGAGCGAAAGCTGTCCTCCGGGGTTGCCGCCGCGTATCTTTATCTGCGGTATTTCGGCGCTACCGCCGGTCTACCTCCAGGCATTGCAGGCGTTGGGGCGCCATATCGATGTCCATCTGCTGTTCACCAATCCCTGCCGTTACTACTGGGGAGATATTAAAGACCCCGCTTTCCTGGCCCGACAAATGAGCCGCCGCCGCCGGGTGCATGGCAGCCAGCAGAGCCTGCCGCTATTTCGCGATGCGCAACAGGCTCCCGGGTTGTTTAACGAAGAAGGCGAACAGATGCTGCCTAATCCGCTGCTTGCTTCCTGGGGCAAACTGGGGCGCGACTACAGTTTCCTGCTGTCCGATCTGGAACAGACCGCAGAGATAGACGCTTTCGCCGATCTCCCGTCGGATACCCTGCTGCATCGGTTACAGGCCGATATGCTGACTCTGGAAAATCATGAGGTTGTCGGACTGAACGAGCAGGAATATCAGCGCAGCGATAACAAGCGTCTGCTTGATCCCCGGGATCGTAGCGTGACGATTCATCTTTGTCACAGCGCCCAGCGGGAAGTCGAGGTGCTGCACGATCGTCTGCTGGCGATGATGGCAGCCGATCCTTCTTTGACGCCCCGCGACATTATTGTGATGGTGGCGGATATCGACAGCTATAGCCCTTTTATCCAGGCGGTGTTCGGTAGCGTGAGCGAAGAGCGGCGACTGCCTTTCGCTATCTCTGACCGGCGGGCCAGAGAAGCGCACCCGGCTATCCAGGCCTTTCTGGCGTTACTTGCCCTGCCTGACAGCCGCTTTACCTCTGAAGATGTTCTCTCTCTGCTGGAAGTGCCTGGACTGGCCGCTCGCTTTGATATTGACGAAGAAGGGCTGCGTTATCTGCGCCAGTGGGTTAGCGAATCCGGCGTGCGCTGGGGAATGGATGACGACAACGTCCGGGAGTTCGAACTACCCGCCACCGGGCAGCACACCTGGCGTTTTGGGCTGACGCGTATGTTATTGGGCTACGCCATGTCGAGTAACGCCGGCGAGTGGCAGTCGCTGCTGCCTTATGATGAATCCAGTGGCCTGATAGCCGGCCTGGTGGGACATCTGGCGGATTTGCTGGCACAGCTGAGCGAATGGCGCCATCGGCTGGCGCAGCCACGGGGGCTGGATGAATGGCTGCCGGTCTGTCGCGAGATGCTAAACGCCTTTTTCCTGGCGGATACCGAAACCGAAGCGGCGCTGGCGCTGATTGAGCAACAGTGGCAACTGGTGATTAGCCAGGGGATTGAGGCTGACTATCAGGATGCCGTGCCTCTGACGCTGCTGCGCGACGAGCTGGCGCGGCGGCTTGACCAGGAGCGTATCAGCCAGCGTTTCCTGGCGGGGCCGGTCAACTTCTGTACCCTGATGCCGATGCGTTCTATCCCTTTTAAAGTGGTCTGTCTGCTGGGAATGAATGACGGCGTTTATCCCAGAACGCTTGCGCCGCTGGGCTTTGATCTGATGAGCGAAAAGCCGGTACGCGGCGATCGCAGTCGCCGCGACGATGACCGCTATCTGTTCCTTGAAGCGCTTCTTTCCGCTCAGCAGCAGCTCTATATCAGCTACATTGGCCGTTCAGTGCTGGATAATAGCGAGCGTTTCCCTTCAGTGCTGGTGGATGAACTGGTGAACTATATTGCTCACAGCCACTATCTGCCGGGAGACGAAGCGTGCAACAGCGATGAGAGCGCCCGTCGCGTGAAGGCGCACATCTGCTGGCAGCATCCGCGCACCCCTTTCGACGCGCAAAGTTATCTTCCCGGGGACGAGCGTCAGAGCTATGCCCGGGAGTGGCTGCCCGCGGCCAGTGGGCAGGGAGAGGCTCACGCCGATTTTATTCAACCGCTGCCTGAATCGCCGCTGACCGCGCTCTCCTTTGAGCAACTGCAGCGTTTCTGGCGCCATCCGGTGCGGGCCTTCTTCCAGATGCGCCTGAGGGTGAGTTTCGCCGTGGAAGAGACTGAACTGCCGGATGCCGAACCCTTTACCCTGGATGCCCTGGAGCGTTTTCGGGTCAATCAGCAATTGCTGAATGCGCTGGTACGCCAGGAGGATCCTCAACGCCTTTACCGTCGCTATCGGGCGGCGGGCGAGCTGCCTTACGGTGCCTTTGGTGATATCTGGTGGGAGCAGCAGCTGGAAGAGATGCAACCGCTGGCGCAGCGGGTGGTGGAAGAGCGTCAGCCGGGAGAAAGCAGGGAGATAGACCTGAGGCTTGGTGAAGTACATCTGACCGGCTGGCTGCCGGACACTCAGCCAGACGGCCTGCTGCGCTGGCGCCCTTCGCAGCTTCAGGTAGGGCACGGCATGCAGCTGTGGCTGGAGCATCTGGTGTGGTGCGCCAGCGGTGGCCGTGGGGAAAGCCGCCTGTATGGACGCAATGACAGCCAGTGGCGCTTTTCGGCGCTGGAGCCCGGGCAGGCCCGTGAGCAGTTATGCGAACTGATCGCGGGCTATCAGGAGGGGCTATCACAGCCGCTTATTCTGTTGCCCGCCAGCGGCGGCGCATGGCTAAAGGCCTGTTACGATTCGCATCAGGATATTATCCTGTGGGACGAAGAAACCCAGCGCAGGGCCCGCACAAAGCTGCAACAGACCTGGGAAGGGAACCTGGCGGCGCCGGGGGAAGGCCAGGACATCTGGCTGCAGCGTCTGTGGCGCACGCTGGATAATGCGTACTATGATGCGATAATCCGTGAAGCGCAGCGCTGGCTGTTGCCGCTGTTTCGCTATCATCATGATGCGTGATTGTATAAAAATTGCCCAGAATGGCGAGTTGCTTTATGATGCGCTCGCCGGAAAGGTATAACAATCATCAGGGCCGGATGCCAGTTTGTGATGATATATCAGGAGGTTAGATTGTGAGGTTCGTGAATGCTTAAATGCAGCACCTGGTTTACCACCTTTTTCTTGTTTGTTTTCATTGCCCTTTGGGCACCACTGAGTCAGGCAGACACGGGCTGGCAACCTCTGAAGGAGACAATCCGCAAGAGCGAAAAAGATCCCCGCCAGTATCAGGCTGTTCGTCTTAATAACGGTATGGAAGTGCTGCTGGTATCCGATCCTAAAGCGGTGAAATCGCTGTCGGCGCTGGTGGTGCCGGTGGGATCGCTTCAGGATCCCGATGCGCACCTGGGGCTGGCACACTATCTGGAACATATGATCCTGATGGGGTCAAAAAGGTACCCCAACCCGGACAGCCTTTCCGAATTCCTTAAAATGCACGGCGGTAGCCACAACGCCAGCACGGCGCCTTATCGTACCGCGTTCTACCTGGAAGTGGAAAATGATGCGCTGGCCCCGGCTGTGGACAGGCTGGCGGATGCCATTGCCGAACCTCTGCTTTCACCGGAATATGCCCAGCGCGAACGCAATGCGGTGAATGCTGAATTGACCCTGGCCCGCTCACGGGACGGTATGCGCATGGCGCAGGTCGGCGCCGAAACCATTAACCCGGCGCATCCCGGTTCTCGTTTTTCCGGCGGTAATCTGGAGACGTTGCGCGATAAGCCAGGTAGTCGACTCCAGGAGGCGCTGGTCGCATTTCGCGATCGCTGGTATTCCGCCAATCTGATGAAGGCGGTTATCTACGGTAATAAGCCGCTACCGGAACTGGCTTCGATTGCCGCTAAAACCTATGGGCGGGTGGAAAATCGCCATGCGCAGAAACCTGAGATCGACGTACCCGCCGTTACCGATGCCCAGAAAGGGCTGATTATTCACTACGTGCCTGCGCTGCCGCGTAAGGTGCTGCGCGTCGAGTTCCGTATCGATAACAACAGCGCGCAGTTTCGCAGCAAGAGCGATGAGCTTATCAGTTATCTGATTGGCAACCGCAGCGCCGATACGCTTTCCGACTGGCTGCAAAAGCAGGGGCTGGCTGAAGGGGTAAATGCCAGCGCCGATCCTATGGTGAACGGCAATGGTGGCGTGTTCGCTATCTCCGTCTCTCTGACCGATAAAGGGCTGGCCCAGCGTGACAAGGTGGTGGCGGCCGTCTTCAGCTACCTTAAGCTGTTGCGCGAAAAAGGGGTGGATAAACGCTACTTCGACGAACTGGCGCACGTGCTGGATCTCGACTTCCGCTATCCCACGCTGACCCGGGATATGGACTACGTAGAGTGGCTGGCGGATACCATGCTGCGGGTGCCGATGGCTCACGTGCTGGATGCCTCTAATATCGCCGACCGTTACGATCCCAAAGCCATTGAAGCTCGGCTGGCGATGATGACGCCGCGCAATGCCCGGGTCTGGTATATCAGCCCCGACGAGCCGCACAACAAGACGGCCTACTTTGTGAATGCGCCTTATCAGGTCGATAAAATCACGCCGCAGACCTTTAAGACGTGGCGCGATGAAGGACAGAAAATTCGACTGAGCCTGCCTGCGCTTAATCCTTACATACCGGATGACTTCACGCTGGTTAAGCCGCAGAAAAAATATCCTCATCCGGAGCTTCTGGTGCAGGAGCCCGGGCTACGGGTACTCTATATGCCCAGCGCGTATTTCGCCGATGAGCCCCGGGCCGATCTGACGCTGGTGCTGCGAAATCCGCAGGCAATGGACAGCGCCAGAAACCAGGTGCTGTTCGCCCTGAATGATTATCTGGCGGGGCTGGCGCTTGACGAGCTGGCAGGCCAGGCGGCGGTGGGCGGTATCTCTTTTTCGACCAACGCCAACAGCGGGCTGATGGTGAACGCCAACGGCTATACTCAGCGCTTGCCGCAACTGCTGAGCGAATTGATGAAGGGCTACTTCAGCTATACCCCGACGGAGGAGCAACTGGCGCAGGCGAAGTCCTGGTATACCCGGATGCTGGATTCCGCCGAGAAGGGTAAAGCCTATGAGCAGGCGATTATGCCGGTTCAGATGCTGTCGCAGGTGCCCTATTTCCAGCGCGCCGATCGTCGGGCGCAGCTTAAAGGGATTACCCTGAAGGACGTACTGGCTTATCGTGACAACCTGCGGCGCAATGCCTTGCCGGAGCTACTGGTGCTGGGCAATATGGCGCCCCAGAAGGCTGCCGAACTTGGCCGCCAGCTGCGTGAGCAACTGGGCACCCAGGGGCGCGAGTGGTGCCGTTCCCGGGACGTGCTGGTGGACAAAGCGCGCCGTATCCTGATTGAGAAAGCGGGCAGCAGTACCGACTCGGCGCTGGCGGCGCTGTTTGTGCCGAAGGGGTACAGCGAAGCGACCAGCGGCGCCATGAGCAGCATGCTGGCGCAGATAATCCAGCCCTGGTTCTATAATCAGCTGCGTACCAACGAGCAGCTTGGGTACGCGGTTTTTGCCTTCCCGATGTCGGTAGGGCGCCAGTGGGGGATAGGCTTCCTGTTGCAGAGTAGCGATCGCCAGCCCGCGACTCTGTGGCAGCGCTATGGCGCCTTCTTCCAGGATGTCGAGCAGCGGCTGCGTAAGATGCCTCCCGCCGAATTCGCTCAGATAAAACAGGGGGTCATCAACCAGTTTATGCAGGCGCCCCAGACCCTGAATGAAGAGGCTACGCGCCTGAGCAAGGACTTTGACCGTGGTAATATGGCGTTCGACTCACGTCAGAAGGTGGTGGATGAGATCCGCAAAATCACGCCGCAGCAACTGGCTGATTTTTACCGCCAGGCGGTCATGGAGCGCAGCGGCGTCGCGCTGCTGTCGCAGATCGCCGGCTCTCAGGGGAAAGCGGACTATGCCAGTCCTGAAGGCTGGGAACGCGAATCAGATATTCACAAGCTGCAAAAGACTTTTCCGCTGGTAAGTGATAAACCATGACCGATATCGCCGCGCAGCCCCTTGACCCCTTACGACTACCGCTCACGGGCGAGCGGCTGATTGAGGCTTCAGCGGGCACCGGTAAAACCTACACCATTGCGGCGCTCTATCTGCGCCTGCTGCTTGGGCTGGGAGGGGAATCCGCCTTTCCCCGACAGCTTGGCGTGGAAGAGCTGCTGGTGGTGACCTTCACCGAAGCGGCCACCGCCGAACTGCGTGGCCGCATCCGCGCCCGTATTCACGATTTGCGCATCGCCTGCGTGCGTGGCGAAAGCGACGATCCCCTGCTGAGCCGTCTGCTGGCGGAGATAGCCGATCCCGCCCGGGCGGCCGACATTCTGCGATTTGCCGAGCGTCAGATGGATGAGGCCTCTGTCTTTACTATCCACGGTTTTTGCCAGCGTATGCTGAGCCTGAACGCTTTTGAGTCGGGCATGCTGTTTGAACAGCAACTGCTGGAAGACGAAAGCGAGCTGCGCCAGCTGGCGTGCGCCGATTTCTGGCGTCGTCACTGTTATCCGCTATCAAGGCCGGTGGCCCAGGCCATCAGCGCTCAGTGGTCTGGCCCACAGGCGCTGCTGCGCGATATCGACAGCTGGCTACAGGGTGAGGCGCCACAGCTTAAACGTCCGCCTCAGGATAACGAAACCCTTGAACAGCGTCACCAGCGCAATCTGGCACGAATCGACGCCGTCAAGGCGCAGTGGCGGGCGGCCGCCCCTGAACTGGCGACGCTTATCGGCGACTCGGGCGTGGATAAGCGCAGCTACAGTAGCCGTTATCTTCCAGCCTGGCTGGAGAGCGTGGGGGAGTGGGCCTGTCAGGATACTCACGGCTACAGCCTGCCGAAGGATTTAGAAAGATTTAGCCAACGGGTTCTGATTGATAAAACCAAAAAGGGCGAGCCGCCGCGCCACCCGCTGTTCAGCGCCATTGAAGCGCTGCTGGATGAGCCGCCGGGCCTGCGCGATCTGGTGATAGCCCGGGCGCTGGCGGAAATCCGTCAGAGCGTGGCGCGTGAAAAGCAGCGTCGGGGCGAACTGGGCTTCGATGATATGTTGAGCCGTCTGGATGCCGCCCTGAGCCAGCCGGGGGGGGATGCGCTGGCGGAGGCCATTCGTCGCCGCTTTCCGGTGGCGATGATCGATGAGTTTCAGGATACTGACCCCCAGCAGTATCGCATCTTCCGGCGTATCTGGCTGGGGCAGCAGGAAACCGGGATGCTGCTGATAGGCGACCCCAAGCAGGCTATCTACGCATTTCGCGGCGCGGATATTTTTACCTATATGCGCGCGCGCTCCGAGGTGAGCGCCCACTATACTCTGGATACCAACTGGCGCTCGTCGCCGGGAATGGTAGACAGCGTAAACCGTCTGTTCGCTCATCAGGATACCCCTTTTCTGTTCCGCCAGATTCCGTTTCAGCCGGTGAATGCGGCGCCGCCCAACGGCCAGATGCGCTTTACCCTGAATGGCGAGGTCAGTCCGGCGCTGTCCGTCTGGCTGCCGCCGGGCGATGGATGTGGAGTAAGCGATTACCAACAGGCCATGGCCCGTCAGTGTGCGATGCAGATTCGCGACTGGCTGACGGCGGGGCAAGAAGGTGCCGCGTTGCTGTGGCGCGGGGAGCGTTCGCGCCCGGTGGAGGCCCGGGACATTACCGTGCTGGTGCGCTCTCGTTCCGAAGCCGCCATCGTTCGCGAAGCGCTGGCAGCCCTGAATATCCCTTCGGTTTACCTTTCAAATCGCGATAGCGTGTTCGCTACCCCGGAAGCTCGCGAGCTGCACTGGCTGTTGCAGGCGGTACTGGCGCCAGGCCAGGAGAGCGCCCTGCGTAGCGCCATGGCCACCAGCATTCTGGGGCTGGATGCTGCCGCCATCGATGCCATGAATCAGGATGAACGGGCCTGGGATACACTGGTAGAGGAGTTTGACGAATACCGTCAGATCTGGATGCGGCGTGGAGTGATGCCGATGATCCGCACTATGATGGCAAAGCGCGGGCTGGCGGAAAATCTGCTGGCCTCTCCCGGCGGTGAGCGGCGCCTGACCGACCTGCTGCACCTGAGCGAACTGCTGCAGGAGACTTCGGCCCGACTTGACAGCGAGCATGCGCTGGTACGCTGGCTGGCCCAGAATATTGAGGCGCCGGATAATAACGCCGCCAGCCAGCAGCTACGGCTGGAAAGCGATCGCCATCTGGTGCAGATTGTCACCATCCATAAATCGAAAGGGCTGGAGTATTCGCTGGTCTGGCTACCCTTCATCGCCTCTTTTCGTCCCCAGAAACAGGCGCTGTGGCACGATCGCGAAAGCTTCCAGACTCTGCTTTCCCTGAATGACGATAAACAGGGGCTGGAACTGGCGGAAGAGGAGCGCCTGGCAGAAGATTTGCGCCTGCTGTATGTGGCGCTGACCCGGGCCATCTGGCACTGTAGCGTTGGCATTGCGCCACTCTATCTGCGCGGGAGAGCGAAGAAAGGGGATACCGATCTACACCTTAGCGCTATTGGCTGGCTGATCCAGCGCGGGGCGCCCTGCGACGCGGCGGGATTGCGTCAGGCGCTGGAAGCCCTGTGCGGTGGCGATATTCAGCTTAGGGAACTGATGCCGGACGATGGCCGACCATGGCAGCCTCCTGCGCCCGAAGCGCGCGAACTGGCGGCGAGGGTCGCTACCGGCGCAATAGGCGATCCCTGGCGAGTGACCAGTTATTCCGGGCTGACGCGTCACGGCGGCGGCGTCGCTCAGGATCTGATGCCGCGGCTGGATATCGATGCTGCGGGCGGCGCGGAACAGAATGGTGAGCCTGCGTTGACGGCGCATAGCTTTCCGCGTGGCGCCGCACCCGGCACTTTTCTGCATGGGTTGTTTGAACAACTGGAATTTACTCAACCGCTGGATCCGCAGTGGCTGCGGGAACAGCTACAGCTTGGCGGATACGACGAGGCGTGGCTGCCTGTGCTGGCGCCCTGGCTGACACAGATTCTGGCCACGCCGCTCAGTAATGACGGAGCCTGCCTGAACCAGCTTCCCGCAGGCGAACGCCAGGTGGAGCTGGAGTTTTATCTGCCGATTAGCGCTACCCTGACGCCCGACAGGCTGGATGCGCTGGCTCATCGCTACGATCCGCTGTCGGCGCGTTGCCCCGAACTGCAATTTCGGCAGATTCGCGGCATGCTTAAAGGTTTTATCGACCTGGTGTTCCGCTGGCGCGGGCGCTATTACCTGCTGGATTATAAATCGAACTGGCTGGGGGAGGGCAGCGAAGCCTACACCCGGGAAGCGATGGAAAAAGCGATGTGCGAACACCGCTACGATCTGCAGTATCAGCTCTACAGCCTGGCGCTGCACCGCTATCTGCGCCATCGCCTGGCAGATTATGATTATGAGCGCCACTTTGGCGGAGTTATCTATCTGTTTCTGCGCGGCGTGGAGCCAGGCAATCCGCAGCAGGGTATCTTCACCACCCGGCCGGATCCGGCGCTGGTGGCAGGGCTGGATGCGCTCTTTTCCGGGCAGGAGGAATCATGACGTTGCAGTCGTTGTTCGATCAGGCGGTAGCCCTGAAGCTGCTGCGTCCGCTGGATGCCCGTTTCGCGCTGACTCTGGTGGGGGACGACACGGCGGCAACGCTGGCGGCGGCGCTGCTAAGTCGCGATGCGGGGGAAGGGCATGTCTGTTTGCCGCTTTCCCGGCTGCGGCCGAATCTCTGCTTCGAAGACCGCTATGAGTCGCTGGCGCAGGCGCTGTTTGCCGCGGTAGGCAATCCTGCCGACTGGCGCCAGGCGCTGCTGGCTTCTGCGGCGGTCAGTGAAGGCGATGCGGCTACGCCCCTGAAGCTGGTGGGCGATCGCCTCTATCTGAACCGGATGTGGCAGGATGAGCAGGCGGTGGCGCGCTTCTTTCATAGCGGGAACCGGGTGGTGCCTCAGGATGCCTCGCAGCTACGCGCCGTGCTGGACGAGTTGTTCGGCGACGCCACACAGGAGACTGACTGGCAAAAAGTCGCCGCCGCGGTGGCGCTCACCCGGCGGATGGCGGTGATATCCGGCGGCCCCGGCACAGGTAAAACCACCACGGTGGCGAAACTGCTGGTGGCGCTGATTCGGCTGGAAGAACACCAGCGGCCGCGTATCCGGCTGGCGGCCCCGACCGGTAAAGCGGCGGCGCGTTTGACCGAGTCGCTCGGGAGCGCCCTGCGTCAGCTGGCGCTGACGCAGGAACAGAAAGCGCTGCTGCCGGAAGAAGCCTGTACCCTACATCGGCTATTGGGCGCTCAGCCCGGTAGCCAGCGACTGCGCTATCATGCCGATAACCCGCTGCATCTGGATGTGCTGGTCGTGGACGAGGCCTCGATGGTGGATTTGCCGATGATGGCGCGTCTGGTAGCGGCGCTGCCGCACCATGCCAGAGTGATTTTCCTGGGCGACCGCGATCAGTTGGCTTCGGTGGAGGCCGGTGCGGTACTTGGCGATATTTGCCACTTTATCGGCGACGGCTACAGTGCCGATCGGGCCAGGGAGCTGACGCAGCTGACCGGTTGTCCGGTTCCCGGTAGTGAACGGTCGGGGGCCGAAGCGCTGCGTGACAGCCTGTGCCTGCTGCGTAAAAGCTATCGCTTTAAAGCCGATGCCGGCATCGGGCGCCTGGCCGCTGCGGTTAACCGCAGTGATAAAGCGGCGGCGCGCGGCGTTCTGGGGGAAGGTTTTGACGATGTCGCTTTCTGGCCGCTGGGCAACCTGGAGGAGTACGCGCAGATGCTGGCTGGCGCCCGGGAAGGCTATGCCCGCTATCTTTCGCTACTCGGGGATGCCGATGCCGCACCGGAACGGTTGCTGGAGGCATTTAGTGAATATCGTCTGCTGTGCGCGCTGCGCGAGGGGCCTTTCGGCGTGCGCGGTCTGAATGAACGCCTGGAGCAGGTGCTAATGCGGCGCGGCGTGTTACAACGTACGCAGAGTGGCTCGCGTTGGTATCACGGGCGACCGGTGATGATCTCCCGTAACGACAGCGCGCTGGAGTTGTTTAACGGCGATATCGGTATTGCGCTTGAGGGCGATGAGGGGCTGCGGGTCTGGTTCCCGATGTCGGACGGCAGCGTGAAGTCGGTTCAGCCCAGTCGTCTGCCGGCCCATGAGACCGCGTGGGCGATGACGGTGCATAAGTCTCAGGGCTCGGAGTTCGAGCACGCGGCGCTGGTGCTGCCGTCGCGTTTTGTGCCGCTGGTGAGCCGGGAGCTGGTCTATACCGCCATTACCCGGGCAAAGAAGCGGTTAACTATCTGGGGGCGGGACAGCGTACTGGAGCAGGCCATTATCACCGGTACCGAACGGCGTAGTGGCCTGCCCGAGCTGTTTGCTGGTTAAGTAAGCTCCGCCATTAACACTTTGGAGCGGCGCTGGTAGTTGTACATCTGCTTTTTGCTTTCCGGTAACAGTTCAACGTCCACCGGAATGAAGCCACGCTCCTGGAACCAGTGGATGCTGTGGGTGGTCAGTACGAACAGCCGGTTTAGCCCCATCTGCCGCGCCTGAGTGGCGATGCGCTTCAGCAGTTCTTCACCGCGCGATGAGCTACGGTAATCCGGATGAACCGCCACGCAGGCCATTTCCCCAATCTGCTCTTCCGGGAACGGGTAGAGGGCGGCGCAGGCGATAGTCAGATTATCGCGCTGGACGATGGTGAATTTATCTATCTCCATCTCCAGCTGTTCGCGGGAGCGGCGCACCAGAATGCCCTGCTGTTCCAGCGGGCGAATCAGTTCCAGAATACCGCCAATATCGTTGATGGTTGCGCGCCGTACCTGTTCAGCGCTTTCCATCACGATCTGCGTGCCTATACCGTCCCGGGAGAACAGCTCCTGCAGCAGCGCGCCGTCTTCCCGGTAGCTTATCAGATGGCAGCGTCGCACCCCGCTGCGGCAGGCCTTCAGGGCGCCACGCAGAAATCGCACGGTGCCGGAATGATAGTCGCCTTTCGCTTCCATCTCTTCAACCCGAACCTGAGCCTCATTGGGGAAGAGTTCAGACAGAATACCGCCTTCGCCGTTGCTGACCCCCTGGGAGGAGCAGAAACCGATCATCTTTTCGGCTTTCAGTTTTACCGCCACCTGAGTGGCTATCTCTTCCGAGGTCAGGTTAAAGCTTTCGCCGGTTACCGAAACGGCGACTGGCCCCATTACCACGATAGCGCCGCTGTCGAGCTGGCGGTGAATGCTGTCGGCGTCGATGCGGCGGATACGCCCGCTGTGGCAGTAATCCACGCCGTCGTCCACCCCCAGCGGCTGGGCGGTAATAAAGTTGCCGCTGACCACGTTAATATGGGCGCCCTGTAGCGGCGTATTGTTAAGACTCATCGACAGCCGGGCGGTGATCTCCAGTTGCAGCAAGCCTGCCGCCTGTTTAACCAGTTCCAGCGCCCTGGCGTCTGTCACCCGGGTATGCTTGTGGTAAACCGGTTCACAGTGGTGAGCAGCCAGATTCGCGTCGATCTGTGGGCGGGCACCATAGACCACCACCAGTCGAATCCCCAGACTGTGAAGAAGTCCTATGTCGTTAACAATACTGGAAAAATTTTCATGCTCGATGGCTTCGCCGCCCAGCATAATGACAAATGTTTTCCCGCGATGGGCATTTATCCAGGGGACGGAATGACGAAAACCCTGCACCAGTTCTGTCTTGCGCTCCTTTACCACGGCACAACCCTCAGTGAATTATTATTCGCAATAAGTGTATTTTTATTCTTTTATTGGGATGGGCGCAAGCGGAAATTTAGCGCTTTTTTGCGCAATGGCTGTGCAGAATTCCCTGATTGTAACCACATGTTTACCCTTTTATAGATGACACCCGGTTGCGGTTTCGCTAAAGTTTTCGGTTCGGATTTTTGCTCTATCGTGTCAGATTGTGTTTATTGTTTTGGCCTGGGAGAATCATGTCGGAAGAGAGTTCAATCAGTCGCCGCCGGTTGCTGCAGGGGGCGGGGGCGATGTGGTTGCTCAGCGTGAGTCCGCTGGGTTTTGCTGCCACCAGTCAGGTTATCGCGGTTCGCGTATGGCCAGCGTCGACTTATACTCGCGTCACCATTGAGTCCAATCGCGAGTTGAAATACCGCCAGTTCGCGCTGAGCAATCCAGAGCGCGTGGTAGTGGATATCGAAAATGTTCATCTTAATTCGGTACTGAAAAAACTGGGCAACCTGGTGCGCGCGGACGATCCCTATATTAAGTCGGCGCGAGTGGGGCAGTTCGACCCGCAAACGGTACGGCTGGTATTTGAGCTTAAGCAGGATGTAGCGCCGCATATGTTTGCGCTGGCGCCGGTGGCCGAGTTCAAAGAGCGCCTGGTGATGGATCTCTATCCGGCCAGGGGGAATCCTGAGCAGGATCCCCTGCTGGCGCTGCTTGAAGATTACAACAAGGGCGACCTGGATAAAGCTACGCCGGATCAGGGGCCGAAGCCAGGCAGAGCGGGGCACGACCGTCCGATTGTGATTATGATAGATCCCGGCCACGGCGGCGAGGATCCTGGCGCTACCGGGAAACACCGCACCCACGAAAAAGATGTGGTACTGCAGATTGGGCGTCGGCTGAATAAGCTGATTGCTAAAGAGCCTAATATGAAGGCCTATATGACCCGTAACGAAGATGTCTTTATTCCGCTGCGGGTTCGGGTGGCCAAAGCCCGTAAGCAGCGCGCCGATCTGTTCGTTTCCATCCACGCCGACGCCTTTAACGATCGCTCGGCTCACGGTTCATCGGTCTATGCGCTTTCGACCAAAGGCGCGACCAGTACTGCCGCCAGATACCTGGCCCAGACCCAGAACGCCGCCGACCTGATCGGTGGCGTCAGTAAGAGCGGCGACCGTTACCTGGATCACACCATGTTCGATATGGTGCAGTCGCTGACTATCAACGACAGCCTGAAATTTGGTAAGGAAGTATTAACCCGACTGGGTAACGTTAACCGCCTGCATAAAGGGCGGGTTGAACAGGCGGGCTTTGCGGTACTGAAGGCGCCGGATATACCATCGATTCTGGTGGAAACCGCCTTTATCAGTAACGTTCAGGAAGAGCGTAAATTGCGTACCGCCGCATTCCAGCAGAAAGTGGCGGAATCAATACTGGCGGGGATTAAAGCTTACTTCGCTGACGATGCGCGGATGGCGCGGCGCGGCTAACTGAGAAATCCGCTGAATACACCAGACCGGCCACGTGCCGGTTTTTTCTTTGTGAAGCGGGAAGCCAGGAAATTTGTGGATTTCGGCGGACAAAAACAAAAAAACACCCAAAAGGGTGCCTTAATCGTTGGTTGCGGGGGCCGGATTTGAACCGACGACCTTCGGGTTATGAGCCCGACGAGCTACCAGGCTGCTCCACCCCGCGTCCGTCTTACTACTTCTGATTGTGACTTCTTGTATTGGTTGCGGGGGCCGGATTTGAACCGACGACCTTCGGGTTATGAGCCCGACGAGCTACCAGGCTGCTCCACCCCGCGTCCGATGGGTGCGCAATATACTCCCCTGAGATTTTGTTGCAACCCTTTTTTAAATAAATCGCGGATTTAGCCGACGACCGTTGAAATATCCCGCAACAAGGGCGTTTTTTGACCATTTTACATTTTGAAGGGCCGGGCGCGTTTCAATCCCCCGGAGCCTTTGGTATCTTGCTCTGCGGGCATCCGGCATAACTGATATGAAGAGAAGATGAATGAAAGGACGTTGGGCCAATAAGATTCTGACGGGGGCCATGCTGGTGTTGCTGGCCGCCTGTTCCTCGAAACCGACTGACCGCGGTCAGCAATATAGCGATGGTAAGTTCACACAGCCGTTTTCGCTGGTGAATCAGCCGGATGCCGTTGGCGCGCCGATTAACGCTGGTGATTTTGCCCGCCAGGTAAGTGAGATCCGCAACGCTTCGCCGCGCCTGTTCGGCAGTCAGAGTGACGTTTACGGCGCCGTTGAGCAGTGGCTGCGCGCCGGCGGTGATACCCGCACCCTGAGCCAGTATGGCATTGATGCCTGGCAGATGCAGGGGGCGGACAGCTACGGCAACGTGCAGTTTACCGGTTATTACACGCCGGTCATCGAGGCCCGACACACCCGTCAGGGCGAGTTTCAGTATCCCATTTACCGGATGCCGCCGAAACGTGGACGCCTGCCTTCGCGCGCGGCTATTTACAGCGGCGCGTTGAGCGACAGCTACGTGCTGGCCTGGAGCAACTCGCTTATCGATAACTTTATTATGGATGTGCAGGGCAGTGGCTATATTGATTTTGGCGACGGTAGCCCGCTCACCTTTTTTGGCTATGCCGGCAAGAACGGCCACGCCTATCGCAGCATCGGTAAGGTGCTTATCGATCGCGGTGAAGTGAAGCGCGAAGATATGTCGATGCAGGCGATTCGCCACTGGGCGCAAACGCACAGCGAAGCAGAGGTGCGCGAACTGCTGGAGCAGAACCCGTCATTTGTCTTCTTTAAGCCTGAAACCTTCGCGCCGGTGAAAGGGGCTGCTGCGGTACCGCTGATCGGCCGCGCTTCGGTCGCATCCGATCGCAGCATTGTGCCCACAGGTACCACCCTGCTGATGGAAGTACCGCTGCTGGACGATAAGGGCAAGTTTAACGGTCAGTATGAGATGCGCGTGATGGTGGCGCTGGATGTGGGCGGTGCGATTAAAGGCCAGCATTTTGACATTTATCAGGGCATCGGCCCGGACGCCGGGCACCGTGCGGGATGGTATAATCACTATGGTCGCGTCTGGGTGCTGAAGTCTGCGCCCGGCGCCGGGCACACGTTATTTAACGGCTAATTCATACCGTTCCCTCTCTCCTCAGGGGAGAGGGCCAGGGGGAGGGGCAAATCCCGCTCCTCACCCCCTTCTATTTCTGAGGTTTCTAAATCATGGCAACAGTAGTAACCGATGCCTGGCAACAGCGCTTTGGCGGCACGGCTCGCTTATATGGACGCGATGCCCTGACGCTTTTCGCCAACGCGCATATTTGCGTAGTGGGGATTGGCGGCGTCGGGAGCTGGGCGGCGGAAGCGCTGGCGCGTACCGGCATCGGCGCTATCACGCTTATCGATATGGATGATGTCTGTGTAACCAACACCAACCGCCAGATTCACGCCTTGCTCGGAACCGTCGGTCAGGCGAAAGGCGAGGTGATGGCAGAGCGCATCCGCGCTATCAACCCCGAGTGCCGGGTCACTGTGGTGGATGATTTCGTTACGCCGGATAACGTGGCGCAGCTGCTTGATCAGGGCTTCAGCTATGTAATTGATGCTATCGATAGCGTCAGGCCAAAGGCGGCGTTGATCGCCTGGTGCCGGCGTAACAAGGTGCCGCTGGTCACTACTGGCGGTGCGGGCGGACAGATCGACCCGACCCAGATTCAGGTGGCCGACCTGGCGAAGACCATTCAGGATCCGCTGGCGGCGAAGCTGCGGGAACGCCTGAAGCACGACTTCGGCGTGGTGAAGAACAGCAAAGGCAAGCTGGGGGTGGATTGCGTTTTTTCTACCGAGGCGCTGGTTTATCCTCAGCCAGATGGTTCGGTGTGCGCCGCGAAAAGTTCCGCTGAAGGGCCGAAGCGAATGGACTGCGCTTCCGGCTTCGGCGCAGCGACCATGGTGACCGCCAGCTTTGGCTTTGTGGCGGTCTCCCACGCGCTAAAGAAGCTGATGGCGAAAGCGGCGCGCGAACGCGCCTGATTTCAGGCTTCGAGGGCGGCCTGGCGCACAGCCTGCGCCAGCGCCGCCAGCCCCTGACTGCGCGAGGCGCTTAACTGGGCGCTGAGCCCCAGCTCATCGAACAGCGCCAGGGGATCTTCCTGACCCAGCGCTGCGGCCGTTTTTCCTTCAATCGCGGTCAGCATTACGGCTAACAGACCGCGAACGATCCGCCCTTCGCTATCGCCATAAAAGTGCAACCGGCCATCCGCCAGCCGGCGGTGACCAAGCCACACGCGGTTTTCGCAACCAGCTATCTCAATCTCCGGGCTTTTCAGGGCTTCCGGCAGGGCGGGAAGCTGTTTGCCCAGCAGGATTAGCTGGCGATACTTATCTTCCCACTGGCGCAGCGGTTTGAAGGTTTGACGCAGGCTGTCTGCGGTAATCACGGCGCCAAAAGGGTGGCCGACCAGTTCCGGGCTTGTCATCGTTTCAGTCTCCCAGTATTTCCAGGGCCCGGTCGACGGCGTCGATAAGTTTCCCGACATCATCCCGGGTGTTATAGGGGGCAAAAGAGGCGCGCAGGGTGCCGCCGACGCCCAGCGCTGCCAGTAGCGGCTGGGCGCAGTGCTGCCCGGCCCGCAGCGCGATGCCGGACTGCGCCAGTAGCGTGATCATATCGGCATGGTGAATGCCTGCGAAGTCGAAGGCCAGCAGGCTGGCGTCCTGGAGCCGGAAACTGCGAAATCCGGGGCGCTGTGCCAGTGCTTCTTCAGCCAGCGTCGCCAGCCCCTGGCAGTAGCGTTCCGCTTCTGCCATATCCGTTTCACTCAGCCACGCCAGGGCGGCGCTGAGCCCCGTGACGCCAGCGATATTCGGCGTACCCGCCTCGAAGCGGTGCGGGACAGGCTGTGGAGTAAAGCCGTCGAAGCTGACCTTGTCCACCATTTTACCGCCGCCGAGCCAGGGGGGCATCGTTTCCAGCAGCGCTTCTCGTCCGTACAGTACGCCGATGCCGGTCGGCCCGTAAAGCTTATGGCCGGAAAAGGCATAGAAGTCGATATTGAGCCCGCGCACATCCGGCGGGCAGTGAACGATGCCCTGGGCGCCGTCCACCACCACGACCGCACCAGCCTCGTGGGCGTAGTCGATGGCGCGCGCCAGATCCGGACGACCGCCGGTGACGTTGGACATCTGCCCCAGCGCCAGGATGCGGGTACGTGAGCTAAGCAGCGCCGGTAGGCTGTCGATATCCGGCAGGCCGACGTCGGTGACGGGGAGTTTTACCACCCGGGCACCGGTCTGTTGGGCCACCATCAGCCAGGGGATCAGATTGGCGTGATGCTCGGCTTCGCTGACCAGAATCTCATCGCCGGATTGCAGCCGGGGGCGGGCGTAGCACTGGGCCACCAGATTAATCGATTCGGTGGCGCCGCGAGTCCAGACGATTTCCCGCGGGCTGGCGGCGTTAATCAACCCGGCTACCGCATCGCGCGCCGCTTCATAGCGGGCGGTGAGGTGCTGCGCCGCCTCATACTGGCTGCGGTGCACATTACCGGCGCTCAGGCTGTAAATTTGCTGGCTGGCATCGATAACCGGCTGGGGTTTCAGGGCGGTAGCGGCGCTGTCGAGGTAAACTCCTGCGTCGTCCAGCGCCGGGAACTGCGCGCGAAAGCGGGCAGGATTAAAAGCGTTCATGGCGATCCTCATACTGTTAGCCTGTGTCCCTAAACCCCCTTATAGCACTGGCGCTGAGCGAAAAGTTCGCTGGCAAGGCGGAGGGGGAAGGGCAGAGTGGCCCTCTGTTCAAGCCCGACCCTGAATGGATCGTGACGCATTTCGGCGTCGGGAACAACTATTGGATTACTCTGTTTTTTTACTCCATTTATCCGCCACTGGATTAAGCTTAGTAATGACGGATAACGGTTTCTGGCCGTTGCCCATCGTGGGCTACAGAATTTAAGGAGAAAAATATGAATAAGAAAGCGGTACTGTTCCTTTCTGCCTGCGCAATGACAGTCGCTTTGACTGCCTGCTCTGGCCCGAACTACATGATGCACACCAGCGATGGCCGTACCATTATCTCTGAAGGTAAACCGGTCACCGACAGTGAAACCGGTATGATTAGCTATGTTGATGCCGACGGCAATAAACAGCAGATCAACCGTTCCGACGTTCGTGAAATGGTGGAACTGGACTAGCGTTGCAGAACACTCGCGCCTGATGGCGTGACATATGGGCAGGCGGGGTAACGTCTGCCTTTTTTGTTCTGGTCGCGTTCTGGGGGAGTCTCGGGCAAAAAAAAAGCACCGCATCTGGCGGTGCTACATTAAATCACTATGGACAGACAGGGTAAATGTACAGAAAGTGAAATCAGGTAGCCCTGCTACCGTGGTCTGAATCGCAGACCAATTGCAAACACAACAACACAACATCACAACCGTAAGCCAAAAGCCCCCGAAACAAGTCCGTAAGCTTTTCGTTCCGGCTCAGGAAGTGGCGCCACTATAGGTATTTGCTGGTAGATGCTCAACGGACAATTTATAATGTCTCAGATAAAAAAAACTAATAGGTGAAACTTGTAGCCTATTTGTGTATTCGCATTAACAATTGGTATACAAAGCCATGTCCAAGCGATTGCCACCTCTTAACGCGCTGCGCGTTTTCGATGCCGCTGCCCGCCACCTTAGTTTTACTAAAGCGGCCGAAGAGCTCTTTGTCACTCAGGCTGCGGTCAGTCACCAGATTAAGTCGCTGGAAGACTTCCTTGGCCTGAAACTGTTCCGGCGCCGAAACCGTTCGCTGTTGCTGACGGAGGAAGGACAGAGCTACTATCAGGACATCAAAGAGATTTTTTCCCAACTGACCGAAGCGACGCGTAAGCTCCAGGCCCGTAGCGCCAGGGGGGCGCTGACGGTCAGTATGTTGCCAAGCTTTGCGATTCACTGGCTGGTGCCGAGACTGTCCAGCTTTAACGCCGAATGGCCGGGCATTGATGTGCGTATCCAGGCGGTGGATCGCGAAGAAGATAAGCTGACCGATGATGTGGACGTGGCTATTTTCTACGGTCGCGGTAACTGGCCGGGGCTGAGGGTGGAAAAGCTTTATGCCGAGTACCTGCTGCCGGTTTGTTCGCCGCTGCTACTGACCGGCGAAAAACCACTAAAAGCGCCGGCAGATCTGGCGCAGCATACGCTGCTGCATGACGCGTCGCGTCGTGACTGGCAGACCTGGATGCGCCAGATGGGGCTGGCGCATATTAATGTGCAGCAGGGGCCGATTTTCAGCCACAGCGCTATGGTGCTACAGGCGGCGATTCACGGCCAGGGGATCGCGCTGGCCAACAATGTGATGGCCCAGTCGGAGATCGAAGCGGGACGCCTGGTCTGCCCCTTTAACGATGTTCTGGTCAGTAAAAACGCGTTTTATCTGGTATGCCATGACAGCCAGGCTGAACTGGGTAAAATAGCCGCCTTTCGGCAGTGGATTCTGGCGCGTGCGGCCAGTGAGCAGGAAAAGTTCCGCTTTCGTTACGAACAATAGAACAGGACGCGCGCCAGGGTGTCGCGCACTTATTTAAGGTTAGATTATGACCAGCCGTTTTATGCTGATTTTCGCCGCGGTGAGCGGTTTTGTGTATGTGGCGCTGGGCGCATTTGGCGCTCACGTGCTGAGTAAATCTTTGGGAATGGCCGAGATGAACTGGATCCAGACCGGGCTTCAGTATCAGGCTTTCCACACGCTGGCGATTCTGGGCCTGTCGGTGGCGATGCAGCGTCGTATCAGTATCTGGTTTTACTGGAGCAGCGTCTTCCTGGCGCTGGGCACGGTGCTGTTCAGCGGTAGCCTGTACTGCCTGGCGCTTTCGCACCTGCGCCTGTGGGCCTTCGTTACGCCGGTGGGGGGCGTCAGCTTCCTCATTGGCTGGGTTCTGATGCTGATCGGCGCCATTCGCCTGAAGCGTAAGGGCGTGACCCATGAATAAGGTAATTCTTTACTGCCGGCAGGGATTCGAGAAAGAGTGTGCGGCGGAGATAACCGATAAAGCGGGGCGCCTGGAAGTTTATGGTTTCGCCAGGGTCAAGGATAACAGCGGTTATGTGATCTTCGAATGCTATCAGCAGGGGGAAGCGGACAAGCTGGGGCGCGAGCTACCGTTCAGTGGGCTTATCTTCGCTCGCCAGATGTTTGTGGCGGGCCCCCTGCTGGAAGATTTATCCCCGGAAGATCGCATTACGCCTATCGTCAGTGCTTTGACCAACGTAGTAGAGCGCGGCGGCGATCTGCGGGTCGAGGTAGCAGATACCAATGAAAGCAAAGAGCTGATGAAGTTCTGCCGCAAATTCACGGTGCCGCTGCGTTCCGCGCTGCGTAGCGCGGGCGTACTGGGTCGTCAGGACTCCGCACAGCGTCCGGTGGTTCACGTCTTCTTTATTGCGCCCGGCTACTGCTACACCGGCTATTCGTACAGCTTTAATAACTCACCTTTCTATATGGGAATTCCGCGTCTGCGTTTCCCGGCGGATGCCCCCAGCCGTTCCACTCTTAAGCTCGAAGAAGCGTTCCATGTTTTTATTCCCCATGACGAGTGGGACGAGCGTCTGGCTAACGGGATGCACGCGGTGGATCTTGGCGCCTGTCCTGGCGGTTGGACTTACCAACTGGTGAAACGCAATATGTGGGTCTACAGCGTGGATAACGGCCCCATGGCCCAGAGCCTGATGGATACCGGACAGGTGACCTGGCTGCGGGAAGATGGTTTTAAGTATCGCCCCACGCGTACCAATATCTCGTGGATGGTGTGCGATATGGTGGAAAAACCCGCCAAAGTTGCGGCGCTGATGGCTCAGTGGCTGGTAAACGGCTGGTGTCGTGAAACCATCTTTAATCTGAAGCTGCCGATGAAAAAACGCTATGAGGAAGTTTCCCGAAACCTTGAGTATCTGCAAAGTCAGCTTGATGAGGGAGGGATTAACGCCCGGATTCAGGCGCGCCAGCTCTATCATGACAGGGAAGAGGTGACCGTGCATGTCCAGCGGATGTGGGCGGCAGTCGGGGGGCGGCGCGACGAACGCTGAATCCGGTTTAGCGCGTCAGGCGTAGCTGTTGCAGATTGCCGTTGAGTTCAAGATCGGTTCGCAGCTGCGCCACTTTACGACTGATAAACGCCAGGTCGCGACCTTCGATCAGGCGTTTGCGCCATTTATTGTCGACTGCCTCCAGGTTTTCGTAGACGCCCTCCAGGGTTTGGTACTGGCCGATAAGCTGAACCGCGCTTTTGGGGCCAATGCCCGCCACGCCTGGAATCTTACTACTACTGATGCCCGCCAGCCCCCAGAAATCCGGCAACTGAGCGGGCTGTACGCCGAATTCACTATCGACGAATGGGGCATCCAGCCAGCGTTTCTGAAAGTAGTCCCGAACCCGAATGGCGGGCGACAGAAGCTGACAGTAGCCTTTATCGGTAGAGACAATAGTCACCTGCTGCCCGGCGCGCGCCACCTTTACCGCCAGGGTGGCCGCCAGATCGTCGGCCTCCTGGCCTTCCAGCTCCTGGCTGGCAACGCCCTGATCCTGAAACGCGGCGCGTAGCCTGGGCATCTCCTGATGCAGATCTTCAGGCATGGGAGAACGGCCAGCCTTATAGTCCGGCAGTATCTGATGGCGCCATCCTTCGCGGCGCGCTTCGTCGTCGAATACCGCCACCGCGTGGGTGGGTTGACAGTGGACAATCAGCTGCTGCAGCGCGTGTACGCAGCGCTCCTCGCACGGAGAACCCTGTACCGCATGAATACGACGAATCAGATTAAGCGCGTCGACGATAAGAAGATGAGCCGCCATCGTTTTTCCCCTGTCTGAAGAAGGAGTTAGCCTAACATAAATCGGGCCATGATGGGGATGAGAGGAACGGCCGACAGCGCAGAGGCACCGCCGGCCGCGAGGCGTTTAATCGCAGGCCAGCACTTTCATCGCCAGGCCGCCGCGTGAAGTTTCGCGGTATTTGGCGTTCATATCCTTGCCCGTCTCGTACATGGTCTCAATCACTTTGTCGAGGCAGACCCTTGGCGCGCTGGTGCGGCGTAGCGCCATCCGTGCCGAGTTGACCGCTTTGACTGACGCGATAGCGTTACGCTCGATGCAGGGCACCTGCACCTGGCCTGCCACCGGGTCACAGGTCAGGCCCAGGTTATGTTCCATGGCGATTTCCGCGGCGATACAGACCTGAGCCGGGCTACCACCCAGCAATTCCGCCAGACCGGCAGCAGCCATGGAACAGGCCACGCCAACTTCGCCCTGACAGCCCACTTCGGCACCGGAGATTGACGCGTTCATCTTATACAGCGAACCAATGGCGCTGGCGACCAGCAGGTAGCGCGACAGCGAGCCGGGGTTCACTTCGCGGATAAACTTATCGTAGTAGGCCAGCACCGCCGGGACTATCCCACAGGCACCGTTGGTCGGGGCCGTGACGACGCGCCCGCCAGCGGCGTTCTCTTCGTTAACCGCCAGCGCGAACATATTGATCCAGTCCACCACGGCCATCGGATCGGTACTGATTTTGTCCTGGCTCACCAGCATCCGACGCAGGGCGGCGGCGCGGCGCGGCACCCGCATCTTGCCCGGCAGCACCCCTTCGGTGTGAATACCGCGCTCAATACCGCCGCGCATCACCTCCCATACCCGGGCAAAATGCTGGTCCAGTTCCTGCTGGCTGTGCAGTGCCAGCTCGTTTCTCAGCATCAGTCCGGAAAGAGAAAGACCGGTATCCTGGCAGTGGCGCTGCAGGTCTTCGGCACTGGTATAGGGGTAAGGCACCGCCACCGGCGTGTCGTCGACCAGGCCAAAGTGGGCTTCGTCAACGATAAAGCCGCCGCCGATAGAGTAGTAAGTCTGGCTGTAGAGCACCTGATCGCCTGCCAGCGCGGTAATACGCATGCCGTTTTCGTGCAGCGACAGATTATCGGCATGGAAATTCATGCAGCAATCCACCGGGAATTCCACCTCGTGCTGGCCGTTAGCCAGCATCAGGCGGCCGAAGGTGTTCACACCCTGGATGAATTCGGGAATGGCGTCGATATCCACCGTATCGGGAAGATTACCTGCCAGCCCCATAATAATGGCGATATCGGTGTGGTGGCCTTTGCCGGTCAGGGACAGTGAGCCGTAAACGTCCACCACCACGCGGGTGACATCGTGCAGGAGTCCCTGCGCTATCAGGTCATCCGTAAACTGTTTACCCGCCTTCATCGGCCCTACAGTATGCGAACTTGAGGGGCCAATACCGATTTTAAAGATATCAAAAACACTAATCATAATGGTCACCGGTAGCAATAAGCATATCAGGGGGAGGGGGCGCCGCCTTCACGGCGCCCCGGGGGATTAACTGAACAGCGAGTAGAAGATAGCCGAGATAGCGATCAGGCCCATGATGACCACGAACACGTTGCTGATGTGGCCGCTGTACTTACGCATGGCCGGCACTTTGTGGATGGCGTACATTGGCATCAGGAACAGAATCATTGCGATAATCGGGCCGCCCAGGGTTTCAATCATGCCCAGGATGCTCGGGTTCAGGGTGGCCACAATCCAGGTGGTGACCAGCATGAACAGCGCCGTGATACGGTTCAGACGACCTTCTTCGATGCTCTTGCCGCGACCGCGCAGGGACTTAATCACCATTCCGTTAAAGCCTTCGCTGGCGCCCAGGTAGTGGCCCAGGAAAGATTTGGTGATGGCCACGATAGCGATGATCGGCGCCATCCAGGCGATGATCGGCGCGTTAAAGTGGTTTGCCAGATAAGAGAGAATTGAGATGTTCTGCTCTTTCGCCGCAGCAAGATCTGCCGGTGTCAGGCTCAGTACGCAGCTGAACACGAAGAACATGACCGTCAGCACCATCATAATGTGCGCGTAAGCCAGGATGCGGGAGCATTTCTTCTCGGCGTTATCGCCGTACTCTTCGCGCTTGGCGACCGCGAAGGAAGAGATGATCGGCGAATGGTTAAAGGAGAACACCATCACCGGAATCGCCAGCCACAGGGTCATCAGCAGACCGCTGCCGGTGTTGGCACTGTTGCTGAGCGACAGGGTTTCCAGTGCCGCGCCGTTCCACTGCGGAATCAGGTAGAAGGCCAGCAGCATCAGAACCGCGACAAACGGGAAGACCAGAATGCTCATCGCCTTAACGATCATCTGACGGCCGAAGCGGACAATGGTCATCATTCCGACGATCAGAATTAGTGACAGAATAGCGCGCGGCGGCGAAGTCATTCCCAACTGGTGGGTGATGAAGCTGTCTACGGTATTGGTGATAGCCACGCTGTAAACCAGCAGAATGGGGTAGATAGCAAAAAAATAGAGCAGGGTAATCAGTTTACCTGCGCCCACGCCAAAATGTTCTTCCACCACTTCCGTAATATCTTCACCCGGATTTTTGCCTGACAGCACAAAACGAGTCATGCCCCGGTGGGCGAAGAAGGTCATGGGGAAAGCCAGAATAGCCATGATGATCAGCGGTATCATGCCACCGACCCCGGCGTTAATCGGCAGGAACAGAACGCCTGCGCCGATCGCCGTGCCGTACAGGCCCAACATCCACATGGTGTCGGTCTTGCGCCAGGTACTGCTGCTTGCCGCGTCAACGGAAGCGATAGTGCTGGTTTGGGTGGTTTCCATAGAAGGTCTCCAGGGGGAACAAAAATAGCCAGGTGTTGGTTAATCACATTGCAAAAATGTAATACCGTAAAATGAAATCCTATTTCAGGCGGAGTTGTTGTGATTTTTGCCTGTTGTGATTTTCGGGCGGAAAGATACATCTACCTAAGAATTGTATCAGTGATCGCGATCTCAAATGCCATAAATACACTTCTGATGCGCAATTTGTTGGTGTTTTGTACTATATCAAAACAAATTCATAACACATATTGCCGGTTAGACTGGCATTAATAAAAGATGCAGGAAACCCAGAGTCAGGCAGCGCCTTACTTTTTACTAAGAAAAATGTGATAAACAGCATTTTCAGGCATTTAATGCGCTAACTGCATAATAATTGACGATATATGGTTTAACGAAAACGTTAACGTGACAGGGGCGGGAATAAAGAAAAGGGCGCCGCAAGCGCCCTGGAAAGTGATTAGCGACAAATTTCGTAGCAGGGGATATAGGTGCTGCCTGGCAGTTTCATGCGGTGCTGGGCGACAAAGCCCTGCAGCAGGGTATCCATATGCTGCATGATGCGCGGATCGCCATGAATACGGTAAGGGCCGAACTGTTCGATGGCGCGAATCCCCACCTCTTTGACGTTGCCCGCAACAATGCCGGAGAAGGCGCGGCGCAGATCCGCAGCCAGCTGTTCGGGGGGGCTGTCCGGATAAAGATTCAGGTTGGCCATGTTTTCGTGGGTTGGCTCAAATGGCACCTGAAGCTCTGGCGCAATGCGCATCGACCAGTTAAAGCCATAAGCGTCGCCGGTTTCGCGGCGGTTTTCTTTCACCTGCGGCATCGCTTTCTTCATCTGA
Organism: Rosenbergiella sp. YN46; assembly: GCF_036620675.1. Taxonomy (NCBI): domain Bacteria; kingdom Pseudomonadati; phylum Pseudomonadota; class Gammaproteobacteria; order Enterobacterales; family Erwiniaceae; genus Rosenbergiella; species Rosenbergiella sp. YN46. The sequence goes on from NZ_JAZHEE010000010.1 coordinate 54,792, forward strand.
CGTGCGACCCGGGATGGGTCGTCGATAATGATTTCGTAGTGGCGGCGCGCCTTTTCGCCCAGGGTATTGACGATAAATTCGTCCAGTACCCGGAAGTAGTCGGCGCTCTCTTTCGGACCGGTGAGGATCAGCGGCAGAACCTGATTATGGTTGTGGGGATTCATCAGAATACCCAGCAGGTAGAGCAGTTCTTCCGCCGTACCTACCCCGCCCGGGAAGATGATGATGCCGTGGGCAATGCGGACAAAGGCTTCCAGACGTTTTTCTATATCCGGCATGATGATAAGCTCATTGACCAGCGGATTTGGCGGCTCGGCAGCGATAATCGACGGTTCGGTCATGCCGATAAAGCGCCCTTCTTTATAACGCTGCTGGGCGTGCCCCACCGCTGCGCCCTTCATGGGCGCTTCCATCGCACCCGGGCCGCAGCCGGTGCAGATATTCAGTTCGCGCAGTCCCAGTTCGTTGCCGACCTTACGCGCGTAAAGATACTCGCCTTCGTTAATAGAGTGGCCTCCCCAGCAGACCACCATATTGGGGGCTTCACCCACGTGCAGCGCCCGGGCATTACGCAGGATGGAGAACACCAGATTGGTGATGTGGGTGGAATCTTCCAGATTCAGGCGCTGGAAGCGTCCCGCCAGATCGATCTGCCCGCTGACAAACAGAATATCGCGCAGCACGGCAAACAGGTTAGCCTGCAATGAGCGGATGATACGACCGTCGACGAAGGCCTCTTCTGGCGGATTGATGAGCTCCAGTTTGACGCCACGCTCGCGGCGCAGCACGTTGATATCGAAATTTTCATAGCGCGACAGCAGCTCTTTGCTGCTGTCGGTCTGGCTGCCGGAGTTAAGCACCGCCAGCGAACAGTTACGGAATAGCTGATAGAGATCGCTACTGGCGGTACGCTTGAGCATATCGACTTCCAGCTGCGACAGCATGTCCATGGAACCGAGGGGACTGATATGTGTAATCAAGTGAACTCCTTATGGGACGAAAATCGCCGCTCCCTGCTGCCTACAATAGCCCGCCAGTGCGGTAGTTAACAACCCGCAACCGACTACTGGCGCACCAGACGTCCGGTGGCTGGCTGGAAGGGGACGTTGCTGCGCCAGGGGTTGATGTCCAGACCGCCGCGTCGGGTATAGCGGGCATAGACGCTTAGCTGTTCCGGCTGGCAGTAGCGCTGGATATCGCTAAAGATGCGCTCCACGCACTGCTCATGGAATTCGTTATGACGACGGAACGAGACCAGATAGCGCAGTAGCTTTTCGCGATCGATGCGCGGGCCGCGATAGCGGATCTGCACCGAGCCCCAGTCCGGTTGGTGGGTGATCAGACAGTTGGATTTCAACAGATGGCTGACCAGCGTCTCTTCGACCACTTCGTCGCTTGCCGCCTGCGCCAGCCAGTCGGCGTTAAAATCGTAGCTGTCGATAGCGATGGGCTGATCGTCGATGCATTCGCCATCAAAGCGGGCAACAGGCTCGCCTTCCAACTGCTGTAGCTTATAGAGACTGACTTCGACATCGCCCTGCGCGCAGGCGCTGAGATCGCCGACCAGGGTATCGCGCACCTGCTGCCAGCCCGCAAAACGGGTCTGGTTGAAGCTATTAAGGTAGAGCTTAAAGCTTTTGGATTCGATCAGGTTCAGGCTGTCGGCATTAAGCGAAACCTGGCCCACCGCCACCTGAGGCAGACCGCGCTCGTTCAGCCAGGAAAGCTCGTAGAGCGTCCAGATATCGGCTCCGTGGAACGGTAGAGACTCCGCCCGCAAACCGAGAGGATCGCGATTCAGGCTGCGTGGCACCGCCTGAAGCAGCGTGGCGTCCAGGGTATCTTTGTATTCGGTCGTTTTCCCCAGCGTCAGGCCGCTTAGCGCCTGATGGTTGTCATAATCAGACATGTTTCACCTTAGATAAAGCAGGTACACTATGAGCGCGTAGTGTAGCTTACCCGGGGGAGAGAGAAAAAGTGAGCGAAGTACAACAGGCGCTGGCCGATTTTACCCACCGCTATTGCGAAGCATGGCGGAATCAGAAGGGCGGTTGCCCACAAAGCCATGAACTGTATGGCATCCCTTCGCCCTGCATCGTGGAAACCGAAAGAGAGAGCGTGCGCTGGCAGCCTGTGCCGTTTAGCCTGGCGCAAAATCTGGATGCCGTTGAGCGGGCGCTGGAGATCCGAATTTGCGATGACGCCCAGGCGTTCTACACAACGCAGTTTGCTGGTGATATGATGGCTTCTTTCGGAAGATATCAACTTACGCTGCTCCAGCCCTGGAGCGAAGACGACTTTCTGCGTTTACAGGAAAATCTGATTGGCCACCTGGTCACCCAGAAGCGCCTGAAGCTGGCTCCCACGCTGTTTCTGGCGACCCTGGAAAGCGAGCTGGAGATCATCTCGCTGGCGAACCTGACGGGCGAAGTGGTGCTTGAAAAGCTCGGAACCACGCAGCGTCAGGTACTGGCTCCCTCGCTTATCGCATTTCTACAACAGCTTCGTCCCCAATGTTGAGCCAGGCGATTATTGCCCGCCATCATGTGAGATATATCTTACATGTCGTGTGAGATATTGTAGTCAAAAGCATCAGGGATAATCCCGCATACTTTATATGAATATATTGCTTATCAATGAATTAAAGATGCGCTTACGACTTTCGAATGAAGATTTCGCCTCGTTTCAGACTGTAAGCCCCTTGTTCAGTCGCGGGTTTTAAGGGAAGCTATAGTCATCGACAAGGATGTGAGGCCAGAGCGCTTATCAGGATGATGACCTCTGGAACGGGAACACGGCCAGGACGGTCGATACATGGAAAGGCTTCAGGATGAAGCAAGGATAGCGCAGGAGCGCATAAGGGACACCTCCAGGATGGAGAATGAGAGCCGGACGGGACAGAAGGCGGGTCAAGAAGACCAGAGCGTATGTCAGGGTGATGTCGCTTACATCAGGATGATGAGCAGGATGCTGGCGCAGGAGCGCAGGTCAGGACGGCCACTGGAAAAGTTGTCAGGGAAGAGCAGGGAGCACTGAAGGTAGCAGGATCGCTGCAAAACGAACCGGGGAGCATTGCTTTTAGCAATGCTCCCCTTTTTTATGGTTCATCGAGGATGAGTGTGGAGTGTTTGAAAGCGGAAACAAAAAACCGGCATCATATGATGATGTGGTGGTTTAGGGAAACTCCCTCTCCCTTCAGGGAGAGGGCCGGGGTGAGGGTGACAAGCAGCTCCGGCGCCCTGCTTCAGAACAGAAGCGGCAGAACATGACGATGCGGTGGGCTGTTCCGTTCATTGCCGGGAAACTCCCTTCACCGCCGGTGAACGGGCCTGGGGGCTCAGTCGCCGCTTCCCTGGCTGGCGACCTGGGCTCCCCGGCGGTAAAAAACGCCGCTGACGCGGGCCCCTCCGCTTATCACGCCGGGCTTTTCGGAACGGGCAAGAGTCGCCATCCATGGCGACCTTGTCCTGTCGCGACATCCTGTCGCTCCTCCGGCCCTTCGTGAACGCTTCGGCGTTTTTTAAGCCGGGTGGCGACACCCTCATCGCTTCAGCCGGGGTGCTCAAATACAACCAGCAATATCTTTACGGATGAATCCCGGGCAGAAGATCAAAGGCGGTGGACACTCTCCGGCCTGAAAATCGCCGGAGTATTTCCGGCAGCCAGGGTCAGCCCGACAGGACGTCGGGCTGAGGGTGTGCGGCACACGGAGGTGCCGTCACGCCCGACCCGTCCGGCGGACGGGAAAAGCGGAGGGGCCCGCGACAGCGGCGATTTTCACGCCGGAAAGCGGGGTTGTCAGGGGCGGCATTTGAGCCCATGACCCGTTCACCGGTTCCGCAACCGGCATAAGAGAAATCACCTTAAGGTGAACGGAACCTTCGCCAGCGCGACATATTTCTCCGGAATACGGCACATCACTGTGAATTCACCGGTGCTGCAACCGACATATAAAAATCCCCTTAAGGTAAACGGAACCTTCTCCTGCGCGACATACTCACCCGGAAGATAAGACAGCCGCCGGTAATTTCAGCTTCACGACAATCCGCGATGAACCTTTTTTATACCTGTTCGTCGGCATCCCGCCGCGTGCTATCCTTTGCTCCCTTTCCATATTCAGCATCATGAGGTACTCCATGGAACAGCATCGCGCCGTGCGTGAACGGCTTTTGCATCTTGAACAACTACTGCGCGAACAACAGCAGTGGCAGGAGACGGCGCCGGCGGCTGAAGCCTTTAACAGCGATCAACCTTTCTGTATGGATACGCTTACCCCCCATGAGTGGCTGCAATGGGTGCTACTGCCCCGAATGCATGCGCTGATCGACGCTCAGCAGCCGCTGCCGGAAAGCTTTGCCGTGGCACCTTACTATGAGGTGGCGCTGGTGGAAGGGCATCCCGGCCGTGACGATCTGTTAGCAGCGCTTCAGGCGCTGGATGCGCTATTTTCCGGAGAGCGGTAATGCTGGAGATCCTGTATCAGGATGAATGGCTGGTGGCCGTCAACAAGCCGTCTGGCTGGCTGGTGCACCGCAGCTGGCTGGATCGCGATGAACGTGTGGTGGTGATGCAGACGGTGCGCGATCAGATCGGGCGTCATGTCTTTACCGCTCACCGTCTGGACCGGCCGACCTCTGGCGTGTTGCTGATGGGGCTATCCAGCGAAGCGGGTCGCTTACTGGCCCAGCAGTTTGAAGCGCATCAGGTGCAGAAGCGCTATCACGCCATTGTTCGAGGCTGGCTGACGGAAACGGCGGAGCTGGACTATCCGCTGCGCGAAGAGCTGGATAAAGTCGCGGATAAATATGCCCGGGCAGACAGAGCCCCCCAGAGCGCCGTTACCCACTATCGCGGGCTGACCACCTGCGAAATGCCGGTGGCGGTCGGGCGCTATCCCTGTGCGCGCTACAGCCTGGTGGAGATGCTGCCGAAAACCGGGCGTAAGCACCAACTGCGCCGCCATATGGCGCACCTGCGCCATCCGATTATTGGCGATACCCGCCATGGCGATCTGCGTCAGAACCGCGGCGCGGCGCAGCATTTCGGCTGCGACCGCCTGATGCTGCATGCCAGCGAGCTTGCGCTGAATCATCCGGTCACCGGTGAGCCGCTGCGTCTGCGCGCCGGGCTGGATCGGGCCTGGATGACGGCGCTGGCGCATTTTGGCTGGCTTGGTGTTCTCCCCGACATTGAAAGGGTTGAGTTTCCCGAAGCTTACGGTCAGGATGAGGCGAGTTCGATAAACGAAGGAGCGCCAGGTCATGGCTGAAGTGGGCATTTTTGTTGGCACGATGTACGGTAATGCGTTGCTGGTGGCGGAGGAGGCTCAGGCCATCCTCGGTGAACAGGGACATCAGGTTAAGGTGTTTGAAGATCCGGGCCTGGAAGCGTGGCAGTATTATCGCAGCCACTATGTGCTGGTGGTGACCTCGACTACCGGCCAGGGGGATCTACCGGACGGGATCGTACCGCTGTTTGAAGCCATTAAAGAGATCGGCTGGCAGCCGGAATTGAAATACGGGATTATCGCGCTGGGTGACAGTACCTACGAGCGCTTCTGCGGCGGTGGCCGTCAGTTTGACGAACTGCTCCAGGAGCAGGGCGCTACCCGTATAGGCGAAATGTTGACCATCGACGCCAGTGAAGACCCGGAACCGGAAGTTATCTCCAACCCCTGGGTTGAAGGCTGGAGCAACTTACTGTCATAGACGATATTTTCAGAAACGGCGCGTCCTGCGCCGTTGCGCTTTCCTTTTTTCTGCAAACGAACCCGCTGATTTTTCGCCGCCGCCGGCGATTCCTTGCCATTCCGTGAAGCAACGCCCAGTCAGTTGTGCGGATGCCATAAACCGACCGCCACAGGGCGCGGAATCTTGTGGCGCTGCACGGTGAGAGGCCATTCCCCCTTTCTTTATACTTTTCCAGGCAGGAGTGAATCTGCTCAAAAATAAGCGCCGAATTACAGGGAAAGCCCGGGCGCCGTAACGCATAAACCATTCTGATTACCCTACAGGTTGTGCTGTTCAGAATGAAAAGTAGCTCAATGCTATTATTCAGGAGTACAACAATGAGTACATATCAAACGGCGGAGAGCGTCGCTGGAAAGCGCACTAATGCTCGCTACTGGATAGTGGTGATGTTGTTTATCGTCACTTCGTTTAACTATGGGGACCGCGCCACGCTGTCGATTGCCGGTTCGGAAATGGCCCGCGATATCGGGCTGGATCCGGTCGGTATGGGGTATATCTTTTCCGCCTTCTCCTGGGCCTATGTGATAGGCCAGATTCCCGGCGGCTGGTTACTGGATCGCTTTGGATCGAAACGGGTTTACTTCTGGTCGATCTTTATCTGGTCGCTGTTCACCCTGCTACAGGGATTCGTCGATATCTTTAACGGCTTCGGCATCGTGATGGCACTGTTTATGCTGCGTTTCCTGGTGGGGCTGGCGGAAGCGCCGTCGTTCCCGGGTAACAGCCGCATCGTCGCCGCTTGGTTTCCGGCCCAGGAGCGTGGAACTGCGGTAGCTGTTTTTAACTCGGCTCAGTATTTCGCCACGGTGATCTTTGCACCGATTATGGGGTGGCTGACCCATGCGGTGGGCTGGCAGCACGTCTTCTTCTTTATGGGGGGCTTAGGCATCATCATCAGCTTTATCTGGCTGAAGGTCATCTATAACCCAACGGAGCATCCGAAGGTCAACAAACAGGAGCTGGACTACATCGAAGCGGGCGGAGCGCTGGTTAATATGGACCAGGCGAGCGGCAAATCCCAAACCTCCCTGCGCGAGAAGATGAGCCAGATAGGCCAGCTGTTCACCTCCCGAATGATGGTGGGGGTTTACCTTGGCCAGTATTGTATCAACGCGCTGACCTACTTCTTTATTACCTGGTTTCCCGTTTATCTGGTACAGGCGCGCGGCATGTCGATTCTGCAGGCGGGATTTATCGCCTCGGTTCCGGCAGTGTGCGGCTTTATCGGCGGGGTGCTGGGCGGGGTGATTTCCGACTGGCTGATGCGCCGTACCGGTTCGCTGAACATTGCCCGTAAAACGCCGATAGTCTGCGGGATGCTGCTGTCTACCTCGATGGTGATGTGTAACTACGTTCAGGCTGAATGGATGGTGGTGGGCTTTATGGCTGCGGCCTTCTTTGGCAAAGGCATTGGCGCATTGGGCTGGGCGGTCATGGCCGATACCGCGCCTAAAGAAATTAGCGGTCTGAGCGGCGGTCTGTTCAATATGTGCGGCAACCTGTCGGGCATCGTCACGCCTATCGCTATCGGCTATATCGTGGGCGTCACCGGCTCATTTAACGGTGCGCTGGTTTATGTGGGCATTCACGCGCTGGTCGCGATTTTCAGCTTCCTGTTTATCGTCGGCGATATCAAACGTATTGAACTGAAACCGAAAAAACGGGAGGAAGCCCATGAGCACAGCATCAAGCCCGACTATCACTGAGATGCGGGTGATCCCGGTTGCGGGGCACGACAGCATGTTGCTGAATATCGGCGGTGCCCATGCGCCGTTCTTTACCCGCAACATTGTGGCCCTGACCGATAACGCAGGCCAGGTGGGGCTGGGGGAAGCGCCGGGCGGCGAAACCATTCGTCGCACCCTGGAACAGGCGATTCCGCTGGTGGTGGGCCAGCCGGTGGCGCGAATGAACCGACTGGTGCAACAGGTGCATCTGGGCAATCAGTCTGCGGATTTCGACGCTTTCGGTCAGGGGGCCTGGACCTTCGAACTGCGGGTTAACGCGGTGGCGGCGCTGGAAGCGGCGCTGCTGGATCTGCTGGGAAAAGCCCTGAATGTGCCGGTCTGCGAGCTGCTGGGGCCGGGGCGTCAGCGCGATGAAGTCACGGTGCTGGGTTATCTGTTCTACATCGGCGATCGCCAGAAAACGCCGCTGCCTTATCAACAAGGAAGCCGCAGTGGACATTCCTGGTATCATCTGCGCCATCAGGAGGCGCTGAACGCACGGGCTATCGTTGAACTGGCGCAGGCGGCCCAGGATCGCTATGGCTTTAAGGATTTCAAACTGAAAGGGGGCGTGCTGCCCGGTGAGCAGGAGCTGGATGCAGCGCGGGAGCTTAAGCGATGCTTCCCCGATGCGCGTATTACGGTCGATCCCAATGGTGCCTGGCACCTTGATGAAGCCATCGCGCTGTGTCGTGATATGAAGGATGTGCTGACTTATGCCGAAGATCCCTGCGGCGCAGAGCAGGGTTACTCCGGGCGCGAAGTGATGGCGGAATTCCGCCGGGCGACCGGTTTGCCGGTCGCCACCAATATGATCGCCACTAACTGGCGAGAGATGGGGCATGCCATCATGCTTAACGCGGTGGATATTCCGCTGGCCGATCCGCATTTCTGGACTCTGAGCGGTGCAGTGCGAGTGGCGCAGATGTGCGATGAGTGGGGGCTGACCTGGGGCTGCCATTCCAACAACCACTTTGATATTTCGCTGGCGATGTTTACCCATGTAGGGGCAGCGGCGCCGGGCAAACCCACCGCCATCGATACCCACTGGATCTGGCAGGAGGGCGAAGCACGCCTGACCCGGGAGCCGCTGGAGATTCGCGGCGGCAAGATTACCGTACCGCAGGGGCCGGGGTTGGGCATTGAGCCGGACTGGCAACGTATTGAGCAGGCGCACCAGCTTTATTGCTCGCTGCCCGACGGCGCGCGTAACGATGCGGAGTCGATGCAGTATCTGGTGCCCGGCTGGAAATTTGACCGCAGGCGTCCCGCTTTCGGTCGCGGATAATTCGAAGAAGGAAAACCAACAATGACGATACACCATTCCACGCCGGTCGTGACGGAGATGCAGGTGATTCCGGTTGCCGGACACGACAGTATGCTGATGAACCTGAGCGGCGCCCACGGCCCGTTTTTTACCCGCAATATTGTCATTATCAAAGATAATTCAGGGCATACCGGAGTGGGCGAAATTCCCGGCGGCGAGAAGATCCGTAAGACACTGGAAGATGCCGCAGCGCTGGTATGTGGTAAAACCCTGGGAGAATACCGCAATGTGCTGAGCGCGATACGTCGCGCCTTTGCCGATCGCGATGCCGGTGGTCGGGGCCTGCAAACCTTTGATCTCCGCACCACTATCCACGTGGTGACCGGTATCGAAGCCGCTATGCTCGATCTGCTGGGCCAGCATCTTGGGGTCAACGTGGCCACTCTACTGGGCGATGGTCAGCAGCGCGATGAAGTCGAAATGCTGGGCTATCTGTTCTATGTCGGGGATCGCAAACGTACGGATTTGCCTTACCAGAGTCAGCCAGATGAGCGCTGCGACTGGTATCGCCTGCGTCATGAAGAAGCGATGACGCCGGAGGCGGTGGTGCGTCTGGCCGAAGCCGCTTACGAAAAATATGGTTTTAACGACTTTAAACTTAAGGGCGGGGTGCTGGAGGGCAGTGAAGAGGCTGAAGCTGTGACCGCGCTGCATGCCCGCTTCCCGGAGGCGCGGGTTACCCTCGACCCTAACGGCGCCTGGTCGCTGGATGAGGCGATTCGTCTGGGTAAGCAGTTGCGCGGCGTGCTGGCGTATGCCGAGGATCCCTGTGGCGCCGAGCAGGGCTATTCCGGGCGCGAAATTATGGCCGAGTTCCGTCGCGCCACCGGTCTGCCCACTGCCACCAATATGATTGCTACCGACTGGCGGCAAATGGGTCATACTTTGTCACTCCAGTCGGTGGATATTCCGCTGGCCGACCCCCATTTCTGGACTATGCAGGGCTCGGTTCGGGTCGCTCAGATGTGCCACGAATTTGGTCTGACCTGGGGTTCGCACTCCAATAACCACTTCGATATTTCGCTGGCGATGTTCACCCATGTGGCCGCTGCGGCGCCAGGCGACATTACCGCTATCGACACCCACTGGATCTGGCAGGAAGGCAATCAGCGCCTGACGCGTCAGCCGCTGGAAATTAAAGGCGGTAAGGTACAGGTGCCTCAGATGCCGGGGCTGGGCGTGGAACTGGATATGGACCAGGTGATGCGGGCCCATGAGCTGTATCAGAAGCAGGGGCTGGGCGCGCGCGACGACGCGGCGGCCATGCAGTATCTGATCCCCGACTGGCGCTTTGATAATAAACGCCCCTGTATGGTGCGTTAAGCAGGAATAGCCCGGGTCGTGATGACCCGGGTACCGAGCCCCGGGCGGGGCGTGGAGCATAAGGAGCGCCGATGAAGATCGTTATTGCGCCCGACTCCTGGAAAGAGAGTCTGAGCGCGCTGGAAGTGGCAGACTGCATTGAGCAGGGATTTCGGGATATATTCCCCGGGGCGCATTATGTTCGGTTACCGGTGGCGGATGGCGGAGAAGGAACCGTTGAGGCGATGATTGCCGCCACTGGCGGGCGGCGGGTCGCGCTTGACGTCACCGGGCCGTTAGGGGAGCGGGTGGCCGCTTTTTATGGTCTTTCCGGGGATGGCGATTGCGCCTTTATCGAAATGGCGGCGGCCAGCGGTCTGGAATTGCTGCCAATGGCGCAGCGCAACCCGTTAATCACCACTTCCTGGGGTACCGGCGAACTGATTTGCCATGCGCTGGAATCTGGTGTGAAGCACATCATTATCGGTATCGGCGGAAGCGCCACCAATGACGGCGGCGCCGGTATGCTACAGGCGCTGGGCGTCAGTCTGCGTGATGCGCAGGGGCGGGAGCTGGAACGCGGCGGCGCAGCGCTGGCTCAATTAAGCGCCATTGATATCAGCGGCCTGCGCCCGGAACTGGCGCACTGCCATATCGATGTGGCCTGCGATGTCACTAACCCTTTAACCGGTGAACAGGGGGCTTCGGCGGTGTTTGGTCCCCAGAAGGGAGCGACGCCGGAGATGGTGGTTCAGCTTGATGCAGCACTGATAAACTTTGCCCGGGTGGTGCGACAGGTGTTGGGCACGGAGATTCAAAACCTGCCCGGCGGTGGGGCGGCTGGTGGAATGGGGGCGGCGCTGTACGCTTTCTGCGACGCCAGGCTGCGCCCCGGGGTGGAAATAGTCACCGGTGCGCTGAAGCTGGAACAGCAGGTGTGTGACGCAGATCTGGTGATTACCGGCGAAGGGCGCATCGACAGCCAGTCAGTTCAGGGCAAGGTACCGTTCGGTGTAGCGCAGGTCGCCCGCCGCCACAATAAACCCACAATCGCCATTGCCGGAAGCCTGGCCCCGGATGTGGACGTGGTGCATCAACACGGTATTGATGCAGTATTCAGCGTCATTAACAGCATCTGTTCGCTGGAGGAGGCGCTGGATAACGCCGCAGAGAATCTGCGCGCCACGGCGCGTAATATCGCTGCCGCTCTGGCGGTGGGGCAGCGGCTGGGGTGAGATTCCCTCGTTATCGGTTTTCTCCGCCCGGGCGGAGAAAATCACTTCATCAACCACTCATCTGATTAATGGCTAAACCCACTTGCTGTATCGGATATAGAGATATGCAACGATGATGACCCATAGCACCGTGAGAAGCCCCGGGTAAAAAGGAACAAAGCGGACAATAAGATATGCCCCTATTATACTTATTATAATAGGGATGAGATAAAAAAAAGACTGCAATAACCAAAGGAACAGGCGTTTCATTTTTTTAGTATCTCATATAAAGCATCTGCTATTTTTTCCCGGTTATTATCACCAGATTGTATTTGATAAATTATTTTTGACATGTATGGCTCAATGGTATAATAAAGCATTTCAAGATTTTCTTTATATAATAACTGGTAGTATTCTGGATCCTGGAGTTTTAGCTTATTCGCTGCTGAGGCCGCTAACTGGGCTTTTGAATAAATTGTTGTCCCCGTAATAAACCATGAAGCAAATTTATTTACCATGTTGATATGAGCTTCTTTAAAATCACCCGTGCTGACAATAAATTTTGCGATGGTAATTGCCAGAGCCATATTGCTGACTTTACTTGCTGCTTTGTGGGCAACTATCCCCATTTTTTCGTGAAGAAAAGATGCCAGGTCATTAGCCTTAGTGTTATCGATTCTTTTAAGAGTTTTGCTGAAGTAGATAGATATCATATCAACAACGACATCCTGACGATGATAGATTTCACCGACAGCCAGAAGTAAACGTTCATCTTCCTTCATCATGTCACGACAGGCGCTACGATAGTATTCATCCGGAATCAGGCATGAGCCGTAGTTGATAAGCCGCTGCCCACCCATTTTCACACTGCTGATCGTGGAGACCAAATTTCCGTGGATGCTTTTAATAGAGTTTGTCAGCTCTATCGCTAATTGCCTTTTAGATTGCATCTGTAGCTGAAGATAGGTTTGTGACACCTTACACCCCTTGATGTATCATCTTTGTTATATAATTGATCGTTCTGGGTTGAAAGGGCAAGGTTAAAGATGGGAAGTAAAAAGAAAACAACAGGTTACGTTATAGTTGCGATCATTTTCTTTTTTGTAATCCCTGAAATCGCCTTTCGTACCCTCTCCCCTGAACATCTTGCCTGGTTGGGTTTTATGACAAGCTTTGGTGGGGTGATAAACCCTCTTCTGTCCGTGATGATCTTCATGGGAGTTTTGTCTGTTGTATTAGGAGTTGTAGCAGCCTGTTTTTTGGGCAAAATTTATCGAGTAGTGTCACGTTCTGCCCGTCACTCAGACAGATAACGAATGACGAGATATTCCCCGATTACCTGACCAGGTATCAGGGAGATCGGAAAAGTGTTTACATGTATCCATAAGCCCTCCGAAAGGAGGGCTAAAAACCTACTTCAACCGCTGACAGGCCTCTCTGGTCACATTATCCATCTCATCCAGCAGCTCCAGCAGTTCGGGTTCCAGCTGTTGCGGCGCAGCGCCGCTGCCTAGCTGCTGTTCCAGCAGGAAACAGAGGTTCTTCAGGCGCGGCACGCCGCTGTAGCTGCAACTGCCGTGCAGCTTATGGATGATGTCGATAAGCCCGCCGGGCTCTTCCCCGGCCAGTTGAGCCTCGACGGTATTACGCACTTCCGGCAGAAACGACAGCAGCATACTCAGCATTTCATGGGCCAGATCCGTCTTGTTGGCCGCCTGACGCAGCGCCAGCGACCAGTCCAGAGTGGCGTTGGGGTCGCTTTCAGGCATCTGCTCTTTGGCAAGCGGCTGAGGCAGCCTGGCGCCGGGTTGATAGCGCTGCAACAGGGCACACAGCTTCTCTTCATCGATAGGCTTTGCCAGATAATCGTTCATCCCGGCGCTCAGCAGCTTTTCTTTCTGGCCCGCCATGGCGTGGGCGGTAACGGCGATAACCGGCGTTTTATTATGCTGGGGGATCTGGCGAATCAGTTCACAGGCGCGGATGCCATCCATTCCTGGCATCTGGATATCCATCAGCACCAGGTCGAAGCCCATCAGGCGCGCCTGCTCAATGGCGGCGGTACCGCTTTCGCATAGCACGACATGGCGCACCCGGTCTTCCAACAGCGCGCCGATAAGCTTCAGGTTGGCCGGGTTATCGTCCACGGCCATCACCGTCATCGGCAGTCGTACGTCGTCGCGAATGGCGCTGGCAGGCGGTATCAGCTCGCTGTGATGCTCCAGCAACAGCGGCATCAGTCGGGTCTGAGTGACAGGCTTAATCATACAGGCCGAAGCACCGCCCTGTTTTAGCTGTTCGGCGTTAATCAGCGCGTGGCAGGGCAGGGCGAGGATCAGGCAGGAAGACATGCGGGCCGCGCTGACAAGCCAGCTATCCTCCATTGAAAGCGGTTTGCGATCGGTAACCGGAACCCCAATCAGCATAAAATCATACTGTTTTTCCGGCAGATCGCTGAGCGTGGCGCCCCAGGTCACCTGTAGCGGCGTACTGGCCAGCATATCCAGAGTTCCCTGGGCAGCGGCGGTATTGGGTTCAATGTAAGCGAGGTGCTTACCGGCCAGTACGGTCAGCGTTGTGCCATCCGGTACGGCGTTGGGATTCAAATCCAGATTGATATGGAACCAGAAGGTGGATCCGCGTCCCGGCTGACTGTGGAACGAAATATCGCCGCCCATTTCGCGCACCAGCCTTTGGGTAATGGCCAGCCCCAACCCGGTACCGCCGTGGCGTCGGGAGATACTGGCGTCGGCCTGGCGAAAGGCCTGGAACAGCCGCGACTGATCTTTTTCCGGAATACCGATTCCGGTATCGCGAATCTGTACCTCGATTTGCAGCTTGTTATTACCCATGGCGCGCTGCTCCACCACCAGGTCGATATTGCCGCTCTCGGTAAACTTAATGGCGTTACCCACCAGATTAGTCAGAATCTGCTGCAGACGCAGCGGGTCGCCAATCACGTTATCAGGGACATTGCTGCCGATATCCAGCGTCAGCTCCAGCCCTTTATCGTGGGCGGCGTGAGCCAGTAGCGTCACGGTTTCATCCAGCGTACCGCGCAACAGGAAAGGGATGCTTTCCAGAATAAGCTTACCGGCTTCCAGTTTAGAAAAGTCGAGTACGTCGTTAATAATATTCAGCAGATTATTGGCCGAACGCTCAATGGTATTCAGGTGGTCGCGCTGGGTGCCGGACAGATCGGTTTTTAGCGTCAGCCGGGTAAAGCCGATAACGCCATTGAGCGGCGTGCGCAACTCGTGGGACATATTGGCCAGGAACTCTGATTTAATGCGGGCCGCTTCCTGAGCGCGCTTTTTCGCCAGATCCAGTTCGACGTTCTGAATCTCCATCTGTTCCAGGGTTTCCCGCAGATCGGAAGTGGCCTGGTCGACATTATGCTGCATCTCTTCATGGTAAGCCGTCAAAGACATCGCCATGGCGTTAATGCCGTTTTTCAGCATATCGAGTTCGCCTAGCATAAAGCCTTCCACCCGGCTGTCGAGCTGGCCGCGGCGAATACGGTCAACGGTGTTCACCATATTGCGGATAGGGCCGGTTACATCACGCATGAGTCGCCAGGCGAAGATCATGGCGATACCCATACAGAGCAACACCAGTAGGGTTGAAGTGAGAATTTCCTTATACTGCTGCAGGCGCACCGAACGGAGATCCAGTTCCAGCGCCACATAGCCCAGCATATTGTTGGCGGGTTTGGCTTCGGTTATCTCCGATTCATCCGGCGAGTAGCGTTCGGAAATGATGGGCGTGCGCAGAATAATATCGTCGCCGCGCCGGGTGACCGTCAGCTTTCTGGGCTGGGGTGCCCCTTCCGGCAGCCTCAGCAGAGAGTGATCGAGCTGATAATTCGAGGTCACAAACAGTCGGTTATTTTCGTCGTAGACTGAAATACCGCGCACGATATCGGAATGGCGGCGATGCAGCACGCTGACCAACTGGCGGATTGACTCCCGGTTGTGGAAGCTCATGCCATACTCGCTGGAGACGGCGAGGGGCTCGATGATACTGGCGCCCGCGCCTTCCAGTTGACGCTGCAGATCGTTATAGCGGTGAACCACGAAAAAGACGCTGAGCAGCAGACCGATAAGCACGGTAGGCGCCAGAATCAGAATCATCATGCGTGCCCGCAGGCTGTAGTTGGTCATGGGGTTCCGATATGGGACAATTAAGAAAATAGTAAAAAGGTACTACACACTCGTAATGGCGCAATTCTACTCTGCAAAGCGACGCGTGACGACGCGTAAGATCATAACCGTGGATGTTAATGCCCTGGATTCTTTCGGCCAGGGCGTGGCGCGCCACCAGGGGAAGACGTTATTTATCAGCGGCGCCCTGCCAGGAGAGCGTGTAGAGGCCGAGCTTCGTGAGGAGAAGCGCAATTATAGCCACGGTCAGGTTAAGCGGCGAATGAACTCAAGCCCCGACCGGGCGACGCCGCGCTGCCCGCATTTTGGCGTCTGCGGCGGCTGCCAGCAGCAGCACGCCAGCATCGCCCTACAGCAGCGCAGTAAGGCTGCCGCGCTGGGGCGTATGATGAAGCGCGACGTTGATGAAATTATTAGCGGCGAGCCCTGGGGCTACCGGCGTCGGGCGCGCCTTGGCCTGAAATATTCGGCGCAGGGGCTGCAGATGGGCTTTCGTCAGGCGGCGTCCGACAAACTGGTAGACATCCGCCAGTGCCCCGTTCTGGCGCCCCAGCTTGAGGCGCTGCTGGAGCCACTGCACGTTTGCTTATCCGGGTTGCAGGGGGTAAGCAAGCTGGGGCATGCCGAGCTGGTGCTGGCGGATAACGGCCCGTTGCTGGTTTTACGCCATCTGGCGCCGCTTAGCGCGGCGGACAGGAAAAATCTGGAATGCTTTTCGCATTCACAGAATCTTGCCCTGTTTCTGGCGGGGCAGAATGATATCCTGGAACAGCTGTGCGGTGAGGCCCCCTGGTATCAGTCTGACGGTCTACGCTTAATGTTCAGTCCGCGTGACTTCATCCAGGTGAACGACGGCGTCAATCAGCAGATGGTGGCGCGAGCCATTGAGTGGCTCACACTGTCCGGTAGCGACCGGGTGCTCGATCTGTTCTGTGGCATGGGCAATTTTACCCTACCGATGGCGCTGCGCGCAGGTCAGGTAGTGGGCGTGGAAGGCGTTCCGGCGTTGGTGGAAAAAGGCCGTGAGAACGCCGCTTATAATCATTTAAACAACGTAACATTCTGGCACGAAAACCTGGAGCAGGATGTTACCCGGCAGCCCTGGGCTGCCGACGGCGTGGATAAAATTCTGCTCGATCCGGCCCGGGCTGGCGCCGCGGGCGTCATCGCGCAGATTGGCCGCCTCGCTCCCGAGCGGGTGGTTTATGTTTCCTGTAATCCCAGCACCCTGATGCGCGACGGCGCGGCGCTGTGCGAGACCGGTTATCGTCTCACCAGGCTTGCGATGCTGGATATGTTTCCCCATACGGGGCACCTGGAGTCAATGGCGCTATTTGAACGACGTTAAACGTCTGCGTTATGCAAGGCCGCGTTATGGCGGTAGCCCTTCGGGCGCAAAAGGAGAGGATAATGGTTGCGGTAAGAAGTGCACATCTCAATAAAGCTGGCGAATTCGCCCCGGATAAATGGGTAGCGAGTCTGGGAATCAGCCCGCAGTCTTGTGAGCACCTGGCCGAAACCTGGCATTATTGTGAGCGGCAAACCCAGGGGCACCCTCAGGCGGAGCTGCTGCTGTGGCGCGGCGTGGAGATGGTTGAGATCCTCTCCACGCTGAGCATGGATATCGATACCCTGCGGGCCGCGCTGCTGTTCCCGCTGGCCGACAGCGGAGCGGTGACGGAAGAGGTACTGCTGGAAAGTATGGGCCAGCAGGTGGTGCATCTGATTCACGGCGTGCGCGATATGGACGCCATTCGACAGTTGAAAGCCACCCATACCGATGACGCTATTTCGTCCGAGCAGGTGGATAATGTGCGGCGTATGCTGCTGGCGATGGTGGATGATTTCCGCTGTGTGGTGATCAAGCTGGCGGAGCGTATCGCCCATCTGCGTGAAGTGAAGGATGCGCCGGAAGACGAACGGGTTCTGGCGGCTAAAGAGTGCACCAATATCTATGCGCCGCTGGCTAACCGGCTGGGCATCGGCCAGCTTAAGTGGGAGCTGGAGGACTACTGCTTCCGCTATCTGCACCCGGCAGAATACAAAAGCATCGCGAAGCTGCTGCACGAGCGGCGCATCGACCGCGAACGCTATATCGACGAATTTGTAACCCGCCTGCGGGAAACCATCAAGCAGGAAGGGGTCAAGGCCGAAGTGTACGGTCGCCCCAAGCATATCTACAGTATCTGGCGCAAGATGCAGAAAAAACGTCTGGCGTTCGACGAGCTGTTCGACGTGCGGGCGGTGCGTATCGTGGCCGATCGCTTACAGGACTGCTATGCGGCGCTGGGTATCGTCCACACGCTGTGGCGCCATCTGCCTGATGAATTCGACGACTATGTCGCTAACCCGAAGCCGAACGGCTATCAGTCGATCCATACGGTGGTGCTGGGGCCGGAAGGCAAAACGGTGGAAATTCAGATCCGCACCCGTCAGATGCACGAAGAGGCGGAACTGGGGGTGGCGGCCCACTGGAAATACAAAGAGGGGGCCGTCAGCGGTGGGCGTTCCGGCTATGAGGATCGCATTGCGTGGCTGCGTAAGCTGATTGCCTGGCAGGAAGAGATGTCCGACTCCGGCGAAATGCTGGACGAAGTCCGTAGCCAGGTCTTCGATGACCGGGTGTATGTCTTTACCCCGAAAGGCGATGTGGTTGACCTGCCGGCTGGCTCTACGCCGCTCGACTTCGCTTACCACATCCACAGCGATGTGGGGCACCGCTGCATAGGCGCCAAAATCGGCGGGCGTATCGTTCCCTTTACCTATCAGCTACAGATGGGCGATCAGGTAGAGATTATCACCCAGAAGCAGCCCAACCCGAGCCGCGACTGGCTGAACCCGAATCTGGGGTATGTCACGACCAGCCGCGGCCGTTCCAAGATCCACGCCTGGTTCCGTAAGCAGGATCGTGACAAAAATATCCTGGCCGGTCGTCAGATTCTGGATGATGAACTGACCCATCTGGGCATTGGGCTGCGCGAGGCGGAAAAACTGCTGCTGCCGCGCTACAACTTTAACGAGCTCGATGAGCTGCTGGCGGCTATCGGCGGCGGTGACATCCGCCTTAACCAGATGGTGAACTTCCTGCAGGCGCAGTTTAATCAGCCGAGCGCCGAAGAGCAGGATGCCGAGGCCCTGCGTCAGCTGCAGCAGAAGAGCTATGCGCCTCATGGCCAGAACCGGCGCCGGGACGACGGCCGGGTGGTAGTGGAAGGGGTGGGCAATCTGATGCACCACATTGCCCGTTGCTGCCAGCCGATTCCGGGTGATGAGATCGTCGGCTTTATTACCCAGGGGCGTGGTATTTCCATCCATCGCGCGGATTGCGACCAGTTGACCGAACTGCGGGCTCACGCGCCGGAACGCATCGTTGATGCGGTATGGGGGGAAAGCTACTCCGCAGGCTATTCGCTGGTGGTACGGGTTACCGCCAACGATCGCAGTGGGCTGTTGCGCGATATCACCACCATTCTGGCTAACGAGAAGGTGAACGTGTTGGGGGTGACCAGCCGTAGCGATACCAAACAGCAGTTGGCGACCATCGATATGAATATCGAAATCTATAACCTGCAGGTGTTAGGACGGGTTCTGGCCCGGCTTAACCAGCTACCGGACGTGATCGACGCCCGACGCCTGCACGGCGGATAACATAATACTTTTCCCTCCCCGGAGGCTGACGCCCCGTAATATTTCCCCCTCTCCCTTTGGGAGAGGGCCGGGGTGAGGGGATATATTTCTTACAAGGACACCCGATGACGCAAATCGACCGACTACTCAACATTATGCAGCGCCTGCGCGACCCGGAAACCGGCTGTCCGTGGGATAAAGTCCAGACCTTCACTTCTATCGCCCCCTACACTCTGGAAGAGACTTACGAGGTGCTGGACGCTATCCAGCGTGAGGATTTTGACGCTCTGCGCGGCGAACTTGGCGATCTGCTGTTTCAGGTGGTGTTTTACGCCCGAATGGCCAGCGAACAGGAGCTTTTCGACTTTGAGGATATCTGCGCCGCCATCAGCGATAAGCTGGAGCGCCGTCACCCCCATATCTTTGGCGACAAGGCGTTGAACGACAGCGCGGCCATCGCTCACAACTGGGAGCAGACCAAGCGCGAAGAGCGGGCGCAGAAGGCGCAGCATTCGGCGCTGGACGACGTGCCGGAAACCTTGCCGGCGCTGATGCGCGCCCATAAAATTCAGAAACGGGTCGCTGCCGTGGGCTTTGACTGGGACACCCTGGGGCCGGTGGTCGATAAGGTGCATGAAGAGCTGGATGAAGTGATGCACGAAGCGCAGCAGGCGGTGGTGGATCCGGCGAAGCTGGAAGAGGAGATCGGCGATCTGCTGTTCGCGACGGTGAATCTTTCCCGCCATCTTGGCGCCAAAGCCGAGATGGCGCTGGCCCAGGCTAACCGCAAATTCGAGCGCCGCTTTCGTCAGGTGGAGCAGATAATTGCTGAGCAGGGGCTGGAGATGCACAAAGCGACACTTTCCCAAATGGAAGCGGCCTGGCAGCAGGTTAAACGTCAGGAATATGATATTTAACGACTTTTTTTACCAGGAGCCCGTCTGGCGAAAATTTTAATTAACAAGCTATTGATTTACATCAAAAACATTTCCTGCCCGGTCGCTATTTTCTATGCCCTGCGGCGGCCGGATGAATGGCTGGAGCCTGGAGAAGGAATGTTTGTGGGACCCATACGAATCGGGTATACTACTTTCCCGTCCTGGTTATTCCATCGTCTTTAAACCTAACTTCTCAGGTTCAGCATGACAACGAACTATATTTTTGTGACCGGCGGGGTCGTATCCTCTCTGGGTAAAGGCATTGCCGCAGCCTCCCTCGCAGCCATTCTTGAAGCCCGTGGCCTTAACGTGACCATCATGAAACTGGATCCCTATATCAATATCGATCCAGGCACCATGAGCCCGATTCAACACGGGGAAGTGTTCGTGACTGAAGACGGCGCCGAAACCGATCTGGACCTGGGGCACTATGAGCGCTTCATCCGTACCCGAATGACGCGCCGCAACAACTTCACCACAGGTCGAATCTATTCCGATGTGCTGCGTAAAGAGCGTCGCGGCGATTATCTGGGCGCCACCGTTCAGGTTATTCCCCATATCACCAATGCCATCAAAGAGCGCATCATCGAAGGCGGCGAAGGCCACGATGTGGTGCTGGTTGAGATCGGCGGAACCGTAGGTGATATCGAATCCCTGCCATTCCTGGAAGCGATTCGTCAGATGGCGGTAGAAGTGGGCCGCGAGCACACGCTCTATATGCACCTGACCCTGGTGCCTTACATGGCCGCCGCAGGAGAAGTGAAAACCAAGCCGACTCAGCACTCGGTCAAAGAGCTGCTCTCTATCGGTATCCAGCCGGATATGCTGATCTGCCGTTCCGACCGCGCTATTCCGGCCAATGAACGCGCTAAAATCGCGCTGTTCTGTAACGTGCCGGAGAAGGCGGTTATCTCTCTGAAAGACGTCGATTCCATTTATAAAATCCCTGGCCTGTTGAAATCCCAGGGCCTGGACGATTATATTTGTAAACGATTCAGCATCGATTGTCCGGAAGCCGATCTCGCCGAATGGGAGCAGGTGCTGTACGAAGAAGCCAATCCGTCGGGCGAAGTCACTATCGGAATGGTGGGTAAGTACATCGAGCTGCCGGATGCCTATAAGTCGGTTATCGAAGCGCTGAAACATGGCGGGCTGAAGAATCGTCTGACGGTGAATATCAAGCTTATCGATTCTCAGGATGTTGAGACCCGCGGCGTAGAGATTCTGAAAGACCTGGACGCGATTCTGATTCCGGGCGGTTTTGGATACCGCGGCGTGGAAGGCAAGATCGCCACCGCGCGCTATGCGCGCGAGCATAAAATTCCGTACCTAGGCATTTGCCTGGGTATGCAGGTAGCGTTGATTGATTACGCCCGTAACGTAGCGGGTATGGAAAACGCCAACTCCACCGAATTTGTGCCAGACTGTAAGTACCCGGTCGTGGCGCTGATCACCGAGTGGCGTGATGAGAACGGTAACGTGGAAGTCCGCTCCGAGAAGAGCGATCTGGGAGGCACCATGCGCCTTGGCGCGCAGCAGTGCCAGCTTACTGATGACAGCCTGGTGCGCCAGCTGTACGGTGAGCCGACCATCGTTGAGCGCCACCGTCACCGTTATGAAGTCAACAACATGCTGTTGAAGCAGATTGAAGCAGCCGGCCTGCGTGTGGCAGGCCGTTCCGGGGACGATCAGTTAGTCGAGATCGTCGAGGTGCCGGATCATCCGTGGTTCGTGGCCTGTCAGTTCCACCCGGAATTTACTTCCACCCCGCGCGACGGGCACCCGCTGTTTAGCGGCTTTGTGAAAGCAGCCGGCGAGTACCAAAAGCGCCAGGAGAAGTAACCGTAATTGATGGCAGCGCGGCATTGCCGATTTCCATACCGGAAAGGAAATACGCGCTGCTGGTTCGGATTTTTTAGTTTAACCAGTGACTTGAGGAAAACCTAATGTCCAAAATCGTTAAGGTCATCGGCCGCGAAATCATCGACTCTCGCGGTAACCCGACTGTTGAAGCCGAAGTTCATCTGGAAGGCGGTTTCGTTGGTATGGCTGCTGCCCCGTCGGGTGCTTCTACCGGTTCCCGCGAAGCGCTGGAACTGCGCGATGGCGACAAATCCCGTTTCCTGGGCAAAGGCGTAACCAAAGCCGTTGCCGCAGTTAACGGTCCGATCGCTCAGGCTGTGCTTGGCAAAGACGCTAAAGACCAGGCTGGCATCGATAAAATCATGATCGATCTGGACGGCACTGATAACAAATCTCAGTTCGGTGCGAACGCTATTCTGGCCGTTTCCCTGGCTAACGCTAAAGCCGCAGCAGCCTCTAAAGGCATGCCGCTGTATGAGCACATCGCTGAGCTGAACGGCACTCCGGGTAAATACTCCATGCCGGTACCGATGATGAACATCATCAACGGCGGTGAGCACGCGGATAACAACGTCGACATCCAGGAGTTCATGATCCAGCCGGTTGGCGCTAAGACCGTTAAAGAAGCTATCCGTATGGGCTCCGAAGTGTTCCATCACCTGGCCAAAGTTCTGAAAGGTAAGGGTATGAACACCGCCGTGGGCGACGAAGGCGGCTACGCGCCGAACCTGGGCTCCAACGCTGAAGCGCTGGCTGTTATCGCTGAAGCGGTTAAAGCGGCTGGCTACGAGCTGGGTAAAGACATCACCCTGGCGATGGACTGCGCAGCGTCTGAATTCTACAAAGACGGCAAATACGTTCTGGCTGGCGAAGGCAACAAAGCGTTCTCTTCTGAAGAGTTCACTCACTTCCTGTCCGATCTGACCAAACAGTACCCGATCGTCTCCATTGAAGATGGTCTGGACGAGTCTGACTGGGACGGTTTTGCCTACCAGACCAAAGTGCTGGGCGACAAAATCCAGCTGGTTGGCGACGATCTGTTCGTGACCAACACCAGGATCCTGAAAGAAGGTATCGAGAAAGGCATCGCTAACTCCATCCTGATCAAGTTCAACCAGATCGGTTCTCTGACCGAAACCCTGGCGGCTATCAAGATGGCCAAAGACGCTGGCTACACTGCCGTTATCTCTCACCGTTCCGGTGAAACTGAAGATGCGACCATCGCAGATCTCGCGGTAGGTACTGCGGCTGGCCAGATCAAGACTGGTTCCATGAGCCGTTCTGATCGCGTTGCTAAGTACAACCAGCTGATTCGTATCGAAGAAGCGCTGGGCGAAAAAGCGCCGTACAACGGTCGTAAAGAGATCAAAGGCCAGGCGTAATCGTCTGCAATAATTAATCTCTGAAGGCCCCGGCAGGAAACTGCCGGGGCTTTTTTTATGGCTTGTTGCGGATTAGCGAGGAGTGTTCGAAAACGGATGGAATATGAACACGTTGGAGAAAGTTCCGTTCACTTTTAGTAAGTGCTTCTCTGTTAATTCGGAACACGTGAATGGGCCAGGGGGGCTCAGTCGCCACCCCCCTGGCGACCCGGGCTCCCCGGCGGTAAAAAACGCCGCTGACGCGGTTCCCTGCGCTAATTCCCGTCGGGCTTATCGGCACGGGCGAGAGTCGCCGTCCCTGGCGACCTCGCCCTGTCATGACTTCCCTGTCACTCCTCCGGCCCTCCGTGAACGCTTCGGCATTTTTTAAGCCGGGACATAACCCCCTCATCGCTTCAGTCGGGTTGCCTGAATGTGACTAGCGCTATCCCTTTCTGTAAATACAAGGGCAGAAGAGTAAAGATGGTGACACTCCCGACCTAAAAATCGCCGGAGCGTTCGCGGTTGCCAGGGTCAGCCAGACAGGGCGTCTGGCTGAGGGTATACGGCACACGGACGTGCCGTTATACCCGACCCGTCCGGCGGACGGGAATTAGCGGAGGGCACCCGAAGGGCGATTTTTACGTCGGAAAGCCGGGTTGTCAGGGGCGGCATTTGAGCCCCTGACACGTTCACCGGCGCCGGTATTCACATATTAAAAATCACCCTAAGGTGAACGGAATCTTCTCCGACACATCATATTCATTCAAAATCAGGCTCACGCTAATATGCGATGCCCGCCGCTTTACAGCAGCAGTGGCAGCGTTGCGCTGGCCGTTTGCTGGCTGAGCTCGGCATAGTGCTCATCAATGGCGATAAGGGACATCGCCAGCAGTTCTACCAGCAGCATTACGCTGATTTTGGCGTTCAACGCGCCGCCGCTTAGCGGACTTTCTGGCTTGGCCGCCACCAGCAGAATATCGCTTAACGACGCCAGCGGGCTGGAAGGGGTGTTACTGAGCGCCAGCACCTTCACGCCGCGCTTGCGGGCCAGCTTCACCACGTGCAGCAGATCGCGGGTGGATCCCGAACTGGAGATCGCCACTGCTAAGTCTTCCTGGTTGAGCGTTGCCGCGCTCATCGCCGCGCGATGCATATCGCTGTACTGTTGCGCGCTTTTGCCGAAGCGCAGCAGCTTATACTGAAGATAATCTCCGGGGATAGCGCTTGCCGCAACGCCGTATATCTGCACCGAACGCGCCTGATGCAGCGCCTGCGCCGCCGCTTTCAGCATCTGGCGATCCAGTAGTTTCGCCGTATCCTGTAGCGCCTGTACTGACTCTTCCACCACTCGATCTATCGCATCTCCCGCCTGGCGCGGTGTGGTCTGGTGCTGAATATCCAACGCCAGCGCCATTTTAAATTCGTTATAGCCTTTGCATCCCAGCGTCCGGCACAGCCGGGTGACGCTTGCTTCGCTGGTTTCGCTTTCCCGCGCCAGCTCGGTAATGGTCAGGTAGAGCACGCTGGCGGGGGCGTTTAACACGAACTCTCCCAGCTTCTGCTGGGTTGGGCTGTATCCGGATACGCTCTGCCGCAGCCTGAGCAGCAGGTTTTCATGTTGTGACATGCAAGTTCCTTAATGCGTTTTGCTACCGGTTAGTGTGGCGGAAAGCGGGGCGCTGACGCCAGTCATTTTAAAAAAGTATGATCCGTCTCCCGACTTTTGGTGGTAATTTTCAGTTAATTATTTTTATGTGGTAATAATTTTCACCTTGCTCAGCAGGGAGAAACCTTATGTCTCTATTCAGCGGCGCCTCATCGGGAGGCTGGTTCGAAAAAGCGCAGCGCTTTGGCAAATCCTTTATGTTGCCGATTGCCGTGCTACCGGCGGCGGGGCTGCTGTTGGGGATTGGCGGCGCGCTCTCTAACCCCAACACCATCACGGCGTATCCTTTCCTGAACGTCGACTGGCTGCAGGCGATATTCACCATTATGAGCAGCGCTGGCGCCATCGTGTTTGCCAATCTGTCGGTGCTGTTTGCGGTGGGCGTAGCGGTGGGGCTTGCGAAGAGCGATAAAGGCACCGCCGGGCTATCGGCGCTGCTGGCGTTTCTGGTGATGAACGCCACTATTAATGCCCTGCTGATTCTGACCGGCACCCTGGCGCAGGATAACCCTGGCGCGGTAGGGCAGGGAATGACGCTGGGCATTCAGACTCTGGAAACCGGCGTCTTTGGCGGGGTGGTTATCGGCCTGGTGACCTGTATGCTGCATCATCGCTTTCGCAATATTGCGCTGCCGCAGTTTCTGGGCTTTTTCGGCGGTTCGCGCTTCGTCCCCATCGTCAGCTCTCTGGCCGCCATTGTGGTGGGGGCCCTGATGACCGTTATCTGGCCCCATTTTCAGGCGCTGATTTTCGGGCTGGGCGGGCTGGTGGATGCCACCGGTTATCTGGGTACCTTCCTGTATGGCTTTATTCTGCGCATGCTGGGCCCCTTCGGTCTGCATCATATCTTCTATTTGCCCTTCTGGACTACGGCTCTGGGCGGCAGCGAGATAATTAACGGCCAACTGGTGGAAGGCACGCAGCGCATCTTCTTTGCCCAACTGGGCGATCCCGCGACTCAGCAGTTTTATGTCGGGACTTCGCGTTTTATGTCCGGGCGTTTTATCACCATGATGTTCGGGCTGCTGGGAGCCTGCCTTGCGATGTACCACACGGCGAAACCCGAAAATAAAAAGCGTGTGGCCGGTCTGTTGCTTTCGGCGGCGCTGACCTCATTCCTGACCGGCATTACCGAGCCTGTCGAGTTCTCGTTCCTGTTTGTGGCCCCGGCGCTTTACGTTATCCATGCCCTGTTCGATGGCCTGGCCTTTATGCTGGCCCATATTCTGCACATCACCATCGGCCAGACGTTCTCCGGCGGTTTTATCGACTTCATGCTGTTCGGCGTGCTGCAGGGCGAGGCGAAAACCCACTGGATGTACGTGCCCTTGGTCGGTGTTCCCTGGTTCTTCCTCTACTACTTTATCTTCCGCTTCGCCATTGTCCGTTTCGGTTTCGCCACCCCGGGCAGGGAGAAAGAGGGCGTGGATCAGAGTGAGTTCGTCCGGGGCGAACGGGCTCAGGCCATTGTGACCGGACTGGGGGGGAGGGATAACCTGGAAGAGGTGGACTGCTGCGCTACTCGCTTACGCGTGACGGTAAAGGATGCAGCCAAAGTGGACGAGGCGGCGCTAAAAGCGACCGGCGCCCACGGTGTGATTTTGCGCGGCAACGGCGTGCAGGTGGTCTATGGCCCGCACGTCACCATTATCAGAAATGAAGTAGAAGAGATTTTAGCCTGATGAATACGTTACTGAACGGCCTGAATGGCCAGCTGATTGTCTCCTGCCAGGCGCTGGAAGACGAGCCGTTACATAGTCCCTTTATTATGTCGCGTATGGCGCTGGCGGCAGAGCAGGGAGGAGCCGCCGGAATTCGCGCCAACAGTGTGGCGGATATTGCGGCCATCCGCCAGCAGGTGGCGCTGCCGGTTATTGGCATCATCAAGCGTGATTACCCCGGAAGCGAGGTGTTTATCACCGCGACCCTGAGAGAGGTGGATGAACTGATGACGGTAGCGCCGGAAATCATCGCGCTGGATGCCACCGCCCGCCCGCGCCCCGGCGGTCAGAGCCTGGCGACGCTGGTAGCGCAGATTCGCCAGCGCTACCCCGGGCAACTGTTGATGGCAGATGTTTCCACCCTGGATGAAGCGAAAACCGCCGAAGCGCTCGGCTTCGACTGCGTTGGCCCCACGCTTTATGGCTACACGGAAGAGACCAAAGGCCACAAACTGCCAGAGCAGGATTGCCGTTTTCTGGCTGAACTGGTTGCTGCGGTGACCATTCCGGTGATTGCCGAAGGCAATGTGGAAACCCCGGAGCTGGCCGCCCGCTGCCTGGCGCTGGGCGCCCATGCCGTGGTGGTTGGCGGCGCCATTACCCGCCCGCAGCAGATTACCAAACGTTTTGCCGCAGCCATAAGCGCACACTGTCCGTGAATGACCCGGAGCCGAGAATTTGCGATAATCGGCGTTTCCTTCACGCGACAGAGATGATTATGCAGTACCCGATTAACGAGATGTTCCAGACGCTCCAGGGCGAAGGCTACTTTACCGGCGTGCCGGCTATCTTTATCCGGCTACAGGGATGCCCGGTCGGCTGCCCGTGGTGCGATACCAAACATACGTGGGAAAAGCTCGCCGATCGGGAAGTGTCGATGTTCAGCATTATGGCCAAAACCCGCGAGAGCGACAAATGGGGGGCGGCTGGCGTTGAGGATCTGCTGGCGATTATTCAGCGCCAGGGTTACAGCGCGCGCCACGTGGTGATCACCGGCGGTGAACCCTGTATCCACGATCTGACCGCTCTGACCGAAGGGCTGGAAAGCCAGGGATTCCGCTGCCAGATAGAGACCAGCGGCACTCACGAAGTACGCTGCACGCCGGACACCTGGGTGACGGTATCGCCAAAGGTGAATATGCGCGGCGGTTATGATGTGCTGTCGCAGGCGCTCCAGCGCGCCGATGAGATCAAACACCCGGTCGGACGGGTACGTGACATTGAAGCGCTCGACGAACTGCTGGAGACGCTGGACGATGAAAAGGCGCGCATCATCGCGCTACAGCCCATCAGCCAGAAAGAAGAGGCGACCCGCCTGTGCATCGAAACCTGCATCGCCCGCAACTGGCGGCTGTCGATGCAGACACATAAGTATCTGAATATCGCCTGATTCAGGTTTAAATAGATCTGAGCACCCTCTTCCCTTTGGAGATAAGGATTGTGTGGGAGCCCTTTTTCCCCCTCTCCCCTTTGGGGAGAGGGCCGGCGATTACTCGCCCCGGTAGACGCAACCCGCCGTGCAGGTCTCTTTTACCTGAACCGCGCTCAGCAGCGGCAGTTGCGGCTTAATCTGCTGCCAGATCCAGCGGGCCAGCACTTCGCTGGTGGGATTTTCCAGCCCCGGAATATCGTTAAGATAGTGGTGATCCAGGCGCTCCCAGGTGGGCTTAAACGCCGCTTTCAGCTCGGCAAAGTCGATGACCCAACCAGTATGGGGATCCACTTCGCCGGTCACTTCCAGGCGCACCATAAAGGAGTGGCCATGCAGGCGCCCGCACTTGTGGCCTTCCGGCACGTGGGGCAGCCGGTGTGCGGCTTCGAAGGTGAACTCTTTAAACAGGGTGGTTGACATGTGCAGGCCTCGGTGTGACAAAAAACCGCCGCATAGTACCGGAAATGATTTTTTTTGGCATTAACTAAAACCCGCTTTGCGCAAGTTTCGCCCTTTTCAGGTGATGAAACTTATGTTTAACATATAAATCAATTGGTTAACAAATCTGTTTTTACGTTAATCAATAACATAAAAAGCGGTTAGGCGATTTGGTTATTAATTATTTCCATCCCTTCTTTAATTGTTATTACCCCCGCCGTTAACCTTACTTTCACTTCTGTTTTCGCCCGCAGGGGCCAGGACACCTGATGCGCCGTTTGGTCGCACTAATCTGGCATTCCGGGGCGGGTGAACGCTTTTAGCATACTGGAACATAACGACGCATGACGACTCAGGCTCCTCCCACTTCGCTGCTTCCGTTAACGCCGGAACAGCTGGCGCGCCTCCAGGCGGCGACCACGGACTTCTCTCCCACCCAGCTGGCATGGCTTTCCGGCTACTTCTGGGGGATGGTAAATCAACAGCCTGGCGCAACCGTTGGGGGGGCTCCAGCACCGCAAGCGGCGGCGATCACCCTGATTTCGGCTTCCCAGACCGGTAACGCCCGGCGGGTGGCCGAGCAGCTGCGCGACGACCTGCTGGCGGCGAAGCTGAACGTCAACCTGGTCAACGCCGGCGACTATAAATTCAAACAGATAGCCCAGGAAAAACTGCTGGTGCTGGTTGCCTCCACTCAGGGGGAAGGGGAGCCGCCGGAAGAGGCGGTCGCGCTGCATAAGTATCTGTTTTCGAAGAAGGCGCCGAAGCTGACGGACACCGCCTTCGCGGTATTTGGCCTGGGGGATACCTCCTATGAGTTCTTCTGCCAGTCGGGTAAGGATTTCGACGCCCGCCTGGCGGAGCTGGGCGCGGAACGGCTGCTGGATCGCGTGGATGCCGACGTAGAGTTTCAGGCGGCGGCGGAAAACTGGCGCCAGCGTATTACCGAAATCCTGAAGGCGAAAGCGCCTCAGGGAGCCCCGGCTCCTGGCGCCGTTGCCGGTGCGGTGAGTGAAATTGTCACCACGCCATGGACTAAAGAGGCGCCGTTTGCGGCATCGCTTGCCGTGAACCAGAAAATTACGGGGCGCGGCTCTGATAAAGACGTGCGCCACCTGGAGATCGATCTTGGCGATTCCGGCCTGCGCTATCAACCGGGAGACGCGCTGGGCGTCTGGTATCAGAACGACCCGGCGCTGGTGCAGGAGCTCCTCGAGCTGCTGTGGCTGAAGGGCGATGAGATCGTTGAGGTGAACGGTGAATCTCTGGCGCTCAGCGAAGCGCTACAGTGGCATTTCGAGCTGACGGTGAATACCGCGGGCATCGTAGAAAAATACGCCACCCTGACCCGTAATGACGCGCTGCTGGAGCTGGTGGGCGATCGCGATAAGCTGCACCACTATGCGGCTACCACGCCGATAGTCGATATGGCGCGCTTCGCTCCGGCCCAACTGGAGGCTCAGCAGCTTATCGGGTTACTGCGCCCGCTGACGCCGCGCCTGTACTCCATAGCTTCGTCCCAGGCCGAGGTGGAAAACGAAGTGCATATCACCGTTGGCGTGGTGCGCTACGAGGTTGAAGGGCGTGCCCGTAGCGGCGGCGCTTCCGGCTTCCTGGCCGACCGGGTGGAAGAAGATGGCGAAGTGCGGGTGTTTATCGAACACAACGACAATTTCCGCCTGCCCGCGAATCCGGAAACGCCGGTCATTATGATTGGCCCCGGCACCGGTATCGCACCGTTCCGCGCCTTTATGCAGGAGCGCGATGCCCAGGGGGCAACCGGCAAAAACTGGCTGCTGTTCGGTAATCCGCATTTTACCGAGGATTTCCTCTATCAGGTGGAGTGGCAGCGCTATGTGAAAGAAGGTTTGCTGACCCGTATTGACCTTGCCTGGTCCCGCGACCAGCAAGAGAAGATTTACGTACAGGATAAACTGCGCGAACAGAGCGCAGAGCTGTGGCGCTGGATTAACGACGGCGCCCATATTTACGTCTGCGGCGACGCCAATCGCATGGCGAAAGACGTTGAGCAGGCGCTTCTGGAAGTGATTGCCGAACAGGGGAGCATGGACCTGGAAGCGGCGGATGAATATTTAAGTGAGCTGCGCGTAGAGCGCCGTTATCAGCGAGACGTTTACTAATGAGCGAAAAACATCCCGGGCCCTTGGTGGTCGAAGGTAAACTGGCCGATGCCGAGCGCATGAAGCTTGAGAGCAACTTCCTGCGCGGCACTATTGCCGAAGATTTAAACGACGGCCTGACCGGCGGATTTAAGGGCGACAACTTTCTGCTGATCCGCTTTCACGGCATGTATCAGCAGGACGATCGCGACATTCGCGCCGAACGCGCCGAACAGAAACTGGAGCCGCGCCACGCCATGCTGCTGCGCTGCCGCCTGCCGGGCGGCATTATGACTACGAAGCAGTGGCTGGCCATCGACAAATTCGCCGGCGAAAAAACGCTGTATGGCAGCATTCGTCTGACCAACCGCCAGACCTTCCAGTTTCACGGCATTCTGAAGAAGAACGTGAAACCGGTGCACCAGATGCTGCACGAGGTGGGGCTGGACGCGCTGGCGACCGCCAACGACATGAACCGTAACGTGCTGTGCACCTCTAACCCGATTGAGTCGCAGCTGCACGCCGAGGCTTACGAGTGGGCGAAGAAGCTCTCTGAGCACCTGCTGCCGCGCACCCGGGCCTATGCCGAAATCTGGCTGGACCAGGAAAAAGTGGCCACCACCGATGAAGAGCCGATCCTCGGGCCGACCTATCTGCCGCGTAAATTTAAAACCACGGTGGTGGTGCCGCCGCAGAACGATGTGGATCTGCACGCCAACGATATGAACTTTGTGGCCATTGCCGAAAACGGCAGGCTGGTGGGCTTTAACCTGCTGGTGGGCGGCGGTCTTTCCATCGAGCACGGCAACAAGAAAACCTATGCCCGTACCGCCAGCGAGTTCGGCTATATTCCGCTGGAGCACACCCTGGCGGTGGCGGAAGCGGTGGTCACCACCCAGCGCGACTGGGGCAACCGTACCGACCGTAAAAACGCCAAGACCAAATACACCCTTGAGCGCGTAGGCGTGGACACCTTTAAGGCTGAAGTGGAGCGCCGGGCAGGTATTACGTTTGAGCCGATCCGCCCTTATGAATTCACCGGTCGCGGCGATCGTATCGGCTGGGTGAAGGGGATCGACGATAAGTGGCATCTGACGCTGTTTATCGAAAACGGCCGTATCCTGGACTATCCGGGGCGCCCGCTGAAGACCGGGCTGCGTAAGATTGCTGAAATCCACAAGGGCGATCTGCGCCTGACCGCCAACCAGAACCTGATCATCGCCGGGGTGCCGGAAAGCGATAAAGCTTCTATCGAAGCGCTGGCCCGGGAGCATGGCCTGATGGCGGCGACGTCCCGCCAGCGGGAAAACTCGATGGCCTGCGTCTCTTTCCCGACCTGCCCGCTGGCGATGGCGGAAGCCGAGCGTTTCCTGCCCGGCTTTGTTGATAAGGTGGAAGGGCTGATGGCGGCTCACGGCGTGGCGGACGAGCATATCGTTCTGCGCGTAACCGGCTGCCCCAACGGCTGCGGCCGCGCCATGCTGGCGGAAGTGGGGCTGGTGGGCAAAGCGCCCGGGCGCTATAACCTGCACCTTGGGGGCAACCGCATCGGCACCCGCATTCCGCGGATGTTCCGGGAAAACATCACCGAGCCGGAGATCCTCAGCATTCTTGATGAACTGGTAGGGCGCTGGGCCAAAGAGCGTGAAGCGGGCGAAGGCTTCGGCGACTTCACCGTGCGTACCGGCATTGTGCGGCCGGTTCTCGATCCGGCGCGCGATTTCTGGGAATAAACGATAACCTCTGGCCCTCTCTCTTACCTGCCCCCTCTCCCTTCAGGAGAGGGCCGGGGTGAGGGGAAGGGGGCAGAGGAGGGGGAAACGATGTCCATACTTGATCTCACGGCGCTAAACGCCTTACCGAAAGCGCAGCGCGACCAGGCGCTGGCCGACACCAATGCCCAACTGGAGGCGCTAAGCGCTCAGGATCGCGTGGCATGGGCGCTGGAAAACCTGCCCGGCGAATTTGTGCTGTCGTCGAGCTTCGGCATTCAGGCGGCGGTTTGTCTGCATCTGGTGACCCGGCAGCGGCCCGATATCCCGGTGATCCTGACCGATACCGGCTACCTGTTTCCAGAAACCTATCGCTTTATCGATGAACTGACCGAAAAGTTAAAGCTGAACCTGAAGGTGTTTCGGGCCAGTGAAAGCCCCGCCTGGCAGGAAGCGCGCTACGGCAAGCTGTGGGAGCAGGGCGTGGAAGGCATCGAGCGCTACAACCAGATCAACAAAGTGGAGCCGATGAACCGGGCGCTGGAAAGCCTGGAGGCACAAACCTGGTTCGCCGGCCTGCGCCGCGAGCAGTCTGACAGCCGCGCCAGCCTGCCGGTGCTGGGCGTCCAGCGTGGGGTATTTAAGATCCTGCCGATTATCGACTGGGATAACCGCACGGTGTACCAGTACCTGAAGCAGCATGACCTGAAATACCACCCGCTGTGGGACGAAGGCTATCTGTCGGTGGGGGATACCCACACCACCCGCAAGTGGGAGCCAGGCATGGCGGAAGAGGAGACCCGCTTCTTTGGCCTTAAGCGCGAGTGCGGGCTGCATGAGGGGTAGTGTGCTCCCCACGTGAGTGGGGAGCCCTACATCATGCCAGATGTCCGCCGGTCAGCCCAAAACGTTTGCTGTAATAAACAGCCTCCCCTTGTGGCGATACCAGAAGTATCTGGGCTATCGGGCGGTGTTGCTGATTACGGAATTGTTCCAGGGACTCATCGTCGGGGAGGTGGAAGCCGACGGACTTTTTCTGCCACCAGGAAAGGCGTACCGAAAGGCGGCTTTTCTCCCAGCGGTAATCTCCGTCGTTGACTATCGGATGTAAGCGATGATCCTCATCCTGCCAGGCAAGATAAACATCAACACTTTCTTCCCCCAGCCGGGTGGAAAATTCGCGCTCGTTGTCCCATAAAAAATCGCTGGACTCCCGGTGATATCCTTTATCGCGCTGTAACAGATTCTGTGTTGCGACGGCGCGTTGACTAAGCACTTTGCCAAAATTCATATCTGATATGGTCTGTAAACCGGGCGGTGCGATAATCTCTTGTTCGTAGACGCCATCGACCAGTGTTCGGGCATATTCCGGCATACGGATTTCCCCATGCTTTTTGAGCAATGCCTGGGTACGCCACAGGCAGGCGTGGTCGGGATAGACATAACCGGTACCGCGTAACGCTTCTCCCAGCCATCCCGATTTTGCCTCAGGTTGCCATTCAGGTGCCAGAATATGTAACACCGGCGGTTGGCGTTCGTCAGGCAGAGAGTCTTTAGGTTGCCCCTGCGCATTGCGAATATGGCGCTGTAATCGGCCCGCTCGTTGGATCAGTAAATCAATGGGAGCCAGATCGGAAATCATCCAGTCAAAATCCAGATCCAGACTCTGTTCGACAACCTGGGTGGCGATAAGCACCTTACCGCGACGCTCCTCTGCTGGTGTACTTTTACCAAACCAGCTCAGCGTCTTTTCCTCTATATTCAGACGATCGACAAAGGCAAAACGGCTGTGAAACAGCAACAAATCCTGAGGAGGTATCCCGCCATCATTGAGTAGTTGCTGAAATATATCCAGAGCATCATCGACGGTATTACGGACCCAACAAATGCACTGTCCGGACTCCACGGCCTGCCTGATGACCTTTAGTGCATCGGTACGTGTATGCAGCCAGTTAATGGACACGGTGCGCTCTACTTCCGGGCGTGTTTCCAGCGCTTCTTCGTCCAGACCTGTAGCAGATAGATGGCTTAGCCAAGGATAACCTGCATCATATCGGGCGTCTGTTGCGGTGAATTCGGCACCGCTATTAAAGGCGTTGAGCAATTTTTCCCGCAGAGAAGCCGGTAGCGTTGCACTAAGAATAATGGCGCTACCGCCCTGGGCCGCATGAAAGCGGAGTAGTCCTTCCAGTAATTTCACCATATAGCTGTCGTAGGCGTGCACTTCGTCCAACAATAAAATCTTATCGCGCATGCCTAACAGACGAAGTGACTGATGGCGAAAGGGCATTACCGCCATCAGCAATTGATCGAGCGTCCCGACGCCGACTTCGGCCAGTAACGCTTTTTTACGGGAATCAGCAAACCAGGCGTGGCATTCAGCCTGGGCACTGGCATCGTTAGCGGCATATCTATCAGCCGTGCCATCGTCAGGTTGCCACACTGACTCCCTGAACGATGATGACATCTCTCTGCCGCCGTGGGCCAGGATAAGCGAAGGTCTGGTCTGTGGTGAAAAGAGCGCACGGTAGGCTTTAGCCAGTCGGCTGTACATGGCGTTAGCTGTCGCCATCGTTGGCAGCCCGACGTACAGGCCTGCTCCTTTTCCGGCAGACATCAGACGGTGGGTCAGGATCACTGCCGCTTCGGTTTTGCCTGCACCGGTTACATCTTCCAGAATAATAAGCTGCGGACCGGGGGCAGTGATATCCAGCGTTGTCGCCCGTTGTTGGAGTGGTGTCAGATTATGGATAAATGGGAATAGCGTCTGATGCCCGCTATACGGACTATGCTGTGACAGCGGGGGAATCCGCTGAATTGCCCGCTGCGCGTTTTCGCATGCGATAGGCCAATACTGGTCCAGTGGCATAGGCTCGCTGAGAAGAGGGAATTGCGTTTCGTCTGAACCCATCCAGTCGGCTAGTGTCATTAGCGCGGCGAAGAACCAGCTATCCAGCCTGAGCTGTTTCTTACCTGCTTTGCGCTGCCATTCCTGAGGTAGGGTAAAGGGAAATAGTCGGCTTAATTCCTCCAGATAGTGGCCCGCAGCCGCGATATCGGTATCGTCAAAAGCCAGTGAGCATTTGCTGGTTAGCGTATCGGGTGGGATCCCGTGGTGTCCTGTACTGACGGATATCCAGATATCGAGGGCACTTTTCAACCGGGTACGTTGTTCCCGAGGGATGGCGGGGAGTAGATCGTTACTGCCACTACACCAACCTTCAATCAATTTTTGCCATAAATAAAAGCCTAACGAGTCGTGACGCTCCAGGGCCGCAATACCGCTTACCGGAGGAACCAGAGGGGATTTGGGGAAAGGAGCGTATTGCTGAAATCCCCGAGCGAATTTTCCAATGTCATGACTGGCAAAAAGCCAGGCAATCCAGTTTTCTGCATCCTTGCCTCTGATCCCGTATTTGCTTAAAACGTCCTGAATACCAAACAGGTTACTTTTAACGATGGCATACCCGCATGCGGCGACATCCAGACAGTGGTAAGGCAGCAGGTGATAGGGGGCAAGGGTATCATCGCCCGAACGATTAGTTTTTCCCCAATAGCGTAGAAAGTTCGGAACTGTTGTAGCTGTCATCCTTTTGTCCCTTAAGCCATAGATATAATAGGGATTCTAGTAGGGGATGGTGCGGGGATACAGTATTTTGAGAAGGGGTTATCCCCGCTTACGCGGGGAACATATTCAATGGTGGTTTCTTTCACGCTTACCCATGAGGAAATGATGATGTTGGTTGCATTTCTTTTGTATGGGTTAAGGCGTATCTAGCGTCCGGCAGGTCCCTAAAGGGACCTGCCTTACAGGAGAGACTGAATGGATTTAACTAAAGAAAAATGGCTTCCCGTTATCTTCTCCAGTGGTGAAAAAACCAGAATTTCTCTGTCCGGGCTGTTGGACGATAGCATTCAGGATGTCGCCTGGCCCCGGCCCGATTTTCAGGGGGCGGCATGGCAAATGCTGATTGGTATCCTGCAATGTTGTGTTGCGCCCGAAGATGAGGACGACTGGGAGGAGGTATGGCATGAGGGCATTGAGGCCGAAGCATGGTCACAGGGGCTGGCTTCCCTTTCTCCGGCGTTACAGTTTGGCGAACAGAAACCTTCCTTTCTGCAAAGTTTTGAACCGTTGGATAGCGACAACGGTGTGATTTCCGGACTGCTTATTGATGCTCCCGGCGGCAACGCCCTGAAACTTAATAAAGACCATTTCGTTAAACGCGGCGGCGTAGAACAAATCTGCCCTCACTGTGCGCTGATGGCATTGTTTACTGTACAGACTAACTCCCCGGCAGGCGGTGCAGGTTATCGGGTGGGAATGCGCGGCGGCGGGCCATTAACGACCCTGGTGATCCCCCGGGAAGAAGATGAGTATCCTCTGTGGAAGAAGCTGTGGCTCAATGTGTTGCCCCAGGATAGCGCGCCGATACCAGCGCAGTATCCAGTTATCTTCCCCTGGTTGGCGCCGACTAAAACCAGTGAAAAAGCCGGTAACCTGGTGACGCCGGAAAATGCTCATCCCTTACAGGCATATTGGGGAATGCCACGCCGTATTGAACTGGATTTTTCCCACACCCGTTCTGGTAGCTGCGATTTGTGTGGTGAATACCATGAGCAACTGCTGCTGGAAATGCGTAGCAAAAATTACGGCATTCAGTACGATGGTTGGTTACACCCCTTTTCCCCTTATCGCCAGGCGTTGAAAGATCCTTCAGCCCCCTGGCTGGCATTGAAAGGTCAGCCAGGGGGACTGGCCTATAAAGACTGGCTGGGGTTGTTACTTCAGGGAGAGGATAAATACAATAAGATGCAACCTGCGAAGGTGGTTCGTACTGCCAGACGGGAGATTCCTTTAAGTCTGTGGTGTTTTGCCTGGGATATGGACAACGCTAAGGCGCGTTGTTGGTATCAGCATCGTATTCCATTGTTTAGCGTTTCTTGCCCTGAAAGCTTTGTTGCTGTGTTACAGCTTGTGCTGTTGCTGGCATCCGATGCGTTATCGTTGCTGAGATACGCGCTAAAAAGTGCTCGTTTTGAAAATCCTAAGGAAGCCAAAGTCGATTTCAGTATGGTCGATATCGCTTTTTGGCAGGAGACTGAACCGGCTTTCCGAATGTTACTGAAAGTGTTGGTCAGGGAACCTCGCACGACCCATCCCGATACTCGCCAGGCGCTACGCTGCTGGGAAACCAGCCTGTATCACTATCTGTTCAAAGTTTTCGATCGCGATGAGCTAACCAACCCCGATAGTCCGGACGAGATTCTGCTGCGTCAACTGGAGGCCCGACGGATGTTGGAAAGTAGCTATCGTAAGCAAAAATCCCGCAAGGATTTCCTGGCGCTGACTAAAGAAGAGAAGGAATCCCTCCATGTCTAACGATAACACCGCAAGCGAGCGGAGAATCACCCATCCAGAGGCGCAAGAAGCGCTGCTGGAATGGTTTAAAATACTGTCCGAACGCTATATCAATAAAAATGATCGAAAGATTAATGGTCGAGCCTGGCGGGCTGAACTAAAACGCATGGAGCCTCCTTATGGCGTAATGATGTGTGAAGGCTATAGCGATCTCCGCCAGCGGTTATCGCCGCATATGTCGCTGGCGCCGATTCATGAAATGGCTCTGGCGGTATTTGCAAGCGTTGCCGTTTATATAAAAAACTATAACGGAAAGGGAAGTTTTGCCGCTCAGTTGGGTGAAAAACTTCGCAGTGAACGTCCCTGTTTAAGCAAGCTTCGCTTCGAACGTTTGCAAAAGGCAACCGATCCCGAAACTTTCTGCAACTTGTTAATCAGTGCCGTAAAAATTCGTGGTACTGAAGGGGTAAATATTATCTCTCTGGCCGACAGTATTTTTTTGTGGATGGAAGAGTGGCTACGGCGCGAAGAGCATCAGCCGGAAAACAGCCACCCGTTTGAACGTA
This sequence comes from Rosenbergiella sp. YN46, assembly GCF_036620675.1. Lineage (NCBI taxonomy): Bacteria > Pseudomonadati > Pseudomonadota > Gammaproteobacteria > Enterobacterales > Erwiniaceae > Rosenbergiella > Rosenbergiella sp. YN46. The sequence goes on from NZ_JAZHEE010000010.1 coordinate 93,084, forward strand.
ACCGTATTCGCTGGGCTAATGAGTACCTCTCTACGGCGCGAACCAAATAATGGACTTTGGAAGGATTAATCATGACTACTTTTATTCAACTGCATTTATTAACCGCATACGCCCCTGCCAACCTGAACCGCGACGAGTCCGGTAGACCAAAAACAGCTTATATGGGGGGCGTGGAGCGTCTGCGGGTGTCGTCGCAAAGTCTGAAGCGGGCCTGGCGAGTATCGGAAACCTTTGAAGCGGCGATGGATGGTTTTATGGGAAAACGTACGCGTCGTATTGGTGTGGATTATGTTTATAAGCCGATGACGGTCGCCGGTGTTGCAGAGAAAACGGCAAAGAGCGCGGCGGAAAAAATTGCGGAACAATTCGGTAAACGTAAAAACGATAAAAATACCTCGACCGAAAAAAATCTCGAAATCGAACAAATCGTTCACGTCAGCCACCATGAAATCGAACTGATTAATCAACTGGTAAAAACGCTGATTGAGGAGCAGCGCGTACCGAAGGATGAAGAGGTCAAACTGCTAAGAAAAGAGCAGCGCAGCGTGGATATGGCGTTGTTTGGTCGCATGCTGGCGTCGTCGCCTGAATTTAACGTTGAGGCCGCCTGTCAGGTTTCGCATGCGCTGGGGGTAAGTGCTGTTACCGTCGAAGACGATTTTTTTACTGCCGTTGATGATTTGAATAATAAAGAGCAGGATGCTGGTTCTGGCCATATGGGGGAGCAGAGTTTTGCGTCGGCGCTGTTTTACACCTACATCTGCATTAGTCGCGATCTGCTGGTTGAAAACCTGGGCGGCAATGAGGAGCTGGCGAGACGCGCTATCGCTGCCTTGACCGAAACTGCTCTGACGGTATCGCCAACGGGTAAACAAAATAGCTTTGCTTCCCGGGCTTATGCCTCTTATGCGTTGGCTGAAATCGGTAAAAAGCAGCCTCGTTCACTGGCCGCAGCCTTCTTTCAACCAATTCGTGAGCAGAACCAGATTTTGGCGGCTATTGACGCTCTGAAGGCGCAGCGGGAGAGTTTTAACAGCGTTTACGGCGACTGTAGTGACGATTACAACGAGCTGAACGTGGTGGAAAGCAAAGGGAAGCTGACGGAACTACTGGCCTTTGTCAGCCAGTAAGGATTGATTATGAAGGAATATCTGATTTTTCAGCTCTATTCGCCGCTCGCTTCCTGGGGAGAAGAAGCGTCGGGTGAAATCCGTCATTCGGCTGTGGCACCCACGCGTTCTGCTTTACTGGGATTATTGGCGGCTGCTTTAGGGATTCGTCGGGAAGATGAAGAGCGGCTAAATGACTTCAACCAGAACTATCATCTGGCCGTACATGCGTTGGCTACCCGGGAACGCTGGTTGCGGGATTATCACACTGTTAGCGCCCCGCGTGAAAACAAGAAGCTCCATTACTATACTCGTCGTGATGAGCTTTATCTGGCGCCGGACGAGGTCGGTACGTTAATTTCGCAGAGAGAATATCGCTGCGATGGTTACTGGCATGTGGCGGTGAGCCTTACACCAGGTGCGCCATATTCTCTTCAGGATCTGAGAAATGCGCTGCTGGAGCCTCATTTTCCTCTCTATTTAGGCCGCAAATCTTGTCCGCTGGCCCTGCCACTGGCACCTCGTTTAATGAAGGGAAAGCTAAAGGATCTATTTATTCAAATCGCTCAGGAAATGTCTGTGCCGGAACTGGCAGGTTTTATCCGTCAGGAAGGTATGTGTTACTGGGATGACCCTGATGAAAGTAGTCTTTCCTGGCAGCAGAAACTGCATAGCCCCCACCAACCAACGAGTCGCAAGCGTTGGCAGTTCGGTAGCTACACCCGTTTTTGTGGTTCGCTACAGGGGAGGGAATAATGTATTTGTCGCGTATTCAGCTCCGGTTCAATAACCTGAAACCAGAGATGTTGGAAAAATGGCATTCAGCCACTTCCTATGCCAGCCATCAGTGGTTATGGCAGCTATTCCCGGAACAGGAATCCCGATCGTTTCTTTTCCGCCTGGAGGAACATGGGCGATTCTTTATGTTATCGACTACGCAGCCATTAACGCAGCACGCTCTGTTTATCGTTGAAACTAAGCTTTTTCAGCCTCAATTGGAAAAGGGGATGTTACTTGATTTTCAGCTACGAGCTAATCCTGTCGTTACACGGAATAACAAACGTAACGATGTCATGATGGATGCGAAGTATCAGGCGAAGGCGCAAGGAATTCCCCGTGAGCAGTGGTGGGAGCGGCAACGACAGGCGGCACAGAGTTGGCTGGAAAGACAGGGGGAGCGGCATGGTTTTCGTCTGGTCTCGCCACACGTTGACGACTTTGCTCTTTGGGCTGGTGACGCGTTCCAGGACGAACAGGAACGCGGTGGCTGCGTAATAGCATACCAACAACATCGATGTATTCGTCGACAGCAGGAAAAACCTATCACTTTTAGTAGCGTCGATTTTTCGGGAACGCTTTGTGTGAGTGATGTCAGGGGGTTTAACCAGGCCCTGATGTCTGGACTGGGAAAAAGTAAGGCATTGGGTTGTGGAATGTTGATGGTAAAAAGGAAACGTTGATGGCCTGGCTTCCTTTAAACCCCATCCCGCTTAAAGATCGCGTTTCGATGATCTTCCTTCAATATGGGCAGATAGACGTTATCGATGGCGCGTTTGTGTTGGTCGATAAAACCGGTGTCCGCACTCATATTCCGGTGGGGTCGGTAGCCTGCATTATGCTGGAACCGGGAACGCGTGTCTCTCATGCCGCGGTACGCCTGGCTGCAACGGTTGGAACTTTGCTGGTATGGGTTGGGGAAGCCGGTGTTCGACTGTATGCATCTGGCCAGCCGGGAGGCGCGCGATCGGATAAATTGCTCTATCAGGCAAAGCTGGCGCTGGATGACGATCTTCGCCTCAAGGTGGTACGTAAAATGTTCGAATTACGTTTTGGTGAACCCGCGCCGGGGCGTCGTTCGGTAGAGCAGTTACGTGGAATTGAAGGTAGCCGTGTGCGGGCTACTTATTCGCTGTTGGCGAAGCAATACGGCGTAAAGTGGAGCGGGCGCCGCTATGATCCCAAAGACTGGGCCAAAGGCGACACCGTAAACCAGTGCATTAGTGCGGCGACCGCCTGCCTGTATGGCGTGACGGAAGCCGCCGTACTGGCGGCAGGGTATGCGCCCGCCATAGGTTTTGTACATACAGGAAAGCCGCTTTCATTCGTCTATGATATCGCCGATATCATCAAATTCGATACTGTGGTGCCGAAGGCATTTGAAATTGCGCGTCGCAATCCGGAGGAGCCTGATCGGGAAGTGCGTATAGCCTGTCGGGACATTTTCCGTAGTAGTAAGACGCTGGCGAAATTGATACCAATGATTGAAGAAGTACTGGCGGCTGGCGAGATTGAGCCTCCGCCGCCGCCTGTCGATGCACAGCCTGTCGCAATTCCGCTCCCTGTTTCGTTGGGAGATAGCGGACACCGGAGCAGCTAGCCGTGAGTATGCTGGTTGTCGTAACAGAAAATGTACCTCCCCGACTGCGTGGCAGGTTGGCGGTATGGCTGCTGGAGGTTCGTGCCGGCGTTTATATTGGGGATGTATCTGCCCGAATTCGGGAGATGATCTGGAAACAAATTTCTGTACTGGCAGAGGATGGGAATATTGTTATGGCTTGGGCGACGAATTCAGAATCGGGATTTGAATTCCAGACCTGGGGTGAAAATCGAAGGATTCCGGTGGATTTGGATGGTCTTCGGTTGGTCTCTTTTTTACCTTTTACCAATCAATAGGTTATCAACTTTTTGATGTTTCTTGATTGTTGGTTAAAAGTTGGTAGAAAGATGCATCCGGAAAAAGCTCTTTAATAACAAGTATATATTTTTAGTATGTTCCCCGCGGCAGCGGGGATAAACCGCATTGGCCGTGCCCGGGCCGCGTGGGGCATCAATGTTCCCCGCGGCAGCGGGGATAAACCGCGCAACGTCAGGAATCAGCAGGCGCCGGATGGATGTTCCCCGCGGCAGCGGGGATAAACCGGGAATGGCAGGAACTCCAGGCATGACGGAAAAATGTTCCCCGCGGCAGCGGGGATAAACCGCAATAACTGGTCGACCAGATAACTGGCATCGCATGTTCCCCGCGGCAGCGGGGATAAACCGTCATTCCTGGTTCCTGATATTGCAGGACGTTAATGTTCCCCGCGGCAGCGGGGATAAACCGACATGATAATTAGATTGACGGATGCGGTATCTATGTTCCCCGCGGCAGCGGGGATAAACCGACAGGCGTTTACAAAAATAAATTCCTTTTGCTATGTTCCCCGCGGCAGCGGGGATAAACCGGCGTATCTTGTGGCTCAAACGGCACATTTTCGATGTTCCCCGCGGCAGCGGGGATAAACCGCGACCGTGAGCGCATCCGGGCGCAAGCTGAACATGTTCCCCGCGGCAGCGGGGATAAACCGAATGACACTGGACAGTAACTCGTTAGATTCTGATGTTCCCCACGGCAGCGGGGATAAACCGCGTCGCCTTTCCAGAGTTCGTAACCAATGCTGATGTTCCCCGCGGCAGCGGGGATAAACTGGTTTCTGCCGCACGCAGGGCGTTATCAGGCACATGTTCCCCGCGGCAGCGGGGATAAACCGAGGAATGATCCTGAGGTCAGGTTACGTTGTCCGCTTTACGCCTTCCCCTTCGCCAGCTCTTTCACCAGTGGATACAACACGCTGATCATCTGACGGGCGCGTTTTTCGATGCGGCCGGGCAGGTGTTTGTCCAGATATTGCAGGTTGTCGCGCGTAACGCTGTGCCAGGCCCGGGCGTCAGCGCCTGTGGTGGGGCGGGCGCTGATGTTCAGCACCGGGATGCCCGCCTGATCGAAAGGCATTATATCGCCTGGCGTATTGTCGCTCTGAATCCCGGCGCTGGCGGGGATCCCTTTACGGTGAGCCAGGGTCAGGGCGCGATCGCGGGTCAGCTTGCGTACGCTTCCCGGGGTCTTTTGGCCGCTGTTAAACCACAGCCGGTCGCCCGCCACCAGATTATCCAGGTTGATGACCAGCAGAATTTTTTGCCGCTGGTTTGGCGTCATACGCTTTAACACATCCCTGACGCCCGGCTGGCCTTCATCCCGGCCGCTGGTGGCGATAAAGCGAATGCCGTAGCGGGTGGGAACCTTTTTCAGGCGATCGGCCAGCTCCAGCATCACGCCCAGCCCCAGGGCGTTATCGTCCAGGCCCTGAAGGGTCAGCCCCCCCAGGTTATTGTCGCGCTCGTCGTCGTTTTTCGGCGTGTAAGTGTCCAGGTGCGCCATGATAATAATTTGCTGCGGCTCTTTTCCCGGGTGCGCGGCGATAACGGTGCTGCCGGTTACGTTCTGCCAGCTCTTTTGGCCAGCGGCGCTGGTGTAGATATAGCGGCTGTGGAACTGGCGAATATCGCTGTGATAGCCCCAGCGGCTAAACTGCTGGCGTAAATAGTCTGCCGACAGCATCTCAGCCGGGGAGCCGATCATCCGGCCGGGAAAATGCGTGGCTATCTGGCGGGCCTGAATATTGGCGGTTTCGCCGTATGAGGCCGCCGCGGGAAGTGCGCAACAGACGCTCAGCATCAGGCAGAGAAGTGAGCGGCACAGTGCGGAAAGCATGAGAGTTCCTTAATCCTTTACAGCAAAAAATTATGCCTGCACAGTATGAAACCCTGGGTTTTGTACTGCAATTTCTATTGCTCTTAAACAGTGAAAAAACGCTGGCTTAAGTCATTTTGTGGCTAAGCTTTGCCAGCGCGTTATTCTTTTACGGAACACCTCATTCCAATTGGGAATTTCATAACAAATCATCACGGGTCGTATAGTCCGTTCATTCGCTTTAACAATTTGCCGGAATAACGGCGGCAGTGCCGCGTATCCGGTTTAAGGGAAGGCTATGGACAATACACGACTCACTCATCTGCGACAGCTGGAGGCGGAAAGCATCCACATCATTCGCGAGGTGGCCGCGGAATTCTCTAATCCGGTCATGCTTTACTCTATCGGTAAGGACTCCTCCGTGATGCTGCATCTGGCCCGTAAGGCGTTTTCGCCCGGCCGTCTCCCTTTTCCGTTACTGCACGTCGATACCGGCTGGAAGTTTCGTGAAATGTACGCATTCCGCGATCGCACCGCCAAAGAGTACGGCTGCGAGCTGCTGGTGCATAAAAACCCGAAAGGGGTGGCGATGGGGATCAACCCCTTCGTACACGGCAGCGCCAAGCACACCGATATCATGAAGACCGAAGGGCTGAAGCAGGCGCTGAACAAGTACGGCTTCGATGCCGCGTTCGGCGGCGCGCGTCGCGATGAAGAGAAATCCCGCGCTAAAGAGCGTATCTATTCGTTCCGCGATCGCTTTCACCGCTGGGATCCGAAAAACCAGCGCCCGGAGCTGTGGCACAACTACAACGGCCAGGTGAACAAAGGGGAAAGCATTCGCGTATTCCCGCTTAGCAACTGGACAGAACTGGATATCTGGCAGTACATCTTCCTGGAAAATATTGAAATCGTTCCTCTGTATCTGGCGGCCGAGCGTCCGGTGCTGGAGCGCGATGGGATGCTGATGATGATCGACGACGATCGCATCGACCTGCAGCCGGGCGAGATGATCAAACAGCGTATGGTGCGCTTTCGCACCCTGGGCTGCTGGCCGCTGACCGGCGCCGTAGAGTCTGAAGCCCGGACGCTGCCGGAAATCATCGAAGAGATGCTGGTGTCGACCACCAGCGAACGCCAGGGGCGCATGATAGACCGCGACCAGGCCGGCTCGATGGAGCTGAAGAAACGCCAGGGTTATTTCTGAGGAGCCGCCGGATGAATAGCGTAATTGCACAACAGATCGCCGACCAGGGCGGCGTGGAAGCTTATTTACAGGCGCAGCAGCATAAGAGCCTGCTGCGCTTTCTGACCTGCGGCAGCGTGGACGACGGGAAAAGCACCCTGATCGGCCGTCTGCTGCACGATACCCGCCAGATTTACGAAGACCAGCTCTCTACGCTGCACAACGACAGCAAGCGTCACGGCACCCAGGGCGAAAAGCTGGATCTGGCGCTGCTGGTGGATGGCCTGCAGGCCGAGCGTGAGCAGGGGATCACCATCGATGTCGCCTATCGCTATTTCTCTACCGGGAAGCGCAAGTTTATTATCGCCGACACCCCGGGGCATGAGCAGTACACCCGCAACATGGCCACCGGCGCTTCGACCTGCGACCTGGCGATTTTGCTGATCGACGCCCGCAAAGGCGTACTGGATCAGACCCGGCGTCACAGCTTTATCTCGACCCTGCTGGGCATTCGCCACCTGGTGGTGGCGGTCAACAAGATGGATCTGGTGGAGTACAGCCAGGAGCGCTTCGAACAGATTAAGCAGGATTACCTGACCTTTGCCGAACAGCTTCCCGGCGAGCTGGATATTCGCTTCGTGCCGCTTTCGGCGCTGGAAGGGGATAATGTCGCCAGCCAGAGCGTTCATATGCCCTGGTACAGCGGCCCGACGCTGCTGGAGATGCTGGAAACCGTGGAGATCCAGCGGGTGGTGGATAATCAACCGCTGCGTTTTCCGGTGCAGTATGTGAACCGCCCGAACCTCGACTTCCGCGGCTATGCCGGTACCCTGGCCTCTGGCCGGGTGAAGGTGGGCGATCGGGTGAAGGTACTGCCTTCCGGGGTGGAGTCCAGCGTGGCGCGCATCGTCACTTTCGATGGCGATCTGGATGACGCGATCGCCGGTGAAGCTATTACCCTGGTGCTGGCGGATGAGATCGATATCAGCCGCGGCGATCTGCTGGTAGCGGCGGATACCGAACTTCCGGCGGTACAGCGCGCGAAGGTTAACGTTGTCTGGATGACCGGCGAACCGCTGGCGCCGGGCCAGAGCTATGACGTTAAAGTGGCCGGCAAGAAGAGCCGCGCCCGGGTTGACGCCATTAACCACCAGGTGGATATCCATACTCTTGATACTTATAGCGTCGACAGCCTGCCGCTGAACGGCATCGGACAGGTGACTTTAACCTTCGACGAGCCGCTGGCGCTGGATGCCTATCAGGATAACCCGGTAACGGGCGGCATGATCCTTATTGACCGTCTGAGCAACGTGACCGTGGGCGCGGGCCTGGTGGATACGCCGCTGGTTCAGGAAAGCCGGGCGCCTTCCCGCTACAGCGATTTTGAGCTGGAACTGAATGCGCTGGTGCGCCGCCATTTTCCGCACTGGAATGCGCGGGATCTGTTGGGAGAAGGTTAATGGCGCAGCATGATGAGAACGTGGTCTGGCATCCCCACCCGGTAACCCGCGAGCAGCGCGAGCAGCTGCGGGGCCATCGCGGCGCGGTACTGTGGTTTACCGGGCTGTCCGGTTCGGGTAAATCCACCGTAGCCGGGGCGCTGGAGCAGGTGCTCCACGCCCGGGGAGTAGGCACTTACCTGCTCGATGGCGATAACGTGCGCCACGGCCTGTGCCGCGATCTTGGTTTCAGCGACGACGACCGCCGGGAGAATATCCGGCGGGTAGGGGAGGTGGCCCGGCTGATGGTGGATGCCGGGCTGGTGGTGCTGAGCGCTTTTATCTCCCCCCATCGTGCCGAGCGCCAGATGGTTCGTGAACTGGCAGGAGAGGGGCGCTTTCTGGAGATCTTTGTCGACACCCCGCTGGCGGTGTGCGAAGCGCGGGATCCCAAAGGGCTGTATCGCAAGGCGCGGGCCGGCGAATTACGGAATTTTACCGGTATCGATTCGGCCTATGAGGCGCCACCAGCGCCGGAGCTGCATCTCGATGGTCAACAATTGGTAACAAATTTGACCGATCAGATATTAGATCTGCTGCGCCGGCAGGATATCATCAGATCCTGAAGACAGCGCCGGGCAAGCGTTTTGCCCGGTCGCCAGCCGACGGGATTTCTATGCGCAATAACCCCTCTTACATCATCTCCCGAGGTTCCGGATTGCCGGAATCGGAAGAGCTACAGACCGCCTGGTCACTGCCGGGGGGGATCATTGGCTTATGCTCATGGCTACTGGCGCTGGGGCTGCCATTTCTGCTGTTCGGCTCCAATACTCCGTTCTTTTTCCTCTATACCTGGCCTTTTTTCCTTGCTCTGATGCCGGTGGCCGTGGTGGTGGGGATTGCCCTTCATTCGCTGGTAGGCCGACGCCTGCTGGTCAGTATTGTCGCGACCCTGCTTGCGGTGGTGATGATGTTTGGCGCGCTGTTCCTGTGGCTGACCCATTAACGGTGAGCGTCAAAGCGTAACAGATCGTTGCCGCAGCCCCCGGGGCGCGCATCCTGGCGCGTTCTGTGGTACATTCTTGCGCACGTAAGTCTAACGACAGTAGGGGCGCTTTCGCCCAAAGGTCAGTTGTGGGATGATGAAGCCGTTTTATCTGGGGGCGGAATGGGAAAACTAACGCTGCTATTGCTGGTTTTGCTGGCCTGGTTACAGTATTCGCTGTGGTTTGGCAAAAATGGCGTCCACGACTATACGCGAGTGAAAGACGATGTTGCCGTGCAGCAGGGAACCAATGCGAAGCTTAAAGCGCGCAACGATCAGCTGTTTGCCGAAATCGACGATCTGAACGGCGGCCTTGAAGCTATCGAGGAGCGCGCGCGTAACGAACTGAGCATGACCCGTCCAGGTGAAACCTTCTACCGCCTGGTGCCGGACTCGTCTAAGCGAAACTGGAAAGCGGGACAGCAACAAAATAATCAATAAATAACAACCGATTTGGGTTTCACATAAATGGCAGGTTCCTCCGGGGATATTATCGGCGTGGTGCCGGCCGCCGGCATCGGCAGTCGTATGCAGTCGACATGCCCCAAGCAGTATCTCACCATTGGTGACAAAACAATTCTTGAGCACGCGGTCGCCGCGCTGCTGGCGCATCCCAGGGTACGCGAGGTGATTATCGTCGTAAGCCCCGAGGATCGCTGGTTTTCCGGGCTGCCGCTGGCGACTCATCCGCAGGTCAGGCAGGTTGAAGGCGGCGCCCGGCGCGCCGATTCGGTGCTGGCCGGACTGAGGGCCGCTTCCGGCGCCGAATGGGCGCTGGTGCACGATGCGGCGCGCCCCTGTCTTCATCCCGACGATTTAGCGCGTCTGCTGGCCCTGACCGAACATAGCCGGGTAGGCGGCATTCTGGCGGCGCCGGTGCGCGATACCATGAAGCGCGGCGAGCCGGGGAAGAGCGCCATCGCTCACACCGTAGAACGCGACGATCTCTGGCATGCCTTAACGCCGCAGCTCTTTCCGTTAGAACTTCTGAAGCAGTGCCTGGAGCGGGCGCTGGATGAAGGCGCGACCATTACCGATGAAGCCTCGGCCCTGGAATACTGCGGCTTTCACCCTGAGCTGGTCAGCGCTCGCGCCGATAATATTAAAGTGACGCGCCCGGAAGACCTGGCGCTGGCGGCTTTTTATCTTACCCTGTTACAGACAACGGAGAATCACTGATGCGTATCGGACACGGTTTTGACGTTCACGCGTTCGGCGGCGAAGGGCCTGTCGTTATCGGCGGCGTACGGATCCCTTATGACCAGGGGCTGCTGGCGCACTCCGACGGCGATGTGGCGCTGCATGCGCTGACCGATGCGCTGCTGGGCGCCGCGGCGCTGGGGGATATCGGCAAGCTGTTCCCGGATACCGATCCGGCCTTTAAAGGCGCCGACAGCCGCGCCCTGCTGCGCGAGGCCTGGAAAAGGGTTCAGGACAAGGGCTACCGGCTCGCTAACGTTGACGTTACTATTATTGCCCAGGCGCCGAAAATGGCGCCGCATATTCCGCAGATGCGGGTGTTCATTGCCGAAGACCTGGGCTGCCATATGGATGACGTTAACGTGAAGGCCACCACCACCGAAAAGCTGGGCTTTACCGGTCGCGGCGAAGGGATCGCCGCCGAGGCGGTGGCGTTGCTGATTAAGTCAGAGGCATGATGGACTGGAATAATCTCACCTGGCTGCACGGGCAGCCGCAGGCGACCGGGCAGCTGAAAGCCAGCCCGGAAGACTTTGTGGTGACGGAAGATCTGGGATTCGCGCCGGATGGCGACGGGGAGCACCTGCTGGTGCGCATTCTGAAAAAAGAGTGCAATACCCGTTTCGTTGCCGATATGCTGGCGAAGTATTTGAAAGTTCATGCCCGCGAGGTGAGCTTCGCCGGTCAGAAAGACCGGCATGCGGTGACGGAACAGTGGTTCTGCGTGCGGCTGCCTGGCACATCGATGCCCGATCTCAGCGGCTTTCAGCCGGAAGGTTGCCAGGTGCTGGAATATGCCCGCCATCGCCGTAAGCTGCGTACCGGCGCGCTGAAAGGCAACGCTTTTACTCTGGTGTTGCGGGAAGTGACCGGACGCGCTGAAATAGAGCAGCGCCTGAATGCCATTCTGCGCCAGGGCGTGCCAAACTATTTTGGGGCTCAGCGCTTCGGCCATGGCGGGAATAATCTGCACCAGGCCCGGCGCTGGGCTCAGAGCAATACGCCGGTGCGCGATCGCAATAAGCGAAGCTTCTGGCTTTCTGCGGCGCGCAGCGCCATGTTTAATCAGATAGTCAGCGAACGTCTGAAAAAACCGACCTTTAATCAGGTGATTGACGGCGATGCGCTACAATTGTCCGGTCGCGGCAGCTGGTTTGTGGCGAGCGAAGAAGAGCGGCCCGAGCTGCAACGGCGGGTGGATGACGGTGAACTGATGATCACCGCCGCATTGCCGGGGCGCGGCGAGTGGGGCAGTCGCCGCGAGGCGCTGGCCTTCGAACAGCAGGTGCTGGCGGGCGAAGCGGATCTACAGGGCCTGCTGGAGCGCGAAAAAGTCGACGCGGCGCGCAGGGCTATGCTGCTCTATCCCCGGGACCTGACATGGAACTGGTGGGATGATGTCACGCTGGAACTGAACTTCTGGCTGCCGGCGGGCAGTTTCGCAACCAGCGTGGTTCGGGAACTAATCAACACGGGTGACTATGCGAATATTGCTGAGTAACGATGACGGGATCCATGCACCGGGCATTCAGGTGCTGGCTAAGGCGCTGCGTGAATTCGCGCAGGTCCAGGTCGTTGCTCCTGACAGAAATCGCAGCGGCGCTTCGAACGCGCTAACGCTGGAGTCGCCGTTACGCACCTTTACTCATCCCAACGGCGATATTTCGGTACAGATGGGCACCCCCGCTGACTGCGTTTTCCTGGGCGTGAACGCCTTAATGCGCCCCGGCCCCGATGTGGTGGTTTCCGGCATTAACGCCGGGCCGAACCTGGGGGACGACGTTATCTATTCCGGCACCGTCGCGGCAGCGATGGAAGGGCGCCATCTGGGGCTCCCCGCGCTGGCGGTTTCACTGGATGGCCACCAGCATTATGAAACAGCGGCGGCGGTGACCTGCGCGATTCTGCGCGGCCTGACTCGCGAGCCGCTGCGTACCGGTCGTGTACTTAATATTAACGTTCCCGATCTACCGCTCAGCGAGCTTCGGGGGCTGCGAGTGACTCGCTGCGGCAGCCGTCATCCGGCGAATTCGGTGATTCCGCAGCAGGATCCCCGCGGTAATACCCTGTACTGGATTGGCCCACCCGGCGAGGCCTGCGATATCGGCCCCGATACCGACTTTGCCGCGGTGAAGCAGGGGTATGTCGCCATGACGCCGCTACAGGTGGATCTTACCGCTTACGGCGCGCAGGAGGTGGTTAGCGCCTGGATTTCCCGGGCAGGGGTTGAGACGCAATGGTGACAGGACGCGTTCAGACGCTGGTTGAACAACTGAGGACACAGGGCATCAGGGATGAAAAGGTGCTGGACGCTATCGCCCGGGTGCCGCGCGAAAAGTTCGTCGACGAAGCCTTTGAGCACAAAGCCTGGGACAATGTGGCATTGCCCATCGGTTCCGGGCAGACGATTTCGCAGCCTTATATGGTTGCCCGTATGACCGAATTGCTGGAGCTAACGCCAGACTCGCGGGTGCTGGAGATAGGTACAGGTTCGGGCTATCAGACCGCCATCCTGGCGCATCTGGTGCATCATGTCTGCTCGGTAGAGCGGATTAAAGGGCTGCAGTGGCAGGCGCGTCGCCGCCTTAAGCAGCTGGATTTACACAATGTTTCAACCCGTCATGGCGATGGCTGGCAGGGGTGGAAGGCACGCGCCCCGTTTGACGCCATCATTGTGACGGCTGCGCCGCCTGAAATACCGACTGCGCTAATGGCACAGCTCGATGAAGGCGGCATTCTGGTCCTGCCGGTGGGCGACGAACAGCAGTATCTGAAGCGGGTTCGTTGCCGGGCAGGCGAATATATCATCGACACTGTTGAAGCCGTGCGCTTTGTTCCCCTTGTGAGGGGGGAGCTGGCTTAAGTCCCGGAAATTTCCGGTTTAACTCTCTGGTCGTCGGGGTATGGTGGTGTGATGTCGTACCTTATCGCCGACGCCGATAGATAAGTCGCAGTGTCTGGCTGGCATTAATCAGATTTTATTCCTGGGGGAGCTATGAGCGCGGGAAGCCCTAACTTCAAATTACGTCGGATTGCGACATTATCGCTGGTGAGCCTGTGGCTGGCAGGCTGTTCCAATAACTCAACCCAGGCGCCGATCAGCTCGGTGGGGGATAATGGCGCGGGTTCCGGCGGCAGCGGCGGTATGGTGGTATCTCAGCCGCCACCGATTCAGAGTCAGCCTCAGCAGACGCAGCCGGTACAGCAGGCCCAGCCGGTACAGCAGGCCCAGCCGGTGCAGCAGGCCCAGCCGGTGCAGCAGGCTCAGCCGGTGCAGCAGGCTCAGCCGGTGCAGCAGGCCCAACCGGTACAGCAGGCCCAACCGGTACAGCAGCAGAGCCAGCCGCCGTCCCAGCCGGTGAAAATGGAAAACGGCCGTATCGTCTATAACCGTAGCTATGGGGAAATCCCGAAAGGCAGCTATTCTGGTAGCACCTACACCGTTAAGCATGGCGATACCCTGTTCTATATCGCCTGGGTGACCGGCAACGATTTCCGCGATCTGGCCCAGCGTAACAATATTCAGCCGCCTTATGCCCTGAACGTGGGCCAGACTCTGCAGGTTGGCAACGCTTCTGGCGCGTCTATTACCGGCGGTAATGCGGTGACTGAGGCTGATGCTAAAGCCCAGGGGGTGGCAACGGCATCTGCACAAAATTCAAACGCAGCAGTTGCGTCTAAACCGACAATTACGTATTCTGAAGATTCAGGTGAACAGAGTGCTAATAAGATGTTGCCAAATAACTCGCCCGCGACAGGTTCTGTAGCGGCGCCAGTCACGGCACCAACGAACAGCACGGCCGAACCGACTGCCAGCAGTACGTCTACCAGTTCGCCGATCTCATCATGGCGCTGGCCGACTGAAGGCAAGATTATCGAGAACTTCTCTGCCGCCGAAGGGGGCAATAAAGGGATCGATATCGCGGGTTCGAAGGGTCAGGCCGTCATCGCTACCGCCAGCGGGCGCGTAGTCTATGCCGGAAACGCTCTTCGTGGTTACGGTAATCTGATTATCATCAAGCATAATGATGACTACCTGAGTGCCTACGCCCATAACGATACTATGCTGGTCCGGGAACAACAGGAAGTTAAGGCGGGGCAAAAAATCGCTACCATGGGTAGCACCGGAACCAGCTCAACACGTTTGCATTTTGAGATTCGTTACAAGGGGAAATCCGTAAACCCGCTGCGTTATTTACCGCAGCGATAAGACCGGCAAAGTACGCTTGTGCCAGGTGCTTTGCCCAGGGATCACGGGTAGGAGCCACCTTATGAGTCAGAATACGCTGAAGGTTCATGATTTAAATGAAGATGCGGAATTTGATGAGAACGGAGTAGAGGCTTTCAATGAGAAAGCCTTGAGTGAAGAGGAACCCAGTGATAACGACCTGGCAGAAGAAGAGCTGTTATCGCAGGGGGCTACACAGCGTGTCCTTGATGCAACGCAGCTCTATCTCGGGGAGATAGGTTTCTCCCCGCTGTTAACAGCCGAAGAAGAAGTTTACTTCGCTCGCCGTGCTCTGCGCGGTGACGTTGCCTCCCGCCGACGCATGATCGAAAGTAACCTGCGTCTGGTGGTGAAGATTGCCCGCCGTTACAGCAATCGTGGTCTGGCTTTGCTGGATCTGATTGAGGAGGGGAATCTGGGGTTAATCCGCGCTGTGGAGAAGTTTGACCCCGAACGCGGCTTCCGCTTTTCAACCTATGCCACCTGGTGGATTCGCCAGACCATCGAACGGGCGATTATGAATCAGACCCGGACGATCCGCCTGCCGATTCACATCGTGAAAGAGTTGAATGTCTATCTGCGCACCGCGCGCGAACTCTCCCATAAGCTTGACCATGAGCCAAGCGCTGAGGAGATCGCCGAGCAGCTGGACAAACCGGTGGATGACGTCAGTCGGATGCTGCGTCTGAATGAGCGTATCACTTCGGTGGATACGCCGCTCGGCGGCGATTCGGAAAAAGCGCTGCTGGATATCCTGGCCGATGAAAAAGACAACGGCCCGGAAGACACCACCCAGGACGATGACATGAAACAGAGCATCGTTAAGTGGCTGTTTGAACTGAACGCCAAGCAGCGTGAAGTGCTGGCGCGTCGCTTCGGCCTGCTGGGCTATGAAGCGGCGACCCTAGAAGACGTGGGGCGTGAAATTGGTCTGACCCGCGAACGCGTGCGTCAGATTCAGGTTGAAGGGCTGCGCCGGTTGCGTGAGATCCTTCAGACCCAGGGGCTGAACATCGAGGCCCTGTTCCGCGAATAAATGCTTTATTCCGCATAAAAATGCCCGCCGGTGCGAAACCGGCGGGCATTTTTCTTTGTGTTTTATACCAGGCTTTTCAGGCGATAGAGCCAGTCCAGCGCCTGACGCGGCGAAAGGGTGTCGGGATCCAGCGACTCCAGCGCTTCCACGGCGGGAGAGGTCTCTTCCGCAGGCAATAGTGACATCTGGCTGCCGTCGACCTGGGTGGCCGCCGCGCTGCCGGAAATATGTTCCAGCTCGCGCAGCTTCTGACGCGCCCGTTTGATTACCTCTTTCGGTACCCCGGCCAGCGCCGCTACCGCCAGACCGTAGCTCTTGCTGGCGGCGCCTTCCTGAACGCTGTGCATAAAGGCGATGGTATCGCCGTGCTCGACCGCATCGAGGTGGACGTTGGCCACGCCTTCCATTTTTTCCGGAAGCTGCGTCAGTTCGAAGTAGTGGGTGGCGAACAGCGTCATCGCCTTAATGCGGTTAGCCAGGCTTTCGGCGCAGGCCCAGGCCAGCGACAGACCGTCGTAAGTTGAGGTGCCGCGGCCGATCTCATCCATCAGTACCAGGCTTTCGGCGGTGGCGTTATGCAGAATATTGGCGGTCTCCGTCATCTCGACCATAAAGGTGGAACGGCCGGAGGCCAGATCGTCGGCAGCGCCGACCCGGGTAAAGATCCGGTCAACCGGGCCGATTTCCGCCTCGGCCGCCGGCACGAAACTGCCGATCCAGGCCAGCAGTACAATCAGTGCGGTCTGGCGCATATAGGTGCTTTTACCGCCCATATTCGGGCCGGTGATAATCAGCATACGCCGCTGGGCTGAAAGCGCGAGCGGGTTGGCGATAAACGGCTCTTTTAGCACCTGTTCCACCACCGGATGACGACCATCCACCAGGCGGATCCCCGGTTTGTCGCTAAAGGTGGGGCAGCTATAGTTCAGGGTCACGGCGCGCTCGGCCAGGTTAACCAGCACATCGAGTTCCGCAAGCGCCGTGGCGCTCTGCTGAAGTTCCGCCAGGTGCGGCAACAGCAGATCGAACAGTTCGTCGTAAAGCTGTTTTTCCAGCGACAGGGCCTTTCCTTTCGAGGTCAGAACCTTGTCTTCGTACTCTTTCAGCTCCGGAATAATATAGCGCTCGGCGTTTTTCAGGGTCTGACGGCGCACGTAGTTCATCGGCACCATATGACTCTGACCGCGGGAAACCTGAATGTAGTAGCCGTGCACGGCGTTAAAGCCCACTTTCAGGGTATCGATGCCCAGCCGTTCGCGTTCGCGGATTTCCAGTTTTTCAAGGTAGTCGGTGGCGCCATCGGCCAGGGCGCGCCACTCGTCAAGTTCTGCGTTATAGCCAGGGGCGATCACGCCGCCGTCGCGCACCAGCACCGGCGGAGTATCAATAATGGCGCGCTCCAGCAGTTCACGCAGTTCGGTAAATTCCCCCATCTGTTCACGCAGGATCTGTACCGAATCCACCGCGACATCTGCCAGCAGCTCGCGCAATTCGGGGAGCTGCTGGAAGGCGTGGCGCATACGGGCAAGATCGCGCGGGCGGGCGGTACGCAGCGCCAGGCGCGCCAGAATACGCTCCAGATCGCCCACCTGGCGCAGCACCGGCTGAAGTTCCGCGCTGCGATCCTGGAGTACGGCGATAGCCTGCTGGCGACGCTTGAGTTTTGCAGTATCGCGAATGGGCATATGCAGCCAGCGCTTCAGCATACGGCTGCCCATGGGGGTGACCGTGAGATCCAGCACCGACGCCAGGGTATTTTCCGTTCCCCCTGCCAGGTTCTGGGTGATTTCCAGGTTGCGGCGGGTGGCGGCGTCCATCACGATACCGTCCTGCTGGCGTTCCATGGTGATGGCGCGGATATGGGGCAGGCTGGTGCGCTGGGTATCCTTCACGTACTGCAGCAGGCAGCCCGCGGCACAGAGTCCGCGCGCGGCGTTTTCCACCCCGAAGCCGGTGAGGTCCCGGGTACCGAACTGCAGGTTGAGCTGCTGGCGGGCGGTGGCGAGCTCAAACTCCCACAGCGGACGACGGCGCAGGCCGCGGCGTCCTTCAATCAGGCTCATTTCGCAGAAATCTTCGGCGTAGAGCAGCTCGGCGGGGTTGGTGCGCTGTAGCTCTGCGGCCATCGCTTCGCGGTCTTCCGGCTCAGTCAGACGGAAACGGCCGGAGCTGATATCCAGGGTCGCATAGCCAAAGCCTTTGGCATCCTGCCAGATGGCGGCCAGCAGGTTATCCTGACGTTCCTGCAGCAGCGCCTCGTCGCTGATGGTGCCCGGCGTTACGATACGTACGACCTTACGTTCCACCGGCCCTTTGGTGGTGGCCGGATCGCCGATCTGTTCGCAAATCGCCACCGATTCGCCCAGATTCACCAGCTTCGCCAGGTAGTTTTCTACCGCATGGTGGGGGACACCCGCCATCGGGATAGGTTCGCCGGCCGAGGCGCCGCGTTTGGTCAGGGAGATATCGAGCAGTTGAGAGGCGCGTTTCGCATCGTCATAGAACAGTTCGTAGAAATCCCCCATTCGGTAGAACAGCAGAATATCGCGATGCTCCGCCTTCAGGCGCAGGTACTGCTGCATCATTGGGGTGTGAGAGTCTAAGTTTTCTATTGTACTCATCGGCTTGTGATGTCCATTTCCTTAATTTTTAATTAGTTAGTGGTTTTTGTAGTTATCATTAGGTTTCACTATGTCTCATCGAATATCATGAAATCCTACATTTAAATGTAGGTTAAAGTGTAGCTTGCCAACCTGTGGCCTGGTAAAATATGGGCACATACAGTGCAACCTACATTTATGTTCATGACTGCATAAGGTGCATGATAACGGAGTCTTTATGGTAGGAAAACAAGAGGGAAAGCCACTTTCGTTTAAAGCGGTAGAAATGATGAAGCCTGGCGACAAAGATAAGGCTGATGTAGGCGAAAATCGTGGCTTACGTGTCTCCTGCGGTGCAACTGGGGTTAAGTCTTTTTTCTACCGTTACACAAGTCCTCTGACTGGCAAGCTTGCTCAGGTTAAAATTGGTAACTTTCCGCAGACTTCTCTCGCCGCTGCACGTCTCAAACTCCACGAATTAAAGCTCCTCCGACAGGAAGGTCGGTGCCCTGCGACTGAACTCAAACAAGATAAGCTCCAGCGTGCGATTGAAGTTGAACAGGCTAAGATCCCTGAATTGACCGTACAGGGATTGGTTGAACTGTATCTTACCGAACGTATTGAGGATCGTAAAACGAAGGACGGGAAGGTCATTCCCGGTGCCAGAAAGCCGAAAGGGCAGGCTGAGGTTCGTCGTACTCTCTATGGTGACGCTGTTAAAAGCTTAGGAACCCGGAATGCTGTTGATATTACGCGCCAGGATGTCATTAATTTAATCAATGGCATTGTAGCTCGAGGTGCAACCGTACAGGCAGGGAATGTACTGAGAGAGCTTTCACTCGCATATGAATTTGCAATTGGACTTGGGCGCTTTGATGACAGTTTTGCGAATCCAGCGCTGTTAGCGAAATCTAGCTTACGACAGACCAGAATCAAGCTCACAAACGGACGTGGAACACGAGTACTGAGCGAGGACGAGCTTGCAAAATTCCTTAAATGGCTTCCGGGTTCGGCTTACACGCCAACGATTAAAAACGTGTTACGTCTGACTCTCTGGACCGGGTGTCGTACCGGTGAAGTCTGCAATATGGCATGGAAGGATGTTGATCTTGAAAAAGGCACCATTCATCTTAGAGAAACCAAAACAGGCATTAAGCGCTATGTGCAATTGTCCACTCAAGCCATCAACTTTTTGAAGATTCTGCGGCTTAATTCTGATACCTATCTTTTCCCTTCTTCTCGTACAAAATTACCTATACAGCAGAAATATCTTACCGAGAATGCCTGGCGTATGCGTGAGCAGGGGCAAATGCTGGATATACCGAGTTGGACGCCTCATGATCTAAGACGGACGGTACGGACAGGGTTATCACGATTACAATGTCCTAATGAAGTCGCTGAGGCTGTTCTTGGGCATACCAAAGGCGGAGTAGAAGGTATTTATAATCTATATAAATATGACGCTGAGTGTAAAAAATGGTTGCAGATATGGGCCGATTATTTAGACGCGCTTCTGGATTGACTGATCCGTACAGTCAGTCGGGACGAAGACTAATCCGTTTCCATAGCGGTGTGAATACTATTTGAAGTGGTTTTGAATCATTATTTTGAAAAACATGATTATTCGATGTTTATTTTTCATTATCAGTCCGTTATCTGACCTGTAATCTCATGGGAGTGGACTGTTTTCCGTATCTGAGGCTCGTGCGGCGTTCACAAATGCAACAAAATGTGTTGAAATGGTTCATTTCGTGGAAAAAGTACACAGCATAATAACGATAAAATAACAGGATTAGGGATGAAGCCTCTGTACCCGGCAGTGCTGTTGTTGGCCCTCAGCCAGTCAGTATCCGCCGCCTTTATGTCACCCGCCGACAGAGACAGCATTGAACAGCAACAACAGCAGTTACTGCGCCAGAGCCAGCAGCAGCGAGATGCGCTGGAGCAGGTGACGCCCCTTCCCAAAACCGCCATACCGAATAAACCCGAAGCCCTCAAAGGCCCCTGTTTTACCATCAATAACATCTCTCTTGATGGAGCCACGCTGATAAATGCGCGCCAGCAACAAAAACTGCTCTCGCCGTGGCGCGGTCAGTGCCTGGATATGGCACGTATTAACCAGCTTACCAACGCCGTTTCCGACTGGTATATCAGCCGGGGCTATATCACCAGCCGCGCTTTTCTGACCGAACAGGATTTACGCTCCGGTGAGTTGCACCTCGCAATACTCGAAGGGCGACTCGAAAAAATCAGGATGGATGGTGCGCCCGAACGCGAACTGAAAATGACCTTTCCGGGGCTGGAAGGGCGGGTGTTAAACTTGCGCGATATTGAGCAGGGCATGGAGCAAATTAACCGCACGCGCACCACGCCGGTACAGATTGAAATATTACCGGGTAGCAAACAGGGCTGGTCGATTGTTCATCTGACGGCGACACCTGAATTTCCGCTTTCTGCCTCCGTCAGTTTCGACAACAGCGGGCAAAAAAGTACCGGCGTCGGGCAGATTAATGCTGGTCTGACAGGGAATAACCTGCTGGGTCTGGCAGATAGCTGGTTCGTCAGCGGCGGGCGCAGCAGCGCATTTTCAAATTTGAAGGATGCACAGAACTTTGCCGCCGGTGTCAGTATCCCCTACGGCTACAGCCTGCTGGACTACAGCTATAGCTGGAACAACTACCTCAGTACTATCGACAACAACGGCTACCTCTGGCGTTCCAGCGGTGACACCGAAACCCACCGCGTCAATCTCTCGCACGTGTTGTTCCGCAACGGTGATATCAAAACCGGTGTGTCTGTCGGCCTGAGCCACCGCAGCAACCGCAATTATCTCGATGATGTCCTGTTACAGAGCAGCAGCCGCAAGCTCACCAGCCTGCTATTTGGCCTGAACCACACCCAGAAAATGTTCGGTGGCGTGGCGACGTTTAACCCGACCTTCAGCCACGGCATGCCGTGGCTCGGTGCCGAAAGTGACGGCAATAAAAACGGTGACCTGCCAAAAGCCGAATTCCGCAAATGGAGCCTCAACGCCAGCTTCCAGCGCCCCGTTGCAGAAAACCTGTGGTGGCTCGCCAGTGTCTACGGGCAGTGGACGCCAGACCGCCTGTACGGCAGCGAACGGATGACCCTCGGCGGCGAAAGCTCGGTGCGCGGCTTTAAAGAGCAGAGCATTTCCGGTGACAACGGTGCCTACTGGCGAAATGAACTCAACTGGGTCCTATTCACGCTGCCGGTTATCGGCCAGGTGAGCGCGCTGGCGGCTCTCGACGGCGGCTGGCTGCATTCCGACAGGCTCGATCCTTACTCGGCGGGCACGCTCTGGGGCACCGCCGCCGGGCTGAGTACCGCCAGTGGACATGTGTCCACCTCGTTTACCGTCGGATTACCTCTGGTTTACCCGGACTGGCTCGGTCCGGATCACGTCAGCATTTACTACCGCGTTGCCGTCGCGTTTTAAAGGATTATTACCATGCACCAGCCTCCCGTTCGCTTAACGTATCGTCTGCTCAGCTATCTGGTGAGCGCCCTGCTGGCAGGCCAGCCATTGCTGCCTGCGGTTGCGGCGGTGATTACCCCGCAGAACGGGGCAAAAATGGACAAAGCGGCGAACGGCGTGCCGGTGGTGAACATCAATACGCCGAACGGGGCGGGAATTTCGCACAACCAGTTTAAGGATTACAACGTTGGCAAAGAGGGACTTATCCTCAACAACGCCACGGGCAAACTGAACCCGACGCAGCTCGGCGGGCTGATTAACGGCAACGCCAACCTGAAAGCAGGCAGGGAAGCGAAAGGCATCGTCAACGAAGTGACCGGCGGCAACCGTTCACAGCTCAACGGTTACACTGAAGTGGCGGGCAAGGCGGCGAACGTGATGGTGGCGAACCCGTACGGCATCACCTGTAACGGCTGCGGGTTTATCAACACCCCGCAGGCCACCCTGACCACCGGTAAGCCGGTTTTTGATGCCAGCGGTAATTTACAGGCGCTGGATGTGAAAGGTGGCAGTATCACCATCGAAGGAAAAGGGATAGATGCCAGCGGCAGCGATGCGCTGTCCATCATCTCGCGCGCCACCGAAGTGAATGCCGCCATCCACGCGAAGGATTTAAAGGTCATTGCTGGCGCGAATCGCGTTAACGCGGACGGCAGCGTACAGGCGCAGCAGGGGGAAGGCACTGCACCAACCGTAGCGGTTGATACCGGCGCGCTGGGCGGGATGTACGCTAACCGTATTCATCTGGTGTCCAGCGAGAAAGGCGTCGGGGTGAACCTCGGCGACCTCAATGCCCGCCAGGGGGATATCACCCTCGATGCCAGTGGCAAGCTCACCGTGCATAACAGCCTTGCCAGCGGTGCTATCACGGCCAAAGGCCAGAACATTGCTTTCACCGGCGACCATAAAGCCGGCGGTAATATCAGCCTGAACAGCCAGAGCGATATCGCGCTCAGCAACGGCTCACTGAACAGCGACGGCGACCTGGTGCTCAATGCCAGCGGCACGATTTCCCACGCGAATGAAAAGCTGACTGCCGGGGGCGATGCGACGCTTGCCGCGAAACATATCCGCCAGGATGCGGCGAGCCAGATTAACGCCGCGCGGAATATCGCGGCTAAAGCCAGTGACTCACTCACCACGCAAGGCCAGAATACCGCCGGACAAAACCTGACGGTAAGCGCCACCACCCTGACCCAGGACGGCAGGCTGCTGGCAAAAGGCAGCACACAACTCAATGCCGGTACGCTGACGAACAGCGGTTCTGTTCAGGGTAACCAGCTCGCCATCAACAGCACTTCCCTCAACAACAGTGGTTCGCTGCTGAGTGGCGGCAACCTGACCGTCAATACCAATGATTTAACCCAGAGCGGCAGCACCGGCGCGAAAGGTAAAACGGATATCACCGCCAGCGGGAAGCTGACGAATACCGGCTCGCTGGCGAGCGACGATACGCTGACGCTGAAAGCGCAAAACGTGACGCAGAACGGCACGCTCTCCGGCGGCAAAGGGCTGACGGTTAGTGCGCAGACCCTGACCTCCGGTAAAAACAGCGTTACCCACAGTGACGGCACGGTGGCGCTGAATACCACCACCGCCACGCTCGACGGGGAAACCAGCGCGGGTGGCGATATCCGCCTGCAAAGCGACACGCTCAGCACCGCCGCCACGGCGCAGGTGTTGAGCAGTAACAGCCTCATGATCGACACACACGTTGCCACGCTTACCGGCACCCAGGCGGCACAGAAGGCAATAACGATTAATGCCCGTGAAAAGCTGACCCACAGTGGCAAAAGCAGTGCGGAGACGGTCACGCTGGCCGCACCGGAACTGAATAACAGCGGCAGCGTGGTGGCTTCAGCGCTCACCACCAGCTCACAGACGCTGACCAACAGCGGTCAGTTGCAGGGCAATGCACTGCTGGCGCTGCACACCGACAGGCTGAACAATTTACAGGATGGCACACTTTACAGCACAGGTGCACTGACGCTGGATATCCCGGATATCACCAGCCAGGGCGTGATAGCCAGCGATGCCACCATCGCGCTTCACGGGCAGCGTTTCAGCAACAGCGGCCAGTTACTTGGCAGCGCACTCTCACTTGATGTGAATACGCTGAATAACAGCGGCGTGCTGCAAAGTGACTCCCTGCTGACCCTGAACAGCGACACATTCAGCAATGCCCCGGAAGGGACGGTATACAGCGCGGGTGCGATGACACTGCACGGTGCTGATATCCACAACCAGGGGCAGATAGTCAGTGACGCCGCGCTTACCCTTCAGGGGCAGCGTACGGATAACAGTGGAAAGGTTATCGGCAACAGCCTGGCCCTTAACAGCAGTACGCTGACTAACGACGGCCTGTTGCAGGGGACGGATACCCTGGTGCTTGCCGGGGACACACTTTCGCAGGGCGCTGACGGTCGCTGGCTGACGGCGGGTGACCTTGATATTACCGCTCAGCAGCTCACTACCGCCGGGACCACCCAGGGGCAGGACCTCAGCGTCAACGGTGCAGACTGGAGTAATACGGGCTCACTCCTCGCGACGGGCAACCTGAACAGCACCCTGACAAACTCGCTGCTCAATAGCGGCGACCTGATGAGTCAGGGCAATTTCACTCTCAGCGCCCCGACACTCACCAACAACGGCAACCTGCTTTCCTCTGGCGGGATGAGCCTGACCGGCAGGACGCTCAGCAACAGCGGCACGCTTCAGGGCAGCACGCTCAGTCTTACCCAGGACAGCATCGGTAACCAGGGCACCGTTACCGGCCTGAACGGCCTGACGCTGAACAGCGCAGACGCACTGAACAACAGCGGCGACCTGCTGAGCCAGCAGGCGCTGACTGTCACCGCAGGCGACATCACCAACAGCGGCAGATTACAGGGCCAGAACATCACCGTAGACGGCAGTAGCCTGACCAACAGCGGTGCGATTCAGAGTGCGCTGGATTTAGCGCTGACCCTGAGCGGCGACGTGACAGCCATCACCGGCAGCAAAATCACCGCCCTGGGCGACGCCCGCCTGACCGGCAAAGCGCTGAGCAACCAAGGATTAATCAGTGCCAAAACGCTAGCGGTGAAAGGGGATTCACTGACCAACAGCGGCGAAATCAGCGGCGTGAACGGCCTGGGCGTGACGCTCAGCGGTAACCTGCAACAGCAGGGCAAAATGCTGACCGGCGGGCTGCTTAACGTCAAAGCTCAGGACATCAGCAACAGCGGACAACTCCAGGGCGCGGATACGCGAATTAACGCCCGCTCGCTCAGCAACAGCGGACGCGTGCAGGGTGACAGCGGCCTGACGCTCACCCTGCTGAATGCCCTGACCAACCAGAGCAGCGGCATTATTCTCAGCCAGAATGCACTCAGCATCACGGCACCATCATTCACCAACGATGGCACCATTCAGGGCAACGGCAAAACCACGCTTAACGCCACCGCACAGACGCGTAATAACGGCAAAATCCTCTCCGGCGATGACCTGAGCTTCACCACGCCGGACTACAGCGGCAGCGGCTGGTTGCAGGCCACGAACCTGGTGCTGAACGTGGCGAAGCTTGCCAGCAACGGCACGGTGATGGCGACGAACCAGGCGACGCTCACCGGTAACAGTCTGACCAACGGCGGCACCGTCCAGGCCGCACAACTGAACGTCAACACGCAGACCGTCACCAGCAGCGGCACGCTGCTCGGCAACCAGAGCCTGAAGATTAAAGGCGAGTCGCTCAATAATACCAACGGTAAGGTCTTCAGCGGCGGCGATATGGTTGCTGAACTGGCCACGCTCAGTGGCGCAGGCCAGTTAGTTGCACTCGGCAACCTGACGCTGAAACTGGTCAACAGCCTGACCACCCAGGGCGTTATCGCCGCGAACAAGCAGCTCTCTGTCAGCAGCCAGGGCGACATCACCAACGGTACCACATTGCAGGGCAACGGCATCACGCTGAATGCCACCGGCACACTCATCAACAACGGGCAACTGACCGCCGGAACGGGTACCACATCGCTGAACGGTAGCCAGATTGCCATGAATGCCAGCGGCAGTTTGCAGGCAGGCGGCGACGTCAGCCTGACCAGCCGGGGCAATATCACCCTCGAAGGCTTTACCGGCACGGCGGGTAGCCTGGCACTGACGGCAGCGAGGTCAATCATCAACACCGCCCTGCTGTATGCGGGGAATAATCTGTCGCTGTTTGCCAGCAGCATTCAGAACCTGCGCGGCGATATGCTGGCGGGCAATAACCTGGTGATGCAGAAAGACACCAGCGGGGCGGCGAATACTGAGGTGATTAATCGTTCCGGCAGTATTGAGACAGTCAATGGCAACATCAGCATCAACACCGCAAACCTTCTGAATACCCGTGACGGTCTGAAGGTGGACACCTCATACCAGGAGTTTATGCCGTCTGACCAGTCATGGTTGCATGTTTCCTATGTGTCTCTCGGTGAAGATAACCTTGGGGTGGCATCGGATACCCTGTGTACCGGAGGCGTGAATACCCACTGTACGACTTCTCACTGGCTGGTACCGGCTTTCACCTACGATGAAAAAACGGTGCTGGTGAATCAGAAAGAAACGACCGTCACCGCGAACGGTGGGGCAGGTCGTATTGCTTCCGGCAACAATCTGACGGTGAACGCCGGTACACTGACCAATGAATCCAGCTACCTGCTGGCAAACGGTGATATCACCCTGCACGGAGGCACCCTGAATAATGCTTCTGCTGAAGCCGGCAAGTGGTCGACCTGGGAGAAATTTACCTGGAGTTGTGAACCATATTGCACCACCGATTACGATCCGTTCCCCAGAGGGCAGACCGTGGAAGGGTGGCTGAAAGCCAAGAAGGAGAATGCGGATAAGGGGATCGCCTATGATTTTGCAGATATCTGGACTGATTACGCGGCAGATAACCAGCAATACCGGGCGGTGATCCAGGCGGGTGGCAACGTCAACGCAACATTCACCAACGACATCAGCAATACCAACAGCACCGCCCACGCGGGCAAAATCAGCAACACCATCACAAAACCTGACCTGAATACGCCTTCGGCGCAGAACATCGGTGGCGGTGCGGGCCCGCAGGCGCTGACGGATGCTGGAACTCAGGCGATTACTGGCCCGGACTGGCAGGACACCACTGCCAGCCAGACTATCGGCGGCGGCACGGGGCTGGTGCCAGGTGGTATCGACAGCAACTACCCGCTCCCCTCCGGCAACAATGGTTACTTTGTGCCGTCGACCGATCCGGACAGCCCGTATCTGATCACCGTTAACCCTAAACTCGACGGCCTCGGTCAGCTCGACCCGTCGCTGTTTGGCGATTTGTATAAGCTGCTCGGTATGAACCCGGGCGCGGCCCCGCGCGAGACGGGCAGCCAGTACACTGATGTAAACCAGTTCCTTGGCTCGTCGTACATGCTTGACCGGCTCCATCTGAACCCGGACAAGGACTACCGCTTCCTTGGCGATGCGGCCTTTGATACGCGCTATGTCAGCAACACTGTGCTGAACCAGACCGGGACGCGCTATATCAACGGACTCGGCTCTGACCTCGACCAGATGCGCTACCTGATGGACAGTGCGGCAGATGCACAGACCTCGCTCGGCCTGAAGTTTGGCGTGGCGTTGACGGCTGACCAGGTGGCGGCGCTCGACCACAGCATTCTGTGGTATGAAAGTGCCACCATCAACGGACAGACCGTGATGGTGCCGAAAGTGTATCTGTCGCCAAAAGACGTGACGGTACAGAGCGGCAGCGTAATCAGCGGCAACAACGTGCAACTGGCGGGCAGCAACGTCACCAACAGCGGCAGTTCGCTGCTGGCGCAGAACGGGCTTACCATCGACAGCAGCAACAGCCTCAGCAACCTTAACGCCGGGCTTATCAGCGCCGGTGGCGGGCTGAACCTGAGCGCGCTGGGCGATATCAACAATATTAGCTCGTCCATCAGCGGTAAAACCGTGCAACTGGAAAGCACGGGCGGCAGCATCAACAACATCACGCAGGCACAGCAGTGGAGTGTGGGCGACGACAGCCGTCGCGGAAACGTCCACGTCAGCGGCACCGACGTCGGCCAGACCGCCTCCATCAGCGCCAGCGACGGCCTGTACATGGATGCGGCGAACGACATCAACATCACCGGCGCGAAGGTGGCCGCAGGCGGCGACCTCGCGATGGGGGCAGGTAACAACATCAATATCGCCGCCAATCAGATTACCAACAGCAGCAGCCAGTCCGGCTTCTGGCGTCAGAAAGACACATCATCGTCGTCCACCTCGAACCAGGGCAGCAGCATCATGGCGGGCGGTAACGCGCTGATGCAGGCAGGCCACGACCTGAATGTGACGGCCAGCCACCTCGATGCAGGCAAAACCGCGCAACTGGTAGCAGGTAATGACCTCAAACTTAACTCGGCAGGCAACGGGCAGAACAGCCGCACGGGCGGCAGCGAAAGCCATCAGAGCAGTGCGGACAGAACCACGCTTTCAGCGGGCGATAACGTGACGCTGGTCGCCGGGCGGGACGTTACCAGCCAGGCGGCGGGTATCGCGGCTGAGAAAAATGTCGGTATTCAGGCCGGACGTGACGTGAATCTGCTGGCGGAAGAAACCGTGACCGGCAGTAGCTCGCATAGCAAGAAGAAAACCGTTATCGACGAGTCCGTGCGCCAGCAGGGCTCCGAAATCGCAAGTTCTGGCAACACCACGATTATCGCCGGACGTGATGTGAACAGCGAAGCCGCACATGTGACCGCCAGCGGCGATATCGGCGTGGCGGCAGGCCGTGACGTGAACCTGACCACCGCGACGGAAAGTGAGTACCACTACAAAGAGCAGACGAAGACCAAAAAAGGGTTCCTCAGCAAGAAAACAACTCACACCATCGAGGAAGACAGTGCGACGCGTGAAGCAGGCACGCTGCTTTCCGGTGATAACGTCACCGTGCAGGCAGGCAACAACCTGCTGGTGAAAGGCTCCTCCGTGGTGGGCGACAACACCGTGGCGCTGGGGGCGGGCAACAACATCGATATCGTGGCGGCCACCAACACCGATTCTTCGTGGCGCTTTAAAGAAGAGAAGAAGAGCGGCCTGATGGGCAGCGGCGGTATCGGCTTCACCATCGGCAGCAGCAAGACCACCCACGACCTGCGCGAGGCAGGCACCACACAAAGCCAGAGCTTCAGCACCGTCGGCTCGACGGGCGGTAACGTGGTGATTGCGGCCGGAAACCAGGCGCACATTGGTGGCGCAGACCTGATTGCCGGGAAGGACATGAGCCTCAGCGGCAGCAGCGTCATCATCGACCCCGGCCACGACAAACGCACCCGCGATGAAACCTTCGAGCAGAAGAAAAGTGGGCTGACGTTGGCGCTGTCGGGCACCGTTGGCAGCGCGATTAATAACGCCGTCACCGCAGCGCAGGACACTAAAGAGGAGAGTGACGGTCGCCTCAAAGCCCTTCAGGCCACTAAAACGGTCCTCTCCGGCGTGCAGGCCGGGCAGGCGGCTGAGGCAGCTAACCTGACAGCCGACCCGAATGCGATGGGGGTTGCCCTCTCGCTGACCACGCAGAAATCGAAATCGCAGCAACATGCAGAGAGCGATGCGGTGGCGGGCAGTACGCTGAACGCGGGCAATAACCTCTCCATCACCGCGAACGGAAAAGGCAAAGGCCCGAACAGCGGCGATATCGTGATTGCCGGAAGCCAGATTAAAGCGGGTGGCGACACGCTGCTGGATGCGAAGCACGACGTCATTCTCAGTGGCGCGGCCAACACTCAGCAGACCACGGGTAAAAACAGCAGCAGCGGCGGTGGTGTCGGGGTGAGCATTGGTGCGGGTGGCGGCAGCGCAGGTATCAGCGTGTTTGCCAACGTCAACGCGGCAAAAGGCAAGGACAAAGGCAACGGCACCGACTGGACTGAAACCACGATAGACAGCGGCAAAACCGTGACCATTAAGAGCGGGAACGACACCGTGCTCAACGGGGCGCAGGTCAACGGCAACAAAATTATCGCCGACGTGGGCCACGACCTGCTGATGCGCAGCCAGCAGGACAGCAACAGCTACGACAGCAAACAAACCAGCGTGGCGGCAGGTGGCAGCTTCACCTTCGGCAGCATGACGGGCTCCGGCTACATCTCTGCCAGCCAGGATAAGATGAAGAGCCGCTTTGACTTGGTAGCCGAACAGACCGGGCTGTATGCGGGCAATGGCGGCTTCGATATCACCGTCGGCAACCACACTCAGCTTGATGGTGCGGTTATCGCTTCCACGGCGACGGCAGATAAAAACAGCCTCGATACCGGGACGCTGGGCTTCAGCGACCTGCACAACGAGGCTGATTTTAAAACCTCACACTCCGGCATCAGCCTGAGTGGTGGCGGCAGCTTCGGGGATAATTTCCAGGGCAACATGCCGGGCGGGATGATTTCTGCTGCGGGCAACAGCGGTCATGCTGAAGGCACCACCCAGGCCGCTATCGCGAACGGTACTCTCACCATCCGCGACAAGGAGAACCAGAAGCAGGACGTGGCGAACCTGAGCCGCGATACCGAACATGCCAACGACAGCATCAGCCCAATCTTCGACAAGAAGAAAGAGCAGAACCGTCTGAAGGAAGTGGGCCTTATCAGCGACATTGGTAGCCAGGCGGCAGATATTGCCCGGACGCAGGGTGAAATTAATGCGCTGAATGAAGCGAAGAAAACCTACGGCGACCTGCCAGCCAACGCAACGGAAGAACAGCGGCAGGCTTATCTGGCTAAACTGCGTAACTCGCAGGCCTACAAGGACGAAATGCAGAAGTACGGTACCGGCAGCGATATGCAGCGCGGTATCCAGGCGGCGACGGCTGCATTGCAGGGCCTGGCGGGCGGCAATATGGCAGGCGCGCTGGCCGGGGCTTCGGCACCGGAGCTGGCGAATATCATCGGTCACCACGCGGGGATTGATGACAATACAGCGGCAAAAGCCATTGCTCATGCTATTCTCGGTGGTGTGACAGCAGCCCTTCAGGGCAACAGTGCGGCAGCAGGCGCAATCGGCGCAGGAACTGGCGAAGTGATCGCGGTAGCCATCGCGAAAAGCCTCTACCCGGACGTAGAGCCGTCGAAACTGACAGAAGATCAGAAGCAAACCGTAAGCACGTTGGCAACGCTGTCAGCGGGTATGGCTGGCGGCATTGCCAGTGGCGATGTGGCTGGCGCGGCTGCCGGGGCCAGTGGCGGGAAGAACGTTGCGGAGAATAATGCGCTGAGTCCGGGAGATTTTGGAAAAGGGATGGCTGATTACGGTCAGTCTCAGGCATCGCTGGGTACAGCAATGATGAAAGGAGGAGCATCTCCTGATGAAATAGCTGCTGCCCTGGTTAAAAATGCTCAAGGAAGTATGCCGGAAGGACAGGATGCAGTTAAAGGGCTGCTCTCAGCCTGGGGTAATTTTTTCGGTGTTCCACTTGATATAGTGTTGTCAAATGAACAGATGACACCTCAAAAGGCTGCTGAAATACTTTCGAGTGGTATTCCAACCAGCGAAGCCAAATTAATGCAGTATGTTGCAGCCAAGGCGTTCTTTAGTGTTGCAAAAAGCTCTGATCTTGGTTTATCAGCTTCTAACCAAAAGTATGTCGATATTTTGTCGGCTGAAGCTAAACAACATATTTTATATGGTAATAGTCCTACACAGGGAGGTCATCTTTATCCTGGTAATCCGGGAAAAACAGTCTTCCCGAAAAATTGGTCGGCAGATAAAGTTGTGCATGAAGTTGGTGATATCGCGACCTCTCCAGATACACAGTGGTACGCACAAACAGGGACAGGTGGTGCTTATACTAATGCAGGAAAACCAGCTAGATGGGTAGCATGGGCAGAGAGAGATGGGGTAAGAGTCCGTGTTGTTTATGAGCCTGCAAATGGGAAGATCATCACGGCGTTCCCGGATGCAAGTCCGACCCCACCAGTACTTAAGCCAGTAAAAAAGTGAGATCAATGAGATGAATATGGATAAGCAAATAATCCAACTAGGTGAAGGGCTAAAAGATCGATTAGATCCTTCGCTTATTGATTTTGCGCTGGACTATATAAATCATTCTGAAAGTATATTAGCGTTCGAAACGTTATGTGATTACGTTGCTGACTACGAAGTGAAAATAAACATGGATGAATATAATATAGTTATTCTTATTGCTAATAAACTAGGTTTGGAAGTAGATAGTCGATATAGTTATATAGATCCAAGTAAAAAATAGCATAAAAATCCCGGCCATCTGCGCCGGGATTTTACTTTATATACCAGTCAGTTACTTCTCACCCGCCAGTTGGACGATCAACTGTCCCGGTTTACCGATCACCTCGATCTTCTGCCCGGTCTCAAACCCCAGCGCCGCCAGCCAGTCGCCCTTGATGTGAAGGCTGGGGCTGCGGCTGTAATACAGCAGCTCGCCGGTAGCGCGCCGCTCATGGCGGCGGCTGATATAACTCACCGTGTAGCGGCGGGTTGTGAGTGTGGGTGTGCCTGGCTTATGATGTTGCGTAGCCATAAATCAACTCCTGTTCAGTTGGTTGTGGTCAGCGTTCAGGGCGTGGTAGGACACGGCCTGAACGCGTCTGTTAACTACTCTGTTTTACCAATCACGTTATCCAGCATCTCAGAGACAAACTTCTGCTTCGTCATCGGCATCTGGCGGATCATATCGATCTGCTGTTCCAGGCGTGATGACGGACCGCGCTTCGCTGTGCGTCTGGTGGGCAGGCCCAGCAGCTCATCCAGCGACAGGTTCAGGATCTGCGCCAGCTGCGGCAGCAGTGATGCCGAAACCTTGAGCCGTCCGCCTTCATAGTGCGCCATCGTCTGCTGGGCAATCCCCAGCTGTTCAGCCAGCTGCTGCTGCGTCAGCTGCAGTGCCTTCCTTGCCTGCGCAATCCTTGCGCCCAGCTCCCGGAAAAACTGTTCATCTCTGGTGTTCATGGCATTACGTTGCTGTCGGGTGAGTGTTGCCATGATGGTACTCCCTGTTTTGAATAACCCTGTTGGCATTACTCTATAATGGAGTACTCTGCAATGGAGTTATTTTTACTTTTTGGCTATTGACAGGTTTTTACAGGAGGTAAGGCATGGCCCGCATCCCGAAGTACGAGCTGGAGTACCTGAAGAACAATCTCAGCCTGCTGTCGCTGGTACAGTCGCAGGGCCATAAGCTGAAGCGGCAGGGAGAAAGCTACGTCTGTCTGTGTCCGTTCCATCAGGAGAAAACGCCGTCCTGCTCCGTTACCCCGTCTAAAAGGCTGTGGCACTGCTTCGGCTGCGGGGCCGGTGGCTCCATTATCGACTGGCAGATGAGAAGCACCGGGCAGACGCTGCGGGAGGCGGTGGCGTTCCTGCATGAGCGGCTGGCCTGGACACGGAAGGATGACGGCAGCCCGGCCCCGCAGCCGCAGGTGAAGGCGGTAAAGACAGCGACGGCACCTGAACCTCCCCCCTTAACCGTCCCTCCACACCCGACACTGACCGATCTGGACGATGACGGCCAGGCGCTGCTGCATCAGGCGGTGGACTGGTATCACCGGAATCTGCTGAACAGCCCGGAGGCGCTGGCCTGGCTGGAAAAGCGCGGTCTGAATCATCCCGATCTGGTGAGCTACTTTAAGCTGGGGTCGCGGGTGCGCACGGGATCGCCGGTGCGCTGCCGTCGCCGCACACAAAAGAAGGTAAGCAGCTTCGCCAGCGGTTAACGGCGCTGGGCGTGGTGCGCGACACCACCCGTCAGGATCACTTCCGGGGCTGCCTGGTGGTGCCGGTGACGGGCTGGCCGGAAAGTTACGATCCGGCGTTACGTGGCCGGGTGCTGCAGCTGTACGGGCGGCGGACGCTGGCGGACTACCAGCTCAAGAAAGGCTCGGCCCGGCATCTGTATCTGCCATCACCGCTGGGCGGCGTGTGGAATGAGGAAGCGCTGAAGGCGTCGGAGGAAGTGATCCTGTGCGAGGCGCTGATCGATGCGATGACCTTCTGGTGTGCCGGGTTCCGCAATGTTATCGCCGCATATGGGGTGAATGGCTTCACGGCGGGGCATCTGGCGGCGTTGCAGTATCACGGGGTGAAACGGGTGCTGATCGCCTTCGATCGGGACGAGGCCGGTGATCGGGGTGCGGAGGCGGTGGCGGAGACACTGGCGGGTGCCGGGATCGAAGCGTGGCGGGTGCGGTTCCCGGCGGGGCTGGATGCGAACGCCTTCGCGCTGAAGAGCGACAGCCCGGAAGCCGTGCTGGGTCTGGCGCTGGAGCAGGCGATACGGATGGCCCCGGCAGGCGGCGCGGCGGTGGCGTCTGAAGCAGGGCCTGTCAGCGCGGAAACCCCTTCCCCTTTAACTGTCCGGCCGCCGGTCCGTCAGGCGGCGGAGAGGGTGGCCTGTGAGGTGACGGTATCCGGCGAGCTGCAGTTACGCAGCGGTCCCCGGGTATGGCGGGTACGGGGCTGGCAGAAGAATACGACAGCGGAAGTGATGAAGGTCAATGTGCAGGTGCTGGATGAGTCAACCGGTGCCTTCCATGTTGACCAGCTGGATATGTACCACGCGAAGCAGCGGCAGGGGTATGTGAACACGGCGGCGTCAGAGCTGGAGTGCGAAGCCTCAGCGATAAAGCGTGAGTGCGGCCGGGTGCTGATGGCACTGGAGCAGCAGCAGGATGCGGCCCGGCAGGCGGCGGAGCAGGAGAGCCCGGGGGCGGCGGTGGCGCTGAGTGCGGAGGAGGAAGCGGCAGCGCTGGCGCTGCTGAAGGACCCGCAGCTTACGGAGCGAATCGTGGCGGACCTGGCAGCGTGCGGGGTGGTGGGTGAAGCGACCAACCTGCTGACCGGGTATCTGGCGGCGACGTCGCGTAAGCTGGAGCGGCCGCTGGCGGTACTTATCCAGTCCTCCAGTGCAGCGGGAAAGAGCAGCCTGATGGATGCGGTGCTGGGGCTGATGCCGGAAGAGGAGCGGGTGCAGTACTCGGCGATGACCGGGCAGAGCCTCTACTACCTGGGAGAGACCTCGCTACAGCATAAAATCCTGGCGATAGCAGAGGAAGAGGGCGTAAGGCAGGCGGCGTATGCGCTGAAGCTGTTGCAGTCGGATGGTGAGCTGAGGATAGCCTCGACCGGCAAGGACGAGCAGAGCGGCGAGCTGGTAACGCGGGAGTATAAGGTGCAGGGTCCGGTGATGCTGATGCTGACCACCACGGCCAGCGATGTGGATGAGGAGCTGCTGAACCGCTGTCTGGTACTGACGGTAAACGAGAGCCGGGAGCAGACGCAGGCTATCCATGCACGGCAGCGTCAGGCGCAGACCCTGGAAGGGCTGCTGGCACAGTCGGAAAAAAGTTACCTGACCCGGCTGCATCAGAACGCGCAGCGGCTGCTGCGGCCGCTGAAGGTGGTGAACCCTTACGCGGAGCAGCTGACGTTCCTGAGCGACAGAACCCGGACCCGGCGCGACCATATCAAGTACCTGACGCTGATACAGAGCGCGGCGCTGCTGCATCAGTACCAGCGTGAGGTGAAACGAACGGAGCACCGGGGCCAGGTGCTGGAGTATATCGAGGTGCAGCCGTCCGATATCGCGCTTGCGAACCGGCTGGCGCATGAGGTGCTGGGGCGGACGCTGGACGGGATGCCGCCGCAGACGCGGAAGCTGCTGGTCCTGCTGAAGGGGTGGGTGCATGAGCGGGCGCAGCAGCAGGCGGTGAAGGCGGAAGAGCTGCGGTTCATGCGGCGGGAGGTACGCGCTTCGCTGGGCTGGGGAGACACGCAGCTGAAGCAGCATCTGTCGCGGCTGCTGGAGATGGAGTACCTGGTACTGTACCGGCGCGGGCTGACGTATGAATATACGCTGCTGTGGGACGGTGAGGACGGCGACCAGGCACACCTGAACGGGCTGCTGAACGTGGCGCAGGCGGTGGTGGCCGGAGCGGATAACGAAGGCGGTGAGTACCGGTCGGGGTCCGGGGCTGAGCGGTCGGGGCAGAAGGAGAAACGGTCGGCCCCTGGTCGGGGTCAGGCCGGTCCCCGGTCGGGGAGCAGAAAAGCGGCGTCAGGCCAGAGGGCAGAAGGCCCGGCGGCGGAAGCGGTCGGGGTGAACGGAAACGCAGTAATCAGGGGTAAACGAAAAGAGGTTCAGTTACCGCTGCCTTCGTTAAGTGGCAATAAGCCGGATGATAACGAAGGCGGTGAGTGCCGGTCGGGGTCCGGGGCTGAGCGGTCGGGGCAGAAGGAGAAACGGTCGGCCAGTGGTCGGGGTCAGGTCGGGGAGCGGTCGGGAGGCAGAAAAGTGGCGTCAGGCCAGACGGCAGAAGGCCCGGCGGCGAAAGCGGCCGGACTGAACGGAAAGGCAGTAATCAGGAAGAAAAAGAAAATATCCTTACCCCCGTCGCCTTCGTTACCGGAAGCCTCTTCTTAATCGTCCGTCACTCAGGGAGCCGAATATCATGGTCAACCGTAAACGCCGCTCAAATCGCCTGCTCACCGTGGATGAAGTGTACCGCCAGCCGGTGGGTCCGGCCACTGACCCGAAAAGCCTTTACAACCTGCTGCTGCGGTTCGTGAAGTGGCGGCGGGAGCGCAACTGGTCAGAGAGCACGCTGAAGGTGCAGACGCATCACTGCTACCGCTTTATCTGCTGGGCGGACGAGCGGGGGATCCGCTATGCGGCGGAGGTGACGCGGCCGGTGCTGGAGAGCTGGCAGCGCTGGCTGTACGGCTACCGGAAAGCGAACGGTGAGGCGCTGACGTCACGGACCCAGCGGACGGCGGTGCAGCCGCTGCAGGTGTGGTTCCGCTGGCTGACGAAACAGGGGCTGCTGCTGGCGAATCCGGCGGCGGATCTGGAGCTGCCGCGGCTGGAGAAGCGGCTGCCGCGCACCGTCCTGAGCGTGGCGCAGGTGGAGGAGGTGCTGGGGCAGTGCGATCTGACGACGTTACAGGGCATCCGGGACCGGGCGCTGATGGAGCTGCTGTGGTCAACGGGCATCAGGCGGGGCGAGGTGGCCAGGCTTGAGATATACAGCCCTGACTTCAGGCGAAAAATCCTGACCATCATCCAGGGCAAGGGAAAACAGGATCGGGTGGTGCCGGTGGGCGAACGTGCGCTGTGGTGGCTGAATCGCTATATCAGCCATGTGAGGCCGGAAATCCTTGTCGAACCGGGGTGTCAGGCGCTGTTCCTGGCGATGGACGGTCTGGCGGGGCTGGAGGTGAACGGCATCACTAACGCGGTGGTGCCGTATCTGCGTGCAGTGGGAGTGGAGAAAGGAAGCTGTCACCTGTTCCGTCATGCGATGGCGACACAGATGCTGGAGAACGGCGCGGAGCTGCGGTGGATCCAGGCGATGCTGGGCCATGCGAGCGTGGAGAGTACACAGATCTACACCCAGGTGAGCATCCGTGCGTTGCAGGCGGTGCATGCGTCAACGCATCCGGCGGAGCGGGAGGCGGCGGAGGAAGAGGAGACCGGGTTGCTGGCCGATCTGCTGGCGCAGGAGGGAACGCCGGAGCCGCCGGAGAGGTAGCTACGTTAGCGGAGCAGGTCGGTAAGGTGGTGGGGGTTGGTGGCCCGGCAGAGCGCGCCGTCCCTGGCGCGCTCTGCCTTCTTCACGGTTGTGCAGCGCGGGGGTAAATGGCCGGTCAGCGGCGGTGGCGGTGTGCCATATGCAGTGCCGGAGTGGCCGCCGCCCGGCCATTAACCATAATGCAGGGAGATTATACGCACTACGCCGTCGGGCGTGTTCATCAACACAGGCCGCATCATGCGGCTTAATGCGTATAATCTGCATTATGGCGTGCGCCGCCCGCGTCTGGCGCAGGGAGTGCCGCCGTCCCTGGCGGTTCGGCGCGTCATCGTCGGTAAGCAACCCCTGAAGGAAGTCGGCCTGGCGGCCTCCGCTGAAAGGCGTTGATGCCCGCCCGGCGTCGTCTGTCAGCGGCGGATCGTGCCCCGCAAACAGCACGTGTCACTTCTTCGCGCCGCCGCCAGCCAGCGCCCCCCGCCCCGGGCAGGCGTGGTCATGCAGGGGAGGAGGCTCCAGAGGCGGGGGCGCCACAGGGGGCCGTCCCGTCCCCAGCGGGCTTCGCCAGCCCGCACCCGGCAGGCGGTTCACCGGGCCACAGCAAGCTGCGTCCCGGCTCCCGCCACGATGAAAAGCCGGTAATGACAGAGGCGGTGTGGCTGAATAAGATGAAGGCGTGCAGGCAGGATGCCAGGGCGGGGCGGTAGCGTGTCCGGAGGGGAAAAGCGCGTCGGGGCAAAAAGTTGCCGGGCGGGAAGAGCGGCAGGAAAAAGCGGTTGTAAGTGCAGGAAAGGACAGGGAAAAAGGGGGGGGGCGGCGGGTAAGTCCGCAACGGAAAGCGTTGTTGTTGAGAATAATCTTGTTGCAGGGAATGAGGATTTGCAGTCTGCATGGCTGCGTCAGCACGGCATTGATATGGCGAGTTGTTCCGATAATCCAGCCGGAGCCGCATGTCAGAAAGCTAAAAATGAAAGGAATGCTGTAGCGTTAGCTCTTGCTAGCGGGAGTGCAGCCTCACTCCCAGGGGAAGCATTGGCTATGTGGGGGCTAGGTGCCGGAGTAAATGCTGGTGTTCAATATGCAGGTAACGGTGAAATTAATCCTGTTAACGCTGTTGTTGCTGGTTGGGTGAATGTTGCTACGATGGGTAATGGCTGGAAAGGGACTGTTGCCGGGAACGCTGCTGGTGGTGCACTCGCTAACCAAATAAATGGTGATGATCCAGTTACTGGTGCTATTACTAACGGGGCGGGTGCCTGGTTAGGTTATGGGGTTGGTAACTATGTTGTGAAACCTATCACTAATGCAGCAGGGAAATTTATAACAAATGGCTGGGACCCAAAATTTAACCCTGATCTATTGAAGTACACCGAGATCAAGGGAAAAATGGGGGATATCGAAAGAGATGCAGCCAAGCAAAATTCCTGGAGCCGCAGGGGATTTTGGAGGCTCTATAACTTCAGAGATGACGGGGTCTGCTGTTCAGAAAATCATTGATGATAAGTTCAAAAGTGGGAAAAAAGAGTGAATTTATTAAAATTTTGTCTACTTGTCATCCTGGGCTCGATCCTGTCAGGTATTGCAATTGCTGAAATATCATACGTGGCTTTGCTATTAATTAAGTATATAGCTTATGGTCATCTGCTTTTTGATGTCTCTGAAGTTATGAAAGGTTTAAGGGTTGGAACTGTCGGAGGGAGCATTTTTGGTGGGGGGGTAA
Organism: Rosenbergiella sp. YN46; assembly: GCF_036620675.1. Classification (NCBI taxonomy): domain Bacteria; kingdom Pseudomonadati; phylum Pseudomonadota; class Gammaproteobacteria; order Enterobacterales; family Erwiniaceae; genus Rosenbergiella; species Rosenbergiella sp. YN46. The sequence continues at coordinate 132,204 of NZ_JAZHEE010000010.1, forward strand.
TTCTATTTCGGCTTTTTAAAGTGAAAGGCTTCTAATTTCGATTTTGAAGTGCGGGCATCGCTGGTGGGCTTGCGGGAGGCGATACGGCGAATGCGGTTGCCGGAGTTTCAGCAGGGAAAAAGAGAGCGTTCAGAATTCTGTGTCACGTTAAAAATCCTACAGCGTCATCACCTTATTCAGCCGCCCGTCAAAATAAAT
>NZ_JAZHEE010000011.1:0-107687 GCF_036620675.1 Rosenbergiella sp. YN46
GGGCAGAAGGGTAAAATTAGCGCCAGCCTGGTCCCCTCTCCCCTATGGGCAGAAGGGTAAAATTAGCGCCAGCCTGGCCCCCTCTCCCCTATGGACAGAATGGTAAAATTAGCGCCAGCCTGGTCCCTTCTCCCCTATGGGCAGAAGGGTAAAATTAGCGCCAGCCTGGTCCCCTCTCCCCTATGGGGAGAGGGTTAGGGTGAGGGGAAAGGGCCGGGATGAGGGTTAAACAGAGGCGAAATTACCCATACTGCCGTTCAATATCGGGAACGCCGACCGGATAAAGTTCGCTATTATCACCAGCGCCCAGATTCTTCAGTACGGTATCGCTGTACCACTCCAGGAAGTTAATTACCCCAAACTCATAGGTTTCTGAATAGGGGCCGGGTTGATAGCCAATGGAGTTAATGCCGCGCTGGTTCTCTTCCCCCAGAATCCTGTCCTGATCGTTGGTGGCGTCCCATACCTGGCGCAGACGCTCCGGATCGTAATCAACGCCCGGTACCGCATCCTTGTGCACAAACCATTTTGTGGTGACCAGCGACTCCTGAGCCGAGATGGGCAGTACCCGGAACACGATAAAGTGATCGCTCTGCATATGGTTCCAGGAGTTGGGCAGATGCAGAATACGCATCGAGCCCAACTGGTGGTTCTTAATGCGGCCCAGTAGCTTAGAGCAGCCTTCGCTGCCGTCGATAGTCATCACGCTGGCGCCCGGCTTGAGCGGCATACGCACGATGCGGTTACGTTGCCCGAAGCTTCTGTGGCGGTGTGGAATACCTTCCTGGTCCCACTGTTCCGCCTGCTGGTTGTAGTAGTCGATAAATTCCGGCGTAGCGCGCGGATCGTTGGTATCGTCCCACTCCAGCAGGGTATTGAGCAGTTCCGGATGGCTGCCCGCACAGTGGTAGCATTCGCGGTTATTTTCCAGTACCAGCTTCCAGTTGGCCTTTTCATACATCTCGGATTCCGCCGCCAGCTTGGTATTTTCCACATCATACGGCTCCATGTACTCTTCAAGCGTCGCCAGGAAGTCGTCGAAGTCCGATTCCGGCGGCTGTTCGGCGATGCAGACGAAGATAAAACCGCCAGCGGTGCGGCAGTGGGCGGGCTTCAGGCCATGCAGGCTTTTGTCGAAATCCACGCTCATATTGGTGCCCGCGAACAGCAGATTGCCTTTCAGATCGTAGGTCCACTGGTGATAGGGGCAGACCAGATTCGCTACCTTGCCGCGCTGCTGTTGGCAGATGCGTGAACCGCGGTGGCGACAGGTGTTGTGGAATGCGTTGACAGCGCCGTTGGCGTCGCGCACCACCAGCACCGGATTCTGGCCGATCTCAAGGGTGAAATAGTCGCCCTTTTTGGGGATTTCGCTGGTCATGCCAGCGAACAGCCACTCTTTCTGAAACACCTCCTCCATATCAACGCGAAACAGGGTTGGATCGTTATACAGCGGCTGTGGTAGCGAGTAGTTAGCCCTGCGCCGTTTGAGCAAGTCGGTCATCTGGTCGCGAGCATCGGTAATGCTGGCGCAGGTGATATTCAGCAGATCGTTATGACTCATGGTGGTGCTCTTCTCGTTCAGATCAAAGTGTCGCGCCCGCGCGCGGGCACATCCCGATAGCTGGCTCCCATTGCAGACAGGGGGCACCGTCAAACCAGATGCTGCACCCGGTTGTGAATGTGGAATGTTCTGGCAGCGACATCGATCCCCACCGTTAGAGACGTAAGGAGGAAAGTATTGTTGCCCGGTGGTTTTTTCAGATATCCCGATGTCGTGAATAAATAAATGGCGAAGAGAGGTTGAACTGAAAATTCAGCTGTACCCGGTAGCGCCGAACCGTTGCGCGCTATCCATCGACCCCTGGCCCACAGGAAGCATTCCGTATGACCAACCAGACTATTTCGGTAGTAAATACCGGCGCTTTTGAGCCCGTAACCACCCAGACCTGGAGCAACGGTCGTCATGCCGTGCGTTGCGTCAAGGTGATTCAGGAAACCTGGGATGTGAAAACCTGGTGCTTTATGGCCGAACAGCCGGTGATGTTCTTCTTTAAGCCCGGCCAGTTTGTGACCCTGGAGCTGGAGATCGACGGCGAACAGGTGTTTCGTTCTTACACCATTTCAAGCTCGCCGTCGGTACCATACAGCTTTTCGATTACGGTGAAACGGGTGCCGGGGGGCAGGGTATCCAACTGGCTGCATGACAATATGAGCGAAGGTATGGAACTGGCAGTGCATGGCCCGGTCGGTCAGTTCAACTGTATCGACTACCCCAGCGACCGGGTGCTGTTTCTTTCCGGAGGTGTAGGGATTACGCCGGTGATGTCGATGGCTCGCTGGTATTTCGACACCAATGCCGATGTCGATATGGTGTTTATTCACAGCTCCCGCACGCCGCGCGATATTATTTTCCAGCGCGATCTGGAAAATATGGCGGCGCGCATCGCCAACTTTAAGCTGAACCTGGTCTGCGAACGTCATGAGTCCGGCCAGAACTGGGCCGGTTATCGCGGATTCTTTAACCGCCCGATGCTGGAGATGATGGCCCCCGACTTTATGGATCGTGAAGTCTACTGCTGCGGCCCCACGCCTTATATGAACGCCGTGCGTAACATGTTGCAGGAAGCCGGATTCGACATGGAACACTATCACGAAGAGTCGTTCGGGGCGACGCCGGCGCCGGTGAAAGAGCAGGCGCAGCAGGATGCCGAACAGGCGGCCGAAGTGGCCGAAGCAATACCACGCTCCGACCTGATCCAGGTCTTCTTCGCCAGCACCGGCAAGAGCGTTCAGATAGCTCCCGGCGAAACCGTGCATGCCGCTGCCGCCAAGCTGGGCCTGCATATTCCCAAAGCCTGTGGGATGGGCATTTGCGGTACCTGTAAGGTGAAGCGGCTGGAAGGAGAGGTCGAAATGGCGCATAACGGTGGCATTACCGACGAGGATGTCGAAGAGGGCTATATCCTTTCCTGCTGTAGCGTACCGACCGGGGATGTGGTAGTGGAATATTGAGGTTGCTGGCGTAAAAATGGAGGGGCCACCCCTCCATTAATTATGTGAATGCAGCCCGTTATTTGCTAATAAAATCGAGAATATCGGCATTAATAACGTCGGCCTGGCTGGTGTGCATACCGTGCGGGTAGCCCGGGTATACCTTCAGCGTGCTGTTAGCCAGCAGTTTGTCCTGAAGCAGCGCGGCGTTCTGATATGGAACCACCTGGTCGTCATCCCCCTGAATCACCAGGGTCGGGACGGTAATCGCTTTCAGATCTTCGGTCTGATCGGTTTCCGAGAATGCTTTAATGCCCTCGTAATGGGCTTTGGCGCTGCCCATCATGCCCTGGCGCCACCAGTTTTGAATGATGCCCTGGGAGACTTCAGCCCCCGAACGGTTGTAGCCGTAGAAAGGCCCGGAAGCGACATCCAGATAAAACTGGGTGCGGTTGGCGGCAAGCGCCGAGCGGAAACCATCGAACACCTCAATGGGTGTACCGCCCGGGTTGTCGGGGGTTTTCACCATCAACGGCGGCACTGAGCTAACCAGCACGGCTTTCGCCACCCGGTTCTGGGGCTGGCCGTATTTTGCCACATAGCGCGCCACCTCACCGCCGCCGGTGGAGTGACCTACGTGGATAGCATTCTTCAGATCGAGATGTTCCGCAACGGCTGAAGCATCGGCTGCGTAGTGATCCATATCATGCCCTTCGCTGACCTGATCGGAACGACCATGCCCACGGCGATCGAGGGCGATAACGCGGTACCCCTTAGCCAGGAAAAACAGCATCTGAGCATCCCAGTCATCGGCGCTCAGCGGCCAACCATGATGAAAAACAATCGGTTGTGCGTCTTTTGAACCCCAGTCTTTAAAGAAAATGTTAACACCGTCTTTTGTAGTTACGAATGGCATGGACTGGTCTCCTGCATGTAATGAGACGAAATGTTTTTGACAGCCAACAGGCCTGCCGCTTGCGATGGCAGAGCGTCGAAGCCCCCTGTTCCGTATCTGAAGGGGCATGTTGCCTCGTTTCAGATGGAACCTCTATCAGTGTAGAAGGAAATCTCAGGTTATGGATGGGGGTATTCAGAGAGAAATATACGAGCTGTTTTTAGTGGCGGCGAGTCTGACTGAAGCCTGATAAAACAAGAAAAGAAGAGGCCCGTATTTCACGATGAGTGACATTTCATCATTCTGTAAAGTGCGTTGTCCGGTAAACCCCTGGCTGGTTTACCGGTAGTGGTGTGCTGGTTCAGTATCCATATTTTTTCCAGCCAGACTCGACCTTCGTTTTGATATGTTCCGGATAAGAATGTCTGAACGAAGCCGTGCCTGCGCGTACTCGCCCGCTAAACTGCTCAGGGAACAGGCAGTTAATAATGACTTTTCCACCGCTACCGCGTTGTCTGTCTTCTTCCGTCAGATACGGCACCATCGGAAATTCCCGGATGTCCGGAAAAGTGAAATGATCGTGTAGCGGATGCGAGCGCGTAGCCAGCGCCCAGACCACCTGATTGATATCGACAATATCGATGTCATTACTAACCAGAATCAGTTTGGGGATCAGATAGCCTGAATGTGAACCGAAAACGACCTCTGAAATTTTATTGACGAAATCTGTGGGAGTTGTGTGCATTTCAGCCAGTTTTTCACTATCGACGGAGACGACGGCCCAACAGGTTGCCGCCTCGTATGAACACCAGACGAAGTCGACAGGCAATCCCGCCTGCTGCATGATTTCAAGCAACTGGGCCGAGATCATGGTTCCCCATATAGTGTGGTTTTCTTCCGGTGGCATACCTGCAACGCAAATGGGTAAAATGGGGTTATTACGGAACGTGACTGCATGTACGTGAAATACCGGCTGCTCGCGGCCTGCTTTATGCTGATAGCCGTGATATTCCCCCATTGGCCCCTCAGGCGCCGTGTCCGTCAGGCTGATTTCGCCCTCCAGGACAATTTCTGCATTGGCTGGCACCCAGAGATCGTTGGTTTCTGTCCTGGTGAGTGCGATTCCTTTGCCCAATAGCGCGCCGACGTAGTCCGGTTCGCTGACCCCGGTTGGCAGCGGCATACCGGCCACGGCTAACGCCGCTGGGGGGGCCCCCAGAACCATGGCCCATGGCGTGGCTTTCCCCTCGCGGCGCCACATTTCTCTTATCATACCAATATGCTGGGTAGGTATCGCCGGGCCGGTGAGGTGGTTATGGTCAACCAGCATCAACCTGCCGATCCCCCAACTGCGCCATTGTCCGTCAGGCGATTGCACGACATGAAAACCGTAGGTGCTGAAATAGCGTCCGCCATCTTCCTGATGGAGTAACGGTACCGGAAAACGCGTCAGATCGACCTCTTCACCCCGCCAGATATTCTCTTTTATCGGGCCAGTGGTGCAGTATTCCGGCGTTACGGGGGCTGCTTTCGTCGCCCGGCGAATGGTGGCGACAATCTCTTGTGGAGAGCTCTCTTCCGGCAATCCGAAATGAAGGGCAAGGCGGGAGTAGGCTTTTTCTGGTGCTGCGAGCATACCGGCCGGCGCGCCAAGAACGCGCGCTCCGGGCATGGCCCCGGCAATATGATGAAATAGCGGAGCAGGCAGCCGTTTCTCGTAGACCCTGCGGCTGATGGCCGCGACTTCCAGGTCGGCAGAGACTTCCGGATATACATCGACTAAGTCTTTACGGCGACGTAACTCTTTGACGAATTGGCGAAAATCCAGGGCGCAGTTCAGTAAGCTCATTGTCATTTTCCCGTTTTCTTTAAACCTGTCTGTCGATATGCAGACAGGTTTAAAGAAAACATATCTGGTAAAGAGATGCCAGTTGGTGGGCGGAAGCAGGAACTGAAAGGGCCAGGCTAGCCTTAGGCCGGGTGACGCGGTGGATGGCGGATCATCGAATCGGGAGCCCAAAAACGCAAAAACCCAGCCTGACTGGCTGGGTTCTTTAATTCGTGGTGCCGGACCCGGAATCGATGTATGTGGTTAATGTATTGATTTTATTGCCTTGTTTTTGGTGTGGTGGTTTTTATACCCTCATTTATACCCTCGGTCCGTTTTTATGCAACTTTGGGGGCTCGAACCGGGGAAGATAGCGCTCTTTAAAGATTCATTGTTTACTGTGGTGACGATATAATTATCGGGTATTCGGCTTTTTAGTCTTTCCGCTGTGATGGTAGCATTCCCGGATAGTGCCTGGCGACGATATCGTTCATCTTTTCCACCAGATCCGGACGCTTAAAGATGATGTGCCCGGTCCCCTTCTGAAAGTAGCGTATCTCCACATACTCATCCTCAAACACTGCCGACGAACAGCGGGCGTCATCGATGTGCTTCGCGAACCGGCACGGGAGATCGCTGCGGCTCTCCGGAACGGGCTTTCCGTCGAGCAGACTGAGCATTCGTTCCAGATCGGCAAGCTGATCGCGTCGGTGTCCCCAGTTGAGATGAAAACCCCACCGGTCATGTCTGACCAGGCCATTCACGATGATTTTCTTTCCGAACCGGCAGGGACTGTTACTTTTATAGTTCCAGCTCAGGCTTTTAAACACATTGATAATCCCCCGCTCGAAGACGGTTGATTTGCTCTGGTGCAGTTGCTCAAAGGTACTGAGGATGTTTTCTTCACTAATGGCAGGAATATCATCCTCATCCAGACTTTTGTACCACTGGTCGCGGGCTTCAGCATCCATCAGCGCAATCATCCCGGATTTCAGCATCAGATCCCGCCAGATACTGCGATCAATATTGCGGGTGATGGCCTTCATTGCGGTTTCCACTTTCTCAGTGAACCAGCAATCATAACGGTGTCCCTCACGCATCCCCCACTCCTGCGCAGTACCACCGCCAATGGTGCTGGTCAGCGCTGAGATGTCATCCAGGTGGTGAATCAGGTCGTTAATTTGCGCCAGCGCAGAGTTACGCCCGGTGACGGTGCGCTCAATACTGGTAGAGCTGATAAGTTCGGTATGGCCGGTCAGGATTTCGGCATTGATGTTCGTTTGTAAGTCGGTCATCGGGGTTCCTTATAAAAAGCAAAACGCCAGCCGGATAAGGGCTGGCGTTTATGTGAGTGAAGGTCTGAATAGTCGGGATGATGATGTTGTCGCCTCGTTCAGAAGCCGCTACCAGTCAAAGGTGTCAACCCCCGGCAGGACATCACCGGCGGCATCAAGGTGGAGCAGACTGATGCCATGGCGGCGAATCAGTGAGGCAATCAAACGACGGCAGGCTTTCGATACGCCCAGAGTTTTGAGGCGCAGCAGCGGATACTGCCAGGCATTCAGCCGTATCAGGTAGCCGGTGCCGGTGAAGTGGAGCCACTCTGCGTCGCCGTAGTCCTGGTACTGATGTGAAGCCTGATACAGCAGGCGATTGTCGTCAGTCGTGATATGTGCCGTGCTGCAGCAAATCCCTGACAGTGAGGCTCCGGGCGGTAGTGGAGCCCCGGTGACGATATGTCCTGGTTTGTCTGCAATCTGTAACGTGCCACCACTCTGATTAACGGCATTCACCAGGTCAGTCAGCGCCACACCCTCCATATCCACGGCGAGTTGCCCGTTATTGAGCGTCAGTACGCTGACGGCCCTGGCTTCCACACTGACGGTCATGTTCACCGGGCCTCCCGGGAGAGCAGACCCGCTGTCGGGGAGGCCATCAGCCCGGTGGCCTGTCTGGCCCGCAGGATATCCAGCACCGTCAGAAACGGTGACTGGGTCTGCTGGTCAAAGCCATGGCGGTCGGTACGGACCAGCTCATACTTTTCCACCATAAAGTTCACGGCATCCGCCAGTGTGATGCCACCGTCGATATGCGCCCGGATAACGGCGTCATCGCTGAAGGGGGTGTCACCGAGTGTCAGCCCGTAATGGCGGGCCAGCAGATATTCCAGCAGGGTCTGCCAGACGGTGACCGGCGTTGGGCACGGCAGGGGCGCCTGCCCGGTGTTTGCAGGTTGCATGTGCATGGGAATGTCCTTTATTTCAGTGAATGGATAAAAACCGGAGAGATTCCGGCAGGAGTGAGAGACTTAACCGGCAACAGCGGCTGCCGGGTACAGGGTGATATACAGATAACCGCAACTGCCCCGGGTATCGGCGTCGCAGACCAGGCCATTCAGGTGCAGCGTGACCTGTCCCTGACCGCGGGGATTCAGCTCACCGCACAGCAGCTTCTGCTCCAGCTGTTTCATCAGCAGTGGGAAAGCCTGCTCCAGACGCGGGGCATCGTCATCCCTGAAGGTGCCGGTGAATCCGGCCCGGTCAGCCAGGAAATGCAGTCGGTGGCCTTCCTGGACCAGACGGGCACCAAAACGCGGCGTGATATCGCTGTGCAGCCCCCATTCCGGGCAGGAGTTATTCTCCGGTGAGGTACCGGATATGGATTGAGAGTTCACGGGAAATACCTGTTATGTGTGGTACCGGAACGGTACGGTGGATGTGATTAGTTCAGGGTGACGCTACGAATAACGACATACGGGCCATTGCGGTCCTGATAACGTTCGGCAAAGACCGCCAGCACGCCGGGAATATCCTGTACCTCCTGACCGTACCAGTGGCAGACGCTGCCGGACCAGCGATACCTGCCGGTGCAGAAGCGAAACAGCCGGGATGCAGGATGCTGGCGGTATATCACCATGGCCTGGCGTTTACTGATGATTTTCACCGGTTCCTCCTGACAGCCAGCCCCGTTCAGCGAACGAGACGATGTCCATTCCACCCACCACCAGATGGTCCAGCAGACGGATATCGACCAGCATCAGTGCCTCCTTCAGCCGCAGCGTTATCAGCCGGTCTGTCTTACTCGGCTCAGCGCTTCCGGAGGGATGGTTATGTGCCAGTATGGCGGCAGCGGCATTGTGCCGGAGGCCGGACTTCACCACTTCACGGGCATGCACTTCGGTGCTGTTGATGGTGCCCTTAAACAGAGTTTCACGGGCAATCAGGCGGTGCTGGTTATCGAGCCACAGCAGCGTAAACTCCTCACGCTCCAGCAGGCACATCTGCAGACGCAGCCAGTCACGTACCGCACTGGTGGAGGTGAAGGCGACACCGGGCTCCCGCAATTGTTGCTCCAGCAGGGTCAGCGCCCGGCGGATGGTGCGCTGTGCGGCAGGCGTCATTCCGGTACTGACCGGTGAAACAGTTTCCGTATTCATGGCGAAGCTCCTCAGTCGATGATGTGCATAATGGCACGGCATTCCGCGTGGCTAAGCGCATACCAGCCGGGTGAAGAACTCCGGCAGGGACGATTTCAGCGGGGCATGCCAGATAAGACAGGGAGAAGACTCTGACTCATCCATCAGCAGCGCCATCAGCTCTTTATCCTGCCCGGGGATGATCCGGGCAATGCCGGTGTTGCGTATAAAAGAAAATGCACCCGGAGAGTGATCCCGGAGCATGTTTTCAGCCAGTCGGTAACGGCCATGATTGTTTTCAATGTCCAGATGAACCAGTCTCTGGTGTAAATCCCGCTGCAGGGTGCGTTCCGAGACACCAAATTCCTCGGCCAGCGTCCTGAGCTGTAATGATTCTCCCGCCAGTAACCGACTGATAATGACTGACAGCCGGACGGCCAGCCGGTCATAGCGGGAATCCTGCTCTTTCATGGTGGTGGCACCTCCATGTGTGTTGAATATGTCGATATTTCATAAGGTTATTATGACGTAAAGGGATGACACGTTATGTCGCGGGAAAGTGCGGGAGGTGATAAAAAGTGGAGGCTCTGGAAAATAAACTAATGCCTTGATTAAGATAATGTTTATCTGTCGGTTGAAAGCCTTTCCGGAATTCTGCTGACATATCCTGACGCTTCCATTCGCGGCTCAGCCAAAAAGGCGGTCCCACAGAGAACCGGCGAGCCTGATAAGCTTTCTGCGCAGTCGCTTCAGAATCCGGGCCAGACCTGAAGGCAGGAAAAGCGGCTCTGTAACGGCATCAAAGGCATGACCGGCAATGGACATAAAGTCCTTTCGTGCTTTGGTCCGGCTGTCATCGGTGCGGTTTTCTGTCTTAATTTGTCGGTAAACCTGGCTGCTTGCCTGTGCAGGAAGCGCGTGAATCATCAGCTCAACAAAAGCAGGCAGGTTGTGGCCGGTATGGGCAGATACCGCCATCACGGGAAAAGAGGACGGAAACCGGGATGCGGCCTGGGTTATCAGAGTGGCGACTTTCGCTGCCGGAATACCATTCGGTGAATCGCTGTCGCAGCTGTCAGACGAGAAGCGATCAACCTGGCTCAGCACAAACAGGAAACGGCCTGGATCGGCCCCACAGGCCATTAATTCCCGGTGGGTACTGATATCCTGGGCTCGGGCGCGATCGTCTGCTCTCAGTACCCAGATAATCAGATCCAGCTCGTTCAGCAGGCTGTGGTACAGGGAACGGTATTCGACATCATATTCCGGCGTCTCTCCCACGCCGGGTAGATCAACCAGTGTCACCGTCCGTTCGCCCACGGACAGAGCCAGTCGCTGTGGCGTTCGGGTGCAGGCCAGCAGATCGCTGGTCAGGCATACCTGATCCTGAAAAATCGCGTTGCAGAGCGAACTTTTACCAGCACCACTTTTGCCCATAATGCCAATAACGGGCTCATAGTGAATGCTCTGCTGAAGGTAGGTCTGGATTTGTTCTGCCATAGCGGGAGGAAACAGGCGGAGGCAGGGCCGCAGCACTCCGGCAGCAGCCTGCCGGATATCATCGGGGGTATCAGACATGATGACTCCTTGTGAAAAACAGACTCCGGGAACTGGATTCCCGGCATTTCACATGAGTAATATAGGTGTGAGATTTTTTGGAATTTACTGGGGCGTACAGCGCCAGAGTCGTGAGACTATCACAGAAGCTCCGGGGAGGAGCCTTCAGGCAAACAGATATCCAGCGGAGTGCCCGAAAGGAGAGACAAGTCATCTGAGCTCATAGCTTTCTTTACGGGGTTATAGAAAGGTATTGTGGATATTCTCTCTCTTCCTGAGTCGAAGCTGATGCAATTGAGCACATCAGGCTCCTTTCCAACATCAATGACTGATTTTGAATAAAAAACGTTATAGAATTTGACAACGCTCTTCCGATCCGTTAATTCAATCTCAAAATTCTCCTTTAAATATCTGCGCAACAGGAGATACATGATTTTCAGATATCGGTTGTGAGTTCGTGATTTAAAATAACGGCGCGGGTGCTCTTCAAAAAAACAATAAAACAGTTGGTGAATCCGCATCATAATACCATCCGGATCACCGGAAAGTATGGCGTCAAACCCTGCGATCGCCAGTAACTCCAGATACAGAGGGTAATGGTGCGAGAAGAGGGATTTAATGTCTCCCAGACATATAGCCATATCACAATACCCAAGCCGCCATAGTTCGCAATGTAACAACGTAAAGAATGGCATTTCTTCCTGTATTCCACGAAACGTAATCGGCCTTGGTACATTTCCATAAAAGCGTTTTGCGGGAATGATTTCTTGCAGGGCATCCATAACCACCTGTTGCCCATGCAGGGCGACAAGAGTATCGAAAAGGCTTCTTTCAATCAAGATCTTTCCATTTTTGGCTCTTATACCTGAAAATCCGTTACTCTGAAAAGGGATCTGATCATTATTCTTCCGGTTAATAAATCTGGGGCCAATAATAATGTTTCTTCCGGTATTTTCCCCTCCTTTCCCATTGGGATATAAATGACAGAGTTCAAGGGGTATCAACGGAACAGGCTTAAGAGGTCCTTCATAACCGTCATATGCAGGTATTGCATAGCTCCGCTGGTAACCTGCTTTATGCACATACAGACTGTAGAGTATAGTCAGATCTTTCATTTCATTAATTGATCCTAACATAAGGGGATTACGTTTGATGCTGTTCCCAATATTTCTCCAGTACGATGAGGCCAGAATACTGTCAAGTTGATTGCTATCAAGCTTACGTGAAGCCTTCTGTCGACACCGTGCACTACAGTATTTTTCATTCCTTGTTCCACCCAGGTTATTCTGGCAGGACTCATACGCACATTTGGTATTGAGTCGTCTATTCCGGTTTGACTGGTTAAACAAAAAGACAGCATAATGCCTTTCACATAACCGTTCTTTCAATGCTGCTCTGTTCCTGAATACAGGGTTATTACACCCATCTCTTCTACACTTTGCCATGATTCAATCTCTTACTGTTAGACATACTCCAGAATGAATAGATGATATGAAATTATTATTCAGCTGATATATATTACGTATAATTACCTTAATGAATAAAGAACACCTAGGGCAGTAACAACCTCCTGACGAACAAATTAAAGACAATATGATAAATATCCACCCGGAGGTTGTCGTTAAAACGGGGTGAATAAAAATCCAAAACAATGGCATGTTTATTCACGTTTTGACGTTATGCAACTCTCTTCATGATTCTCCTTAAACACATAAAACCTGAGTGTTCTTCAATCAAAAAAAAAGAAACACTCATACACTCCGTGATTTCCGCTACTCATTAGCGAAAATCACGTTCTGGCACGGATGAAAAAATATTTTTCGCTCAAAAAATACACACCCAGGATTTATAAACAGGACACATCAAACGCATAAACATGCATGGTTACATTCCTGGAAAAATTATTCTGTCAAGGAATAAATACTAAGTTGGGTAAATCCAACTCAATAAATTCTGATGTTTTCATTTCAGGCATAATCTCTACATATCCTGAATAAAACTGGTTTGTAAAGTTACTGAGGCCCTCAAAGACCCCCAACCGATTCGGCAGATTAATATAAACAGTACCTCCTGCTATGTTTTGATACAAACAGATTTTTCTTTGCCAGTACAGTTGTCCCAAAATCCTGTTTACCATATTTGCGCTCCTGAGACGATTTGGCCCTCGTTTCAGAAGTTCTGATTTCTCTATAACTGGCATCCCATTCTGAGCCATTTTGTTATAAATCCAATAATAGACTTCAAGGACATCCTCCCTGAATTGATAAAGCTTTGAATCATGAAAAAATATAGCACTGGCTTGTTGCATATACCACTCAATAATAGTGTAGGCGGATTCAATTTCCGCCAGTGATATTTCTTCACTGTCCTCTCCATTGAAATGATGAAATATTGTGGCAAGTCGCAATGCGTTAGCACCAGATTTCAATGCTATATCCCTGATGTGTTCCCATTCACCCCCTTCAGAAATCAGCTGCTTCATTTTATAGCGTTTTTCGCCCATGAATGAGGCAGCCTGTAAACTAAGCTTTAACTGTTTCCTGTCAGAAATACCATAATGAAAGCGCCTTTTTGCTTCTTCCAGCAGCGTCCTGACCCGGTTATTAAACTTATCCAGTGACGATTTTAGCCAGTCAGGATCTTTATTGTTGAATGCTATTGTGGCAGTGTGATCAACCCTGGCCATAAGAAAACGGGCAAGAAATCCACTATTTCTCCCGCTCGTATTATGTTTCTTTAAATACTCTTCAAAAACACCAGGTTGAACCATCATACAAAACATCAGCCGAACCGACATTTCACAATCAACACCATCACGATGGAAATTATAATTCCCCCCATCCCAACCGACATTGAAAATTCCAGGGTCGTTTTTTAACCGGGATTTTAAGAAAGTAATGCCCTCCTCTAAAATAATACCAGCTTCAGGATTATCATTAAGCCTTTTCAGAAACTCACCGCGTGATATATCCTGATAAATGAACTTAAAAGGAACGGGCTTTTGCGGCTTGTTTCTGTAATGTTCTTCCAGTTCCTGTTGTTCCTCCTCACCACTCAGGTTATGATTTTTTGCCTGACGTAAATTTCTGGCCAGACCTTTTCTTATCTCCTCCTAGGATGCCTGCGCTATATTGAACTCTTTGACTAACTTCTGATACTCCTTATTGATATCAGAAGAAGTATCATAAAAAACCCGTGCGACAGACTCTAATACCGTTGATTTTCCCATGCCAGAGTCAGCAATTACCATCATATATAGTGAAGCTGGCTCCGGTATATCAGTGTGGGTTGGAATGACCTCAACCAACGACAGACAAGCCAGAGAAGCTGCAGCGATGAAGATACTGGCAGCCATCTCAGCCGGAGCTTCTTTACTAATACAGGTTGCAACAACTGCATCATGAAATAAAGGAGGAAGACATTTTACGGGAAAGGATGACGCCTTATATATATCAGACGCCTCCTTCGACAGTATCGGTAGAAGACTGTTCATGCTAATTTACTCCATATTGTTAAAGAGCCGGGGATTATGTCTACTGGAAACAGTAGACATAATCATCCCTTCACGCTATTTACGTGATAAAAAGTGTTGTAGATTTTAAAAAAACTGATTAGTTAAATATCTCTGCCGGACACAACTAAAAAATTGTTGTGCCGCCGCAAAGTGCTTTAACTTTCATTCCGTCGTTCTTCTCTCTCATTGAGCCATTGCTCGTAATCACTTTTACGCCATCGACTGGCCCTGCCCAGCTTCATTGGGCGGGGGAACATACCCCTCTTAATGAGAGAATAAAAATATTTGTCACTTAATCCACTATGAGCAGATATGTCTTTCATACTCAGCAAAACATCATCTCCCGGGGAGAATCGGGGTGGTTTTTCTGCATTCGGAAGAGCCTGTTGCTCTGATGATGGAGTTACAGCTGAGGCATGCTCCCTCACTTCCGCTCGCTGTGTTGCTGCCCAGGGATTGTATGCCCTGTTCCCCTGATGGATATGGGGGCGTCGGCGAGTCAGTAATTGCTTTGTATGGCTGATTGAAATTTCAACAGAACCATCTTTTTTATCTTTCATATTCAAAACCTTAGTAACTATGTGGTCAGTGAGCGAGTTTTTGCTACGGACCATATATTAACCCCAGGGCTTGTTTTCTTAAACGGCTTTGATTAGCCTACCATTTTTTGAAACAATTAAGATAAAAAGATGCCACAACTCTCTCTTGAAAAAAAAGCTGTGATGGACGTACTAAACTTCCTGCATGTAAATGAAGTGCTTACCTCATTTTTCATTAGTGGGGATGACAAAAAAACTTACGATACAATATCATCCCTGGTAAATAAGACATCCCTAAGCCGTTATATTAATGAAATAGATATTCTGATTTATAACCATTATCTTTTTTGCGCCCTTGAAATAGCATTAAGTGAAAATTTCTTTACTTACATTAATGATTCTCAGGAAGATTGTGATAGTTTAAAAGTAGGGAAATATGAAATAGAATGCTCACTAGCCCTCTTGTGTACACTTGCAAAAAACAATGGAGTAAACGAGGATTATTTTATATCAGATCTAATGGAACTATTATCGGATAATTTCATATCAAATTTAAATCCTGCAATTAAATTTAAATTGGCCTCAATGCTAAATAGTTTTAATCATCCTTATGAATCCATTCGTTTTTATTGCCACATGAATAATCATGGAGTACTGAAATCCAAAAAATACAACTCAAAAGAAAAGCCAGAAAATAATAAAGAATTGCACTTAAGCTTCATAAGAGTGGGGCTTATGATGGAATTTGAAATGCTCAGAAATAGCGCGGAGTTTATTTATTCACCTAAAAACACAAAAAAACTAATAATATCCCCCCCACAAAAAGAAGCGACATCAGGTCAACGTCGCATTGCCGCCAATTATTATAAAAAGATTATTGATTCATTGTTTATGGACGGCACTATTTTCACTTGCTTTATGGCTAAAAAAACGGAACCATCATATTCAAATGTTTTTTTACACAACGTTGGATTATATTTTCCGCATAAAAGAATTTTCAATGGTACAATGGCTGCATGGCCCGGTATCTGGGGGGCATTTTTGACTAAATCCATCCACGATAAAAGACCTGAATTGCCTATATACCATGAAAAACGAAAACATAAAAAACCAGAAAGCTATAAACAACATAAAAATAACACAGGCAAGGAACGAGATACCAATATCATTTGTGAGAAGGTAAAAAAAGAGCTAAATAAACATGGTATTACAGTAATGGAACGCACTATCTACATGAAATACAGAACTATTTTCCTCGATGAATATGAAAAGATAAAAAAATACCATCAACAGATAGAAGAGTTACCCTGTACTTTAAAATGGAATTACACTGACGTTATTTATAATGAGATTTGTGATATATCCATAAATGAAGGAGAATTAATTACGCCTGATAAAATTTCTGGTATTTTTACACAATAACTATTGAGCAAGATATCATAAACGGGCCTCCGTTTATGATATCAATGGCCCATTTTACCGATAGTTATTCTTTCTTATATTTTACAGACAGTGTCTTTTTTATATAATTCTTTCCGATCTCGTAATCCGGATTCCAGGTCGCCAGATTGTGAACACCGATAGCTACAGCACTTGCAGCACCGAATATTACTGTGGGAGACCATAGTGAACTTGCCACAGCGGTACTTCTGAACTCCGTATAAACGCGACAGGTCAGTTTTTTCTCCTGATGCTCTATGGCATGCTCTATCAACTTTACCGTTTCAGAAATATCCATTACGTTAAAAACCGCAAAACTCCTCCTGTAAAAGATAAGCTCATCCAGCTTTTCCTTTGTCAGTTCATCCGCATTAAATGACTCTATCTGAACAGACATAACGCCCTCTTAAATCTACCAGTCTCGCGTTCTATCTTAACAATAGTGTCTGACAGGCTATGTCACTGGAAAATAGAATTTATCGTGTCAGAAAACCCATTTTTACGATAACTTCATGAGCAACGGACATAACCTGTCATTTAAGTCATACAAATGTCAGTGCAGGGAACAGGAGCTCCCCATATTCATGATTTGATCTCTATCGGTGTACCTGCTGGCACCCTACTCCAAATATCTCGCATCTCCTCATTGCTGACAGCAATACACCCATCGGTCCAGTCCATACGCTGAAATACCGGCGCCAGCCATCCCCAGCCGTTGGGCAGACCGTGGATCATGATATTGCTTCCCGGATTATACCCACCGGCCTTTGCTCTCTGACTGTCGCGGGCATCCGGATACGAGATGTGCAGGCTGAGATGATATTTCGAGCGGGCATTGCGCCAGTCGATGGCGTAGCGCCCTTCGGGCGTTTTCTGATCCCCCTCACGCATTTTGGGTCCCTGGTCGGCTGCACTACCCAGTGAAATCCGGTAACGGGCAATAGGCTGGTGATTTCTCCGGAGCTCCAGCGTTCGGGATGCCTTATGAACAACAATCCGATCGGCCTGTTCTGCAGGTGACCTGACCTGTGGTGGTGTACCGTATCCAAAACGCGCCATCAGCCAGGTGTAAACCGCAAGACAAAGTACCAATATCACCAGAAATAGCGCGACGGACATAATCCGCAGCCCAAAGCATTTAAGGGAACGCATAACAGAGGGAACTCCCGGTAAGCCAGATACAGGTCAGGGTATCATGATATCTGTTTGTGGATTTTTAGCTATTTCTCAGCATCACCAGACACAACTTCAGCATTCAGAATTTTCACGCCAATCACCGAAAAGTCTTATTTGTTTCCCGTATCATGGAAAGTCATTACCCGTAGCCGTCCTTTGTCTATAGTAATAAACGCCGGTTTGCGTGGAGGCTTTCATTAATCGGGGGGGCTGGTTTGATACTTCCCGCACCGGCTTTATTCCTGTGTTATTCAGTTTTCATTGATTTAAATCATGTCAGCACTCTAATTGCGTTATATGTCTCATTTTTCTTCTTTTCCCTGCCAGTTGTTCTGTGTTTTATTTTTAATCTGGTTTAGTGGTCTGGTTTTCTCTCTTTTGGTGAAGTTTTCTTTTGATTTGTTGTGGTGGAAAATTCTTAAGAATCTTCTGATTGAAGATCTATGATCTGCGATATTGATTGGTTGCAGATGAATGCTCTAATATGGCGTGTAAAGAAACGTGGTTTCAGAAACCACTCACACAGCGATCAAAGAGGGATTTATGAGCGACAGCTTCCAGAAAGAGATACCCAAAGCCCGCATTAACCTGAAACTGGACCTGCATACCGGAGGGGCGAGTAAAAAAACTGAGCTGCCGCTCAAACTACTGGTGACCGGTGATTTCAGTAACGGCAGGGAAACGGCGCCTCTGTCAGAAAGAGAGAAGGTTAATATAGATAAAAACAACTTCGACAGCGTTTTGTCAGAATTTTCCCCCTCAGTAAACCTCACCGTTGAAAACACCCTGGCCGGTGACGGCAGCGAAGAAAATATCAATCTGACCTTTCGCAATATGAAAGATTTCACGCCGGAGCAGGTGGCCCGGCAGATCCCCCAACTGAAAGCCATGCTGGCGATGCGTAATTTATTGCGCGACCTGAAATCCAATCTGCTGGATAACGTCACCTTCCGTCAGGAGCTGGAAAAAATCCTACGCGATCCGACGCTCAGCGATGAGCTGCGTAATGAACTGTCCGCCCTGGCGCCGCAACAGGCGTAACAAAGGCCCTGTGTTTAACGGATTAACAAGAGAAAATGCTGATGTCTGTAAAAAATGAATCGGTTGCTGGCGGCGAAAGCGTGGTAGTGGAACGTTCTGAAGCCGGTGGCGTGTATGCCTCCCTGTTTGAAAAAATTCATCTGAACCCGGTGGATAAGCTGAGTGCCCTGGAGTCGTGGCAGGATAATCAGACCATGTCGGACGCCACGGCAGACGAACGCGTAACCGCAGCCATGCAGATCTTCCTGGAGCGCCTGAAACAGTCCGGCTCGAAGGTAGAGAAGCTCGACAAGACCCTGCTGGATCACCACATCGCTGAGCTGGATAACCAGATCAGCCGCCAGCTGGATGCTGTCATGCATCATGAGGCCTTTCAGGCGGTAGAAAGTCTGTGGCGTGGTGTGAAGTCTCTTGTCGACAAAACCGATTTCCGCCAGAACGTGAAAGTTGAACTCCTGGACATGTCCAAAGATGACCTGCGTCAGGATTTTGAGGATTCGCCGGAAATTATCCAGAGCGGACTGTATAAACATACATATATTGATGAGTACGACACCCCGGGCGGAGAGCCGATTGCCGCGCTGATTTCGTCTTATGAGTTCGACGCTTCTGCGCAGGATGTGGCGCTGCTGCGCAATATTTCGAAAGTGTCTGCTGCCGCCCATATGCCGTTTATCGGCTCGGTGGGACCGAAGTTCTTCCTGAAAGAGAGTATGGAAGACGTCGCTGCTATCAAGGATATCGGTAACTACTTTGACCGCGCTGAGTATATCAAATGGAAGTCGTTTCGTGACACCGACGATTCCCGCTATATCGGTCTGGTGATGCCGAGGGTATTGGGTCGTCTGCCGTATGGTCCGGACACGGTGCCGGTGCGCAGCTTTAACTACGTGGAAGAGGTAAAAGGGCCGGATCACGAAAAATACCTGTGGACCAATGCCTCATTTGCTTTCGCCGCCAATATGGTGAAGAGCTTTATCAACAATGGCTGGTGCGTGCAGATCCGTGGGCCTCAGGCGGGTGGTGCCGTTCAGGATCTGCCGATCCACCTGTACGATCTGGGGACCGGTAATCAGGTGAAAATCCCGAGTGAGGTGATGATCCCGGAAACCCGCGAATTTGAATTCGCGAACCTGGGCTTTATCCCACTGAGCTATTACAAAAACCGCGACTACGCCTGCTTCTTCTCGGCCAACTCGACCCAGAAACCGGCGCTGTACGACACGGCGGACGCCACCGCCAACAGCCGTATCAACGCGCGCCTGCCGTACATCTTCCTGCTGTCGCGTATCGCCCACTACCTGAAACTGATTCAGCGCGAAAATATCGGCACCACCAAGGACCGCCGCCTGCTGGAGCTGGAGCTGAACACCTGGGTTCGTGGACTGGTGACTGAAATGACCGATCCGGGCGACGAGCTGCAGGCTTCGCACCCGCTGCGCGACGCAAAAGTGGTGGTGGAAGACATCGAGGACAACCCGGGCTTCTTCCGCGTGAAGCTCTACGCCGTGCCGCACTTCCAGGTGGAAGGGATGGACGTCAACCTGTCTCTGGTCAGCCAGATGCCGAAGGCGAAAGCATAAGGCGGTGTCAGGGATGAAAATTTATCGTCCTTTGTGGAATGAGGGGGCGCTTCTGGCCCCTCAACAGTTTCAGCAGCAGGCTGAATGGGACGCGCTTTCACGGGCAGGTATTGCTGCCCGTGGCAGTGCCTTTCCCTGGGGCGTCGGTCGGGTAGAGCTGGATGAGGCGATGCTGGCCTCCGGCCGTATCCAGGCACAGTCACTGCGTCTCTGGCTTCCGGATGACACGCTGGTTGATACCCGGTTCAGTGACCTGCCACCCGAACCTCGTGAAATCGAGGCGCCGGCTTCTTCCGGCAATGCGGCGGTGACGGTGTATGTGGCGCTGCCGGTGATGCAGGCCGGGATCGTTAATGTGCAGACCGACACGGTACCGGCAGAGCGTCCGCTGCGCTATCGGGAAGCCTGGGAGACGATTGCGGATCGTTTCGGGCAGGAAGAAGAGTCGATGGCGGTGGCCCGGTTTAATCTGGCATTCCGTTTCGAACATGAAGACAACAGTGCCTGGGACACCTGTGCCATTGCCCGCCTGCTGCAGGACGGGCAGGGGGGCTGGCGTCAGGATCCTGACTTTATCCCGCCGATGGCCCTGTTCTCGGCAAGTCGCGGTCTGTGTGAGCGTCTTGCATTGTTGAACCGCCAGTTGCGCTCCCGCCGTCAGCGTCTGATGGCGATGCGGCGTGAAAGTAACGAACGGATGGCCGACTTTGCGGTCGCCGATGTCTCTCTCTTCTGGCTGCTTAATGCCCTGAACTCGCATGCCCGGGTGCTTTCTGAGTTTGAGCGTTTCCCTGACAGGCATCCTGAGCTGGTCTGGGCCGAGCTGGCGCGCCTTGCCGGCAGTATGTTGACCTTCTCGCTGGAGCATGATCTGGATGCTATTCCGGGCTATGACCACAGCGCGCCGGAGAAAACCTTCCCGCCACTCTTCGACCTTATCAGCGAACTGCTGGAAGCCAGCCTGCCGTCACGCGTGGTGGCCGTCCGCATGGAGCGAATGGATCCGGAAACCTGGAAAGCCGTGCTGCACGATATTCGTCTGCGCGATGAAGCTGATTTCTATCTCTCTGTTCGTACCAGCCAGCCTGCCTGGCAGATTGCTGAACGCTTCGCCGAAGTCTGTATTGCCGGTGCACCGGCCAGTGTCGGAGAAGTGTCCGGCGTGGCCGTCGAAGGTATCGGCCTCATTGCCCTGAGCCGCGTACCTGCGGCGCTGCCGGTGCGTCTGGAGAACCAGTACTTTGTGCTGGATATGGAGAGCGATGCCGCCCGTGAAATGCTGGATCAGGGGGTCTGCGTCTTCTATGTTCCGTCGGTACTCGGCGAGCTTGAGCTGGAATTATTTGCGGTGCTGCGCTCATGATAAAAGACTTTGATATTGACGCCCTGATGGCGGAAACCTGGCTGACCGTGGCGCAACTGCGCCACGGCGGTAAGGTTACAGACGGTCCTGCGCTCTATGCCGCGTGTAAAGCGCAGGTGGAGAGTGTGCGTGAGGCTCTGGAGCGGGCCGGATTTGATGCAGAAAGTATCGGACATATCACCTATGCCCAGTGCGCCCTGCTGGATGAAACCGTTTTGAACCGCGGGCCGGAGCCGGGAGCGGCAGAAGGCAAGGTCGCTGAAACAGACGCCACGGACAGCCCTTTCTCCGCTGAAAACGCCCGTGACGTACTGAACAGGACAACGCTGGACGAGGGGCAGAAAGCCTGGCGTTCAGCACCGTTGCAGGCGGTGTATTTTGGCTCACTGCGTGCCGGAGGGGCGTTGTATGACCGCATCGCGGAGATACTGCGACATCCCGCCCCGGAGCCTGCAGTGCTCACCTGTTACCAGCGGGTGCTGGCGCTCGGTTTTCAGGGCCAGTACCGGTTGTCCGGTGTGGGTCAGGCCCGCCGTGATGAGGTTATCGCTGAACTGAATGAACGCGTGCCGCCGCTTGAGACGGGGACGTCACTGGTGGTGCAGAATACCGGGCGTCGTCGTTACAACCTGCTGCGTTCCGTCTGGTTCTGGATTGTGCTGGCGGTGGTGCTGACGGCTGTCGTGTGGTCTGGTGGTCATCTGTGGCTGCAGGAGTTGCTGCACCAACAACTCCCGGAGCAGCACTGATGCGTGGGCGTACATTTGCCCGGGCGCTGTTTCCGGTACTGCTGTGCCTGGTGGCCATTCTCTGGCTGGTCTGGGGATTTCTGGCATGGCCTGCGTCGGGAAAAGCGTTCCTGACGCTGCTTTCTGTGCTGGTTGCCAGTGAGATAACCCGCCGACGCTATCTGCGCAGGCAGCCTGCACAACTGACCGGGGATAAAGAGGGCTTCCCGCCTGAAGGTCACACCGGCCCGGTGGTGATGGTCTGCGGGGATGTGGATGACGGCATGTTTGCACCTGGCCCGGGGCGGGGAACGGCAGAAGGCTGGTTCCTTCAGGTATCCAGCCCGGCTGAACTGAGCACGCTGGCGGGCGAGTTGCTGGTCCGTACCCCTACTATGGCCGGGCAACTTTCGGTGATGTTCCGCTGCCTGCCGGACCGCCATGATGATGAGGCGATGATGCGCGCCTCCCTGAAAGCAGTGCGTCTGCAGATGAAACAACTGCGTAGCCTGACGGGATATACCGTACCGATGGTGCTGAATGCAGAGTTCAGTGGCCCACAGACCCCCTGGATTGTGGTGCGGGGCAATTCTGCCCTTGTGTGCCGGGACGATGAGCCAGCTATTACTCTCAGTGAATGGCAATGCTCAGCGCAAACGGCCACGGTACAGCCGTTCCTCGCAGAAGCCACTTCAATGCTGCACCAGGTGATGCTGGATGAACTGGAAAAACCCGACCGTCTGTGTCCGCCGGTCCGTCCTTTCGCTGTCACCCTGCGCTTTGGTCAGGTCCCGACCTCTGCAACGGCGCTGTGGCCACAGTGGCTGTTTCGCCAGACCCGTATTGCCCCTTCTGGTCGCGTCAGTGCGTATGAGCGTCGCTGGCACTTCGCCGATCCCATACTCCCGTTGCTGGCTCCCTGGACCACCCCGGTACAGGGGGGGAAGACCGGGCGTCGGGTGGTGATGGTTCTGCTGTTGTGTGCGCTTGGCGCCATTGCGCTTTCGGTGCAACATAATCAGGCGCTTATTCGCAAGATCAGCGCCGATCTTCAGCGCTGGGCGGCGATCCCAATGGCGCACTATGCCCCGAAAGCGCAGGCACTTCATGCGCTGCAACAGGATGCGTTGTTGCTGGAGCGCTGGCAGCGTCAGGGCGAGCCGCAGCGTTATGGTCTCGGCTTTTATCCCGGACAGCGTCTGTGGCTGGCTGTGCAGCAGGCCATTGATACCTATGTACCACCGCCGCCTCCGCCGAAACCCAAGCCGAAACCGGTGCCGAAAATCGTGCGCCTCGACAGCATGTCGCTGTTCGACTCCGGCAAATCTGATCTGAAAACCGGTTCCACCAAAATGCTGGTTAACTCGCTGGTCGGCATCAAAGCGAAGCCCGGCTGGCTGATTGTTGTGTCCGGCCATACCGATAACACCGGCAATCCGCAACTGAATCAGACGCTCTCCCTGAAACGCGCCGAAGCGGTGCGTGACTGGATGCGCGATACCGGCGACGTGCCGGAAAGCTGTTTCGCGGTGCAGGGCTATGGCGAAAGCCGCCCTGTTGCCACTAATGACACGCCGGAAGGCCGCGCGCAGAACCGCCGTGTCGAGATCAGCCTGGTACCGCAGGCGAATGCCTGTCAGGTACCGGGCGTTACCACAACGTCATCGCAGGATGATGACGCATCACAACATGAAATGGAGTAATTACGATGGCAATCCCAGTTTATCTGTGGCTGAAAGACGACGGCGGCGCGGACATTAAAGGGTCTGTGGACGTTCAGGATCGTGAAGGCAGCATCGAGGTCGTTGCTCAGGAGCATAACCTGTACATCCCGACCGACAACAACACCGGCAAGCTGACCGGCACCCGTATCCACACGCCGTTCCTGTTCACCAAGGAAATCGACTCCTCCAGCCCGTACCTGTACAAGGCGGTGACCACCGGTCAGACCCTGAAATCCGCGGAATTCAAGTGGTACAAAATCAACGACGCCGGTCAGGAAGTGGAGTACTTCAACACCAAACTGGAAAACGTGAAGGTGGTGAAGGTGAACCCGGTGATGCACGACATCAAGGATCCGAGCTTCGAGAAGCATAACCACCTGGAGCAGATCGAACTGCGCTACGAAAAAATCACCTGGACCTACAAGGACGGCAACATCATTCATTCCGATTCCTGGAACGAACGCGCCACCGCGTAAGCCCCTGTTCCCCTCTCCCCTCCGGGGAGAGGGTCAGGGTGAGGGGGAAATTTGCTGAGCGCCTGCGGGTAGCGGGCTTTCAGCAAAGAACACCACCACATGACTGCTTTCCGTACCTGATGCGCCTGGGGCAACGGCGACGGGCGGTAGCATGCCTGCCTGCAACCGATAAAGAGAGGAACTCATGGAAAACCCCGCCATCCTGTTACGCCGTCTTAACCCTTACTGCGCCCGTGCGATGGAAGGCGCTGCCACGCTGTGCCAGACCCGCGCCCATGCGGAGATTCTGCCGGAGCACTGGCTGCTGAAGCTGCTGGAGCAGGGCGAAGGCGATCTGACGGTACTGGCGCGCCGTTACGAATGGGATATGGACAACCTGTGGCAGGATCTGCTGGGCTGGCTGGATCAGCGACCGCGTTCGGTTCGCGGTCGCCCGCAGCTTTCGGACAATATCCAGACCCTGATGCAGCAGGCCTGGCTGCGGGCCTCGCTGGCGGGGGAAGCGCAAATCCGCAGCCTCCATCTGCTGATGGCGCTGACGGAAAACCCGAAGCTGGTGCAGTGCGACGGTCTGTGGCCTCTGCTGACCCTGGGGCAGAGCCAGCTGGAACGACTGCGCGGTCTGCTGGACGCTCAGTCAGACGAGCGCCCGGAAGTGCAGCAGGAGGCGGAACTGGCGCAGAGCGGCGGCGATGTCGAAATGGTCGGCCGCCCGGCAGACGCGGAGATAAAAGAGGGGGAGCTTTCCCCCGCGCTGCAGGGCGCGCTGGATAAGTTCACCCTGGATGTGACGGCCAAAGCGAAAGAGGGGAAGATCGACCCGGTGTTTGGCCGTGATAACGAGATCCGCCAGATGGTGGACATCCTCTCCAGGCGCCGCAAGAACAACCCGATTCTGGTGGGCGAGCCGGGCGTGGGTAAAACCGCGCTGGTGGAAGGACTGGCGCTGCGCATTGCCGAAGGTAACGTGCCGGAAAGCCTGAAGCCCGTGACCCTGCGTACCCTGGATCTCGGCCTGCTGCAGGCGGGCGCGGGCGTGAAGGGCGAATTCGAGCAGCGGCTGAAAAATATTATTGAGGCGGTGCAGCAGTCGCCCACGCCGGTGCTGCTGTTTATCGACGAAGCCCACACCATTATCGGGGCCGGTAACCAGGCCGGGGGCGCGGATGCGGCCAACCTGCTGAAGCCGGCGCTGGCCCGCGGCGAGCTGCGCACCATTGCCGCCACCACCTGGAGCGAATACAAACAGTACTTTGAGCGCGACGCCGCGCTGGAGCGCCGGTTCCAGATGGTTAAGGTGGACGAGCCGGACGACGACACCGCCTGCCTGATGCTGCGGGGCCTGAAGCCGCGCTATGCGCAGCACCACGGGGTACATATTACCGATGAAGCGGTCAGAGCCGCGGTGACGCTGTCGCGCCGCTACCTGACCGGGCGTCAGCTGCCGGATAAGGCGGTGGACCTGCTGGATACGGCGGCGGCCCGGGTGCGCATGAGCCTGGATACGGTGCCGGAAGAGATGGTACGCCAGGGGGCCGCCATCACGGCCCTGGAGATGGAAAAACAGGCGCTGCTGGAAGATATCGCGGTCGGCAACCACAGCGACGGCGACCGGCTGACGGCCATTGATGCCCGGACGGCGACCCTGCGCGAGCAGCAGCAGACGCTGGAGGCGCAGTTCCGCCAGGAAAAGGCACTCACCGCCCGGCTGCTGGACTGCCGCGCCGATATCTCCCGCCAGGCGGAAATCGCCGAACTGCAACAGCGGCTGGCGGACCTGCAACAGGCGCAGCCACTGCTGATGCCGGACGTTGACGCCCGTACCGTGGCCAACGTGATTGCCGACTGGACCGGCGTGCCGCTCTCCTCACTGATGAAAGACGAGCAGACCGAGCTGCTGACCCTGGAGCAGGAAATCGGTAAGCGGGTGGTCGGGCAGGATGGCTCCCTCAGTGCCATCGCGCAGCGGCTGCGCGCCGCCAAAACCGGGCTGACTTCCGAAAACGGTCCCCAGGGCGTGTTCCTGCTGGTCGGCCCCAGCGGCACCGGCAAAACCGAGACCGCGCTGACTCTGGCGGATGTGCTGTACGGCGGTGAGAAGTCGCTCATCACCATTAACCTCTCGGAATACCAGGAGCCGCACACCGTCTCCCAGCTGAAAGGCTCGCCGCCGGGCTACGTCGGCTACGGCCAGGGCGGTATTCTGACCGAGGCGGTGCGCAAGCGCCCCTACAGCGTGGTGCTGCTCGACGAAGTGGAAAAGGCGCACCGCGACGTGATGAACCTGTTCTACCAGGTGTTCGACCGCGGCTTTATGCGCGACGGCGAAGGGCGGGAAATCGACTTCCGCAACACCGTCATCCTGATGACCTCCAACCTGGGCAGCGACGCGCTGATGCAGTTGCTGGATGAACAGCCGGACGCCAGCGAAGGGGATTTACAGGAGCTGCTGCGCCCGATACTGCGCGACCACTTCCAGCCGGCGCTGCTGGCGCGCTTCCAGACCGTGATTTACCGCCCGCTGGGCAGGGAGGCGATGCGCGCCATCGTCGGCATGAAGCTGGACCAGGTGCGCCAGCGCCTGGCGCGCCACTACGGCATCACCACCCGGAGCAGCGATACGCTGTTCGACGCTTTAACCGACGCCTGCCTGCTGCCGGACACCGGCGCCCGCAATATCGACAGCCTGCTGAATCAGCAGATCCTGCCGGTGCTGAGCCAGCAGCTGTTAAGCCATATGGCCGCGCAGCAGAAGCCGCAGACCCTGACCCTCGACTGGAATGAGGAAGAGGGGATAGTGCTGGCGTTTGATGTCATGCACAAAGCACAGCAGGAGAGGAACGATGAGTGAAAGCTTAAGCAGTCTGGCGAAGAAGGCGATTGACGCAGTCCTGGGCCTGTCCCGCTATCGCGTGGATGTGCATGAGTGCCCGCATTTTCTGGACGTACTGCGCTTTCGTGCCAGCGAAGCGCTGAGCCAGCCCTGGCACTATGATGTTACTGTCACCTGTGCAGCGGGCATTGCCAGCAGTGACGTGATGCTGAAACCGGCTTCTTTTACCTTTCAGACGCCGCTCTTTGACGGGACGCCTGCCGTGCCGGTGCGCACGGTGTACGGTGTGGTGGATAACTTCCGTCGGATCTCCGTGTCAGGGGATGAAATCACCTGTGCCCTGCGCATCGTGCCGCGCATTGCCCTGATGCAGCATACCCAGCGCAGTGAAGTGTATCTGAATCAGTCGGTACCGGAAGTGGTGGAGCAGATACTCCGCTCCCACGGGCTGGAAGGGGCCGATTTTGAGTTTCGTCTTTCGCAGCATTACCCGGTTCGTGAACTGATTACCCAGTGGCGTGAGACTGACCTTGAATTTATCCAGCGTCTGCTGGCTGAAGTCGGCATCTTCTGGCGCTTTGAGATGGACAGTCGCATTGAACAGGATGTGGTGATTTTTCAGGACAGCCAGGTGCAGTACCAGTTTGGCGTAAAGCTCCCTGTGATACCGCCGTCGCGTACCAGTGATAACGGCCAGGAAAGCGTCTGGGCTATCAGCCCGGAAGACCGGGTGGTGACCGGCAGCGTTGCCACGCGCGATTACAACTACCGTGACGCGCTGACGCCGCAGGACAGCTCAGTCACCGTTCACCAGGAGGGCGGGGCCACCATCGGTGAAGTGTATCACTACGCCGAGCCGTTCCTGAGTGAAGGTGATACCGAAACGCCGGAAGGCGGCGCATGGTATGCCCGTCTGCGCCATGAACGCTACCTTAACGGCCAGCAGACAGTGACGGGGCGCGCCAGCAGCCCGATGCTGGCTCCCGGTGAGGTGCTGGAGCCGCAGGGAAGTATCCCCGAATCACTGAGAGACGGCATTGTCATCACCGGCGTTCACACCTCCGGTGCGCGTGATAAGGGTTTTCAGCTGCGCTTTACGGGGATCCCCTACAGCGAGACGGTCTGTTATCGCCCGGCATTGCTGAAGCGTCCGGTGGTTGCCGGTACGTTGCCGGCACGGGTGGAAAGTAATGAGAAACACGACACCTATGCCTATCTGGATGAACAGGGGCGTTACCGGGTTCGTCTCGATTTTGACCGCAGTGAGAGCGAGCAGGGGTACGCGTACCTGTGGTTGAGAATGGCAAAACCGTATGCCGGGGATACTTACGGGTTCCACTCCCCGTTGCTCGACGGTACTGAAGTTTCTGTCATGTTTGACGGCGGCGATCCGGACAGGCCCTATATCGCCCACGCCCAGCATGATTCGGAGCACCCCGATCACGTTGCCCGTGATAATCATACGCGAAACGTCTGGCGTACGGCGGGAGACAACAAGTTTCGCCTGGAGGACAAGCGTCAGGAAGAGCACTTCAAGCTGGCGACGCCTTACGGTAAAACGCAGCTCAACGGCGGTCATGTCGTGGATGCTCAGCGTGAGCCACGCGGTACCGGTTTTGAGCTGCGCACCGATGAATACGGTGCTGTCCGTGCCGCAAGAGGCATGTTCCTGACGGCAGATGCGCAGGCAAAAGGCCAGGGGCCGATGCTGGAAATGACGCCGGCGGTCAACCGTATCAAACAGGCCAACAGCGAAATGGAGGCCCTGAACAATGCGGCAGAGGCCGCGAAGGCGCTGGTCTGTGATATCCGGGCACAGACCAGCCTGGTGACGCAGAGCATTGCCGATTTACAGGCAGCGGTCATTCTGGCCTCCGCCCCACAGGGCATTGCGTTCACCTCCGGGGAGCATATCCAGCTAACCAGCAAACAGAATACGATGCTGACGGCCGGACAGCATCTGGACATGGGGGCGATGAAGAATCTTTCCATGAGCGCGGAAAATGAACTGGGTCTGTTCGCACACAAAGCGGGTATCCGGACGATCGCCAATCTGGGTGATGTGGAGATGCATGCCCGACATAACACGCTGGACATGAGCGCGCAAAAAGCGCTGACCATCACCAGTACTGACGATGAAATCGTTATCAGTACGCCAAAAACGCTGACAGTGAATGGCGGTGGCTCTTACCTGAAGCTCAGTGACAGCGGGATTGAACATGGCTCAAAAGGTGATTTGACCATGAAGGTGGGAGAATACCTGGTGCCAGGCAGCGGTGCCGATATGCCATTCTCTGCACCGGATTTTAACACCACTGAGATAGCCGAAATTAAAAATATCATCAGCAAACCGCTGAGCGACTGAGGGAGCAGACATGTCGGTATTACCAAAATTCAGCTGGCCTGTGCCATCCAACAATCGCGGCAGTGACTTTACCCGCCAGGAAGACGTAATGTCTCACCTGGAAGGTGAGGCTTCCGGCTGGTATATGCTGGGAAGCAATGGCATGTGGCACGGGGGGATTCATATCACGAATGCCACGACACCCTGGTGTGCGCTGAGCGGCAAGGCTGCCTCAGAACTGCTGGATTTCCCTGTGAGCTACAGGGGGGAGCAGAGCATTCGCTGTATGGCGGACGGGGAAGTGGTGGCGTACCGGATTTGTCGAGACTATCTGAACGTTCCCTGGGAGACGGGGCCGCTGAATGTTTCCGGCTCCTTTGTCCTGGTGCGTCACTACATCCAGCCAGGCGAGAAACCAGAAAGCGGCCTGCATTTTTATACGCTGTATATGCACCTGGCGCCGTATTCTGCTTATGAAAAAAGCGAAAATGAAACGCAGTGGATTGTGAATGATAATCTGTCGGCTTATCGTCCTGAATGGCTCCTGAGTGCCAGTACCGATAATAAAAGCGTCAGTGACTCGTACCGCGCAGCCACCATCCCAAAAGGCTCGCATGTTGAATGGGACGCTAATGACAGCAATCTGCACACGACTGGCAGCAATGGCCGTCGTTACGGTCTTGTAACGTTTAAAGGCTTATCAGATAAAGCAAAAACCAAAGGGACAAAAACAAATCTTGAGGAAGGGCAGCAGTACTGGATCCTGACGGACAGGGATAATCTTGTCCCGTCATCAGGTGCTGCTGCGCGTCCGTCGTGGTGGGCGCACCTGCTGCCACCTTATGCGGAGCCGATGCAGTTTGATAAGGTTATATGTCCCACGCCGTACCCAATCAGCGCCGGCGACAGCATCGGGCATCTGGGCTATTTTCAGGTGCCGAAAGAGGGCGGTTACGATGCCCGCTATCAGGTACATATTGAGTGCCTGAGCATGGATGACAACCTGGAAACCTTCCTGAAAAATCCGGAGAAGGTGGGCAAAAGTGCGCCGCTGTATCTGAAATGTCCGTCCGGCCTGCCATTGTTCTCGAAAGATCCGAAGACAAAAACCATGATTAGCAGCGGGAGAGTCTCGCAGGGCGAAGTTATCCTTAAACTGAGTCAGGTGAAATCAGAAAAGGGCGCCAGGAAGCAGGAATACTGGTTTTTGCCGTATGCCAACGGTTACGTGTCGAAAAGTAACGCCGCAGTGGAAACGCTGTCGCAGTACGATCTGGAAAAACTGGGGTTCACCACCACCGTGGACGAGGCGCCGAGCTTTGACCATCTGGATGGAAAAACGCCGCCGAAAGGTCTGGTTCGCAAGGTTCTTGACTGGCTTTATCACTCATCCAGTAAAGATACGCGCGTTACGCATCGTATCGTGCCGCATAACTATCAGCGGCTGTTAAACCGGATTGACGGCAGCATCAGTCCTTATTCATGCCAGGAATATCTGAGCGCGATTCATAACCCGTCTTACCGCGATGTTAAGAATAAGATGATCGTGAAACACCCCAGCGAGTGGTACCACAAAAAAGATGCTCCCATCTGGCTGCCGTTCCTGAACAATCTGACAAAAGATGCGCCGGAATGGAAAGAGTACAGTGAAGCCTATATAGAGAAGATGGTGTGGATGCAGGATGCCGGTAAGTTAAAGCTGGGGACGATGCTGTGGCATATGCATCCGGTGATGTTTTTGGGGGCGTTTCATGAAAATCGTAAACTGATTTGGATAAAAGTAGTTGAACAAAAATTTGGGCGTGATATAGCTGAGTCTTTTAAACAGAAAGTTATTAGCGTTGCTAATGAACTGTCTATTGATCCTGATTATATAATGGCTTGCATTGCATTAGAAACGGGAACGGAATTTAACACGTCAACGAAAAATCCAAAATCATCAGCTACAGGCTTGATTCAATTCATGTCAAATACTGCTAAAGATTTAGGAACAACAACAACCAAGCTATCAAGGATGACTCATGTGGAACAAATGGATTACGTTAAAAAATACTTTGAGATGCAGGCTGCCAACTTCAAACATCCAACAAACGAGTGGTCACTTGGTGATGTTTATTTGTCAATATTTACGCCATCAGCCATGTTAATTAAAGATACCGATACTGTGTATGCAAAAGGACAAAAGGCCTATTCTGTTAATCTATTTCATGACAGAAATAAAGATGGAAAGATAACCAAGGCTGAAATTGTTAAAAACATTGATAAATTCTATGAGGATGGATTTAAATATGCAGGTTGATTTTTTATCAATAAAGTTATTGAAGTACAGTGTAACCGCATTCTTTTTTTCACTTTCTTGTTTAAGTATCCCCGCATTTGCCGATGGATTACCAAAAGTTAACATGTCTGTAGAAAACGGAATGTGCACTATAAAAGTTGATGGTGAAATAATCGATACATACAAGTGTGAATACACCAAGCCCCCGTCTTTACTATCATATTCATATTTGTATGAGTTGGATGAAAAGCTTTTGGTTTTCATTGACCAGCCTATGGGTAATGCATGTGACGGCGGACCATTGCATATCATCCGCAAGAAAGAAGATGGCAACTACAAGCCATTAAGAACCATAGATTTCTGTGGTGGTAATTATCCTGAGATAATTAGTGGCCCAAAAACATTCACTATAAAAATACCTGCAATTAATATTGACGGTACAGATAAAAAAATTCCATCTGAGAAATGGGTATTAAAAGAAGAACACATCAATAAAGTCAAGTGAGTGTTAATTAATGCATCATTTACGGCCTTGGTTAAGGGGCGTAAAATAAAGTTGCGAAAAAAGGTTGTTAAACCGGATTGACGGCAGCATCAGTCCTTATTCATGCCAGGAATATCTGAGCGCGATTCATAACCCGTCTTACCGAGATGTTAAGAATAAGATGATCGTGAAACACCCCAGCGAGTGGTACCACAAAAAAGATGCTCCCATCTGGCTGCCGTTCCTGAACAATCTGACAAAAGATGCGCCGGAATGGAAAGAGTACAGTGAAGCCTATATAGAGAAGATGGTGTGGATGCAGGATGCCGGTAAGTTAAAGCTGGGGCCGATGCTGTGGCATATGCATCCGGTGATGTTTTTGGGGGCGCTGACCATTAACGATGGTGTTACATACGAACAGCTAAAGAAAGTTTTTCCAACAGCCTCTGACTCAGATATAAACACGGTTGTTCAGGAATTGCAGGGTAAACTTAAACTATTCAAGCTTGATACACCAACAAGATTGAGGCACTTCTTCTCTCAAATAAAAGGCGAAGTTGGAGGGGATATGAAAGGCGTGACAGAAAATTTTCAATTCTCTCCTGAAGCCTTGAGGTCCTTTAGTAAATATTACAGGCAGCATCCAGACGAGGCTGCAATTGATGGGTATGAAAAAAATTCAGCGAGGAAGATTATTCGCCGAGCCAATGAACAGGCAATAGGTCGTAAGCACTACTTAAGGCTAAATGGAAATAGACAAAGTAATCCTGATGATGGTTATAATTTCAGAGGGAGAGGATTGATTCAAGTAACAGGCTATGAAAAATATCATGGATTTATGGTTGATTACTCGAATTACTGGAAGGGAGAGGTTCCAGATACTGTAAATCATCCGGAGAGAATCAACGAAATGCCATACGCTATTCGAAGTGCTCTCTGGTTTTGGATGAAATATAAGCCATATAATGCTGATAAAGGTCGTGGTCTTTCTGACGTGGCCGACGTTACTCGTGTAGTAAATGGTGGCCAGATGGGGCTTAAAGATCGCGAAAGTGCGTATAAAGTATGCGAGGATGTGTTTTTATGAAGAAATCGATATTCCTTTTAGCGGCGTTAATGACATTACATGTTTATGCTGATGAATGTGCCAATAATGAAATTTTAATTGCATCCTGCACGCTTTCAGGGAAAGTGACGCGCGTGGCGAAATTTTGCGCAGATCCTCAAAGCGATACCATCAAATACACCTTCAAAAAGGGAGGTGCATCAGAACTAACTGTTGATTTTAATTCTCACAATAAATTAAAAAGATGGGTTGATTTGGGAACGTATACAACATATTTAGGTTTCAGCCGAGGTGAGTATTCCTATGTTCTAAGTGTTCCAGAGGAGAGGCTGGGAGCTGTTGCACAATTAGATGTGAAAAAAAACAATAAAATCATCAGTTCAAAACAATGCGATTCCAATTCATTTGGCGAGGAAGGTGTTAAAATAAATAGTATTGAAGATGTACAGGATAGTTCAGTGAGGGGTAATGGGTTTAAATTCCCTTAATAGTTAAAATTTATGGTTTTTTTATGATGTATATCATTTTTACCTTTTTATCGATAATCATTAGGGCGGCTACACAATCAATATTGAATGGGCCAATTCTGGTTTTTGCCCTATGCCAACGGCTACGTGCCGAAAAGTAACGCCGCAGTGGAAACGCTGTCGCAGTACGATCTGGAAAAGCTGGGGTTCACCACCATCGTGGACGAGGCACCGAGCTTTGACCATCTGGATGGAAAAACGCCGCCGAAAGGTCTGGTTCGCAAGGTTCTTGACTGGCTTTATCACTCATCCAGTAAAGATACGCGCGTTACGCATCGTGCTGTTCCGCACAATTATCAACGGCTGCTAAACCGGATTGACAGCGGCATAAGCCCTTATTCGAACCAGGAGTATCTGAGCGCGATTCATAACCCGTCTTACCGTGATGTTAAGAACAGGATGATCGTGAAGCATCCCAGTGAGTGGTATCACAAAAAGGATACGTCGATTTGGCAGTCGTTTTTGAACATACTGACGAATGATGCGCCGGAGTGGAAAGAGTATTGTGAAGCCTATCTTGAGAAGATGGTGTGGATGCAGGATGCCGGTAAGTTAAAGCTGGGGCCGATGCTGTGGCATATGCATCCGGTGATGTTTTTGGGGGCAATTAAAGCTGCCGATCATGGATGCATAACATTAGAAATGGTAGTGGCAGCAAACTTAGGGGCAAATGAAGCACAATGTAAGAAAGTACTTCCTTATTTGAATAAATATGCAAATGCTTATGGCATGCAAGATAAAAGAGAAATTGCTCACTTTTTATCTCAAATAGGTCATGAAAGTGGTTTTGCCATAACGGAAGAAAATCTTAACTATAGCGGAAAAGGTATGAGGAGGATCTTTGGTTGTAAAAAAGGTCCCAAACACTATAACAAAGTAAATGATGACTGTGATTTAGGACGTTTAAGAGGAAAATTATGGACACATGAGTCGTCATATGCTCATCACCCTGAGAATTTGGCCAATTATGTTTATGCGGGACGTATGGGTAATGATGATGAATCATCTGGGGATGGGTATAAGTATCGTGGTCGCGGTATGATTCAGTTGACTGGTAAAGATGGATATCGATATTTCACAAATATGCACAACAAAAGAAATCCGTCGGATAGGCAGGATTTTGTAGCCTCCCCGGACTTGGTCATATCGAGTGTAGAGTACGGTGTCGAGTCGGCTTTCTCTTTTTGGGTAAGTAAAGGATTAAATGTATCGGCTAAAAGCCTAAGTGTTTATGATGTCACATACAAAGTAAATGGTGGATATAATGGATATGATGATCGCCGAGTTAGGTTTAACAAGGTTGCAGAATTGCTGAATATTAGTAAGGACTAATGTATGTTTTCTAAGATACTATGCAGTTTCTTGTTTGTATTCTGTTCCTTTCCTTCATATGGACAGAACGAGGTAGTTCAGGGGCCGTTTAAAATTGATGATGAAAAAGTAATTTACTTTCAGAGGGAACCAAATCCTGATTTCCCCCTTGGGTTGTACTATGAATCCGGAACAAAAAAAACTCAAGTCGATAAATATGAAGTTGATGGGGATGTTCCAAATATTGATACAGTGTTTTTTATGAAGATTCATAATGTTAAGAACGTTATCGTTTTAATATCCTGGCACCAGTTGCACCAAGCTGAATCCATCAATGGGAATACCTATCAAGTCTATGCTTATAAATACAGTGATAATTCATTGTTTCCAAATTATATAATCACAAAAGATCCGGCGTTAAATGGTATGGATGGTGAGTTTAATGGTAATGACATGCGCTTTAAATATAAAGATGCTGCTTCTATAAAACAGTATATTATAAATAAATATGAATGATTTTCTTGGTTATCGTTTGCGTCTGTTTAAAATAGATGATGATAATTTGGGTGGTGATTACAGGGTAAAACTTGGAAGAAGAATTACCAACACTTTTCTCAATATGCTGGAATCGATTGTGTTAGCAATTCTGATTTAGTTGCATCAGTAATGGTTAATGCGATTAAAGCATCTTGTTGGTTTTGGCGGAACAATGGTGGTGTTCATAAAAAATATAATGCCAAGGGCGATATTAACATACTAATCGATAATGAGAAGAATAATGTAGAGTTAGTTACTCTTGCCGTCAACGGCGGGCAAAATGGCTTAGATGAAAGAAAGTCATATTTCGAGTCAATTAAAAATGAATGGGGCTTAAAATAATGAAACTAAATAAATTTAGTTTGATAGCCTTGCTGAGCCTTTCAACTTTCAGTGTGCTTGCTAACTCAGCAGGAAGAGTACCTACAACATACGATGGACTGGCCTTGCCTGAGGCTGCGAAGGATTTTGTATCTAAAGGTTACTCAAATGTTTCCGTGAACCTTTTGAATAATACTAAATATCTATATCTGAGTAGCGAGAGCGATGTCAATAAATGCTCAGTGGTTTTTAAGGTGAATAATAACCGTATAGAAAATACGCCGTCTGCGGGCGCGGATGGGAAACTCTGTAATATAACGAAAAATGATGGGCGCGTAATTAGCTCCAGAAGGGTTCAAGGCGTTTGGTTCAATGATGTTTATCGTGTTTCCTCTGATGATGAGTGGTCATTGCTTTTTACAGATTCTTGTGCCGATTGCCAGCAAGTAAAAAGAATACACTATAAAAATGGCGCTAAAGATTATGAGGAGTTAATGACTGGAGGTGACGATTCTAAAAATAGAAAGCCATTAAATGGTGGCATCTCTGTTGATAAAGCATATTTATATTCCGCTCCTGATGAATCAAAAAAAACGAAAGCGTATCTAATTAAAGGGGATGCCTTCTCACTTGTTGATATGTCTGAGGAGGGCTCCTTTTATAAGATTAATTACAAACCAGCCAGCGGGAAGAGTAAGGTGTATTGGGTCAAATCTGATGATTTCGATCTTAAATGACCATGGGTTAAGACGCAGTGGGTATTATCTGCGTGAGGTTGTGAAAATTAATCGTTGAGTAAAAATTGGAGCGGAAATGCTAAAGATTATTCGTAAAGGGGATAGAACGACCCACGGTGGTTCGGTCTTAACGGCCTCGGCCACCATGAAATTTGGCGGTATTGGCGTTGCCCGTAAGGGGGATAAAGTCTCCTGCCCTGCGCATGGGAATACCACCATTGTTGAGGGGAATCCCAATTATCTTGACGAAGACGGCCTTCCTGTGGCTTTCGAAGGCCATAAATGTGGCTGTGGCTGTACGCTCATCAGTTCGTTTTCTGCGGCAAAGGTTGGCTGACAATGCCGATTTATCTGGATGAAGTCCCTGATAGCGTCGACCGCCTTTCACGCCCGGTGACGTTACGTTGGGTGATTTTTCTGGTTGTCATCATGCTGGCCGGTGTGGTGCTGACCCTGTGGCAATGGACCGGAGAGCGGCGCGGGGTTTCATTCTGGTTTACAGCGCTGGGTCTGCCCTTTTGCCTGTGGGGCATACTGGCTGTCTTTCGTCATATCGGGTACCGGCTCGAACTCAATGGGGAAGCGGGCTGGAACGATGAATGTGATGACCTGGAAGAGACCGAAATCTCACGTGGAAAGCGTTTTGCCTGGATTCTGGACACCTGGTTACAGACCCCGGCCGGGCGGGGAACGGGAAGTCTTGGCGCGGCAATGGCACAGGGCTTTCCGCTCCTGAAAACCGCTATACCACGTGCCGGTGGCCAGCCCGTCAGGCACGCCCGGATAACGGATTTTGATTCCGACCCGAATGCCCTGGTAAAAGCCATCGAAAAAGCCGTATTCCGTATAAACAAAACACTGGCGTGCCTGCCTGAAACATTGCCGTGCTGGCTGATGTTTGACTGTGATGCCGCACTTTCGGCGGAAGAAGAAGACGAACTGTTGCGACGGGTCATGAATCAATCCGAAAGGGAGCTCCGTCAGATACCGGGGCAGGGCATGAGTGCGCTGGATTACTGGCTGGATCACCGCTGGGCCAAACCGTCCGCGCTGGTTATCCTGACCCTCTCTCTGCGGCCCTCACCGCAGGAAAATGATGCGGAAGCGATAGCCCTGATGGTGCTGTGTAACCGGAAGAGCCATCAGTATCCGGATGCGGTCAGGCTGCACCGTCCGCAACAGAGCAGCCCGGAAACGCTGACACACAATATGGCACATGCGCTTCGCTGGGCTGAGTTATCCCCTGACGCGATTAAAGGCATCTGGATAACCGGCGAAGCGGTCACCGGGCGACCCGGTCTGAATCAATCCTGTGAAGACAATAAATTAACACTCAGCCTGACGGACGGTATAAAAAGTATCGATGCCACGCTCGGGTATGCCGGCCAGGCATCGCCGTGGATAGCGGTGGCGCTGGCGGCGGGTGTGGTGCCGGAGCTGGGGGCGCAACTGGTTGCCGTACAACCGGCCCCCGGGCGTGACGATATCTGGCTGACGGCAGTGACGGCAGAAGAACCACAAAAGGACGTTATCAGGGAATGAGCAGCGATAAAAAAGAAAAGACTAAAAACAAATCCAAATCCTTGCTGGGGCTCGCTGTTCTGGCGCTGATTCTGGTTTCCGTGATGATTGTTTTTGCGCTGACAACCGGTGGCGATTTTGTTGCCAGGACCTTTGGTCTCGGTCCGTATCCGGTTGAGCGGATTGTGACAATCTGCGCAGTAGTCAGCGTGCTTCTGCTGACGGTTATCTGGGGGCTGGAGAAACTCTTCTTCATCGCCGGAAGAAAAGGGGCGAGGCGCACCTGGGGGCGCAACAAACGGGCTTCCGCCACGCTCCCTGAGAATGATGCGGCGAATACTTTCGTTGACGAAAAAGAGCGTGCAGAGAAAAGTTTCAGTGCAGAAGCCCTGATCGATCACCTGCATCTGCGCTACCGCCGTCGCTGGAAGGCAAAGGTCCGGCTGCTGCTGGTGCAGGGCAGCGATAAAGACATCGAAAAGGTGGTGCCGGGCCTTAAGCGGGACCACTGGCAGGAAAGTGATGGGATTGTGCTGTTCCACGGAGGTCTGCCAGACAGCGTACCGGATGACGAATTCCTGTCGGTGCTGAAAGCGGTTCGCCCACAGCGTCCGCTGGACGGGGTGGTCCAGGTGATGAATGCAGGCGTTCTCCCGGATCCAGCAAAACAGGACACCCTGGTCCGTGTTCGCCAGAAAACCGATGCCCTGCTGGGCTGGCAACTGCCGGTCTGGCTGTGGATCGTTCGGGAAGGCGCATGGGCGCATGATGGTAAAGGGGCTCCACCAACGGGGGCTCTGTTTGGCCCGGGCGTTACATCCGAAGAGGCCCGCACAACGCTTGCGGCGCTGTCGTCAGAATTGCAGGAGGCCGGTGTGGCCGCACTGCTTGAGGATTCGCAGCACCACTGGCTGTTAAGCCTTTCAGATGCGCTGCGTGGCCGTCTTCGACAGTCTCTGCTCCCGTTACTCAATACGCTGATGTCGGGTCCGGCGCCTTATCGCCTGCGTGGTGTGATGTTCAGCCCGGCGTTGTCGGGCGCGGCGACGGTCCCGCATGCACGGCTGTCACCGCCGGTCTGGCAGGCGCTGGAAACGGACAGCCTGCAGGTGCAGGCCCGTAGAATCGGCATCCACTGGCAGAAGATCTTACGCCTGGCGCTGCTGGGTATCGCACTACTGTGGGGCGCCGGCACACTGCTGTCGCTCTGCGTTAACCACACTCAAATCTGGCTTGCCCGGGATACGGCGCGCATTGCCGCTGATACCCGGCAGCCGCTACCTGAACGCCTGCGTAACCAGCTGGCCCTGCAGCAGACCATTGCCCGGCTACAGGAGCGGGAAGCGCATGGCGCGCCCTGGTACACCCGCTTTGGTCTTAACCAGGATGGCGATACGCTGCGGATGCTCTGGCCCCTGTATGCCCGCAATTACCAGCAACTGATGCGCGATCCGCTGACCAATGAACTTCAGCGTCAGTTGAACGCCTTTGTGCAGCTTCCGCCGGACAGTGCGGCCAGAGCGAGCGCCACGCAACGCACTTACAATCTGCTCAAGGGCTACCTGATGCTGGCCCGTCCGGATAAAGCGGATGCGCCATGGTTTGCTGATAACATGCTGAAAGCCTGGCCAGCACGCGCAGGCGTGGCGGCCAGTGCATGGCAAACCACTGCGCCGAAACTGCTGGGCTTCTGGGCTCAGAACCTGCCTGCACACCCGGAATGGAAGATCAAACCTGATGCGCAACTGGTCGGTACGGTACGTCAGATCCTGCTCAAGCAGATTGGTCAGCGTAATGCTGAATCCGGGCTGTATCAGGAGATGCTGGGACGTATTGCCCGCAACTGGCCCGATCTGACACTGGCGGACATGACCGGCGATACGGATGCTTCGTCGCTGTTTTCATCCGAAGAAGTGGTGCCGGGGATGTTCACCCGTCAGGCCTGGGAAGAGCAGGTGCAGGATGCCATTGATGAGGTGGTGAAGACCCGCCGTGATGAAATTGACTGGGTGCTGACCGACAAGACCCATCAGCCGGCAAGTGATATCTCACCGGAAGCGCTGAAGCAGCGTCTGACAGAGCGTTACTTCACCGATTTTGGTAACGCCTGGCTGAACATGGCTAACAGTATTCAGTGGCACGAAGCAGCTTCGCTTTCGGAAGCGATTGCCCAGTTGAACCTGCTGGCGGATGTGCGCCAGTCGCCGCTGGTGGCGCTGATGAACACGCTGGCCTGGCAGGGGCAGACCGGTGCCAAAGGGGAGGCGCTTGCCGATTCTCTGGTGGATTCAGCCAAAAAACTGGTGGGGCGCAAGAAGAACGCGAAACAGTTCATCGAGCAGGCACAGGGACCAAAAGGGCCGCTGGATGGCGTGTTCGGGCCGCTCACCAGTCTGATGGCCGGTAAGGACGGCACTGGTAGCAACGGTAACCTCAGCTTTCAGTCCTGGCTGGCCCGTGTGACCCAGGTGCGCCTCAAACTCCAGCAGGTGACCAGCGCACCGGATCCGCAGGCGATGGCGCAGCTGCTGGCCCAGACCGTCTTCCAGGGCAAAGCCATTGATCTGACCGATACCCGTGACTACGGCAGTCTGGTGGCAGCAAGCCTTGGGCAGGAGTGGAACGGTTTTGGTCAGGCGCTGTTTGTGCAGCCGCTTGACCTGGCCTGGCGACAGGTGCTGGCCCCGGCGGCGGGTAGCCTCAACGC
This sequence comes from Rosenbergiella sp. YN46, assembly GCF_036620675.1. Taxonomy (NCBI): domain Bacteria; kingdom Pseudomonadati; phylum Pseudomonadota; class Gammaproteobacteria; order Enterobacterales; family Erwiniaceae; genus Rosenbergiella; species Rosenbergiella sp. YN46. Next base: position 40,940 of record NZ_JAZHEE010000011.1, read on the forward strand.
CCGCTGGCAGAGTACCATCGTCTCGCAGTGGAATACCGCCTTTGCCGGACGGTATCCGTTTAAGGCGACCGGCAGCGATGCCTCACTGCCGCTACTGGCGCAGTTCCTGCGCAACGACTCCGGTCGCATTGCCGCGTTTATTAAAACCAACCTCGGTGGGATGCTGCATCAGGAAGGCAGTCGCTGGGTGGTGGATCCTGCGGCCAGCCAGGGAATGAGCATCAGTCCTGCGTTTCTTGCCGCTATCAATAAGCTGGCTGATATATCGGATATCATCTTTGCCCAGGGCGATGCCGGCGTGCACTTTGAACTGATGGCGCGCCCGTCGCGTGATGTGGCGCGCATGCAACTGACGATGGATGGTCAGAAACTCGATTACTTTAACCAGATGGAAAGCTGGCAGAGCTTTACCTGGCCGGGGAATACTTACTATCCGGGTGTGGACCTGAGCTGGCGTAGCAACACGGCGGAAATGCGCCTCTATGCGCACAATCAGGGGAACTGGGGGTTCATTCGTCTGCTCGATAAAGCACTGCTCACGCCGCTCGACAGCAGCCGCACTCAGTTAGTGTGGATCACCCCGGACGGCAATCCGCTGAAATTTATCCTACGCAGCGAGCTGGGTGATGGCCCGCTGGCGCTGCTGAAACTGCAGGGTTTCCGCTTACCGGAATCCATCTTCCAGGTAAGTGCTGATGCCGTGAATAACACGCTGACAGCCACGGAGGGGCAATAAGATGGCGACTGCACAAGCGCTGCTGGAACTGTGTGTACCTGATGATGAGCAGCAGTCAGCGCTGCTCGCTCGTCAGCAGAACAGCCTGTCACAATGGGATAACTGGCTCAAACCTTTAGCGGATGGTGACGGGGCGGGAGAAGATCCGGCTTATGACGATGACTTCCAGTTGATGCGCGAGGAAATCAATAAACTTTCTGGCACTGACCCAGAAAAGCTTTGCCAGCTGGCTGAAAATATCTTCTGTCATACCGCCCGGGATTTAAGGGTGGCTACCTGGTATATTTTTGCCCGTCTGCAACTGCAGGGAGAAACCGGGCTGTATGAGGGCCTGCAACTGCTGGCCGCCATGCTAAGCCGCTACGGTGAGCAATGTCATCCGCGCCGTCCGAATGCACGCAAGTCCGCGCTTGAGTGGCTGAACAGCACAAAGATGCAGGACGCGCTTTCACTGTGGCCGGATGCCAGCCGCGATCAGACCTCACAGACGGCAGCCATGCTGAGTTTGCTGGATACCCAACTGGAAAGCTGGCCGGAAGGGGAACGGCCTTCTCTTGACGGTCTATCCCGCGCGCTGGAAATCCGTCTGGCAGGCTCCGGTGGGTTGGATGGCTTAACGCCGCAAAGCGTGAGTACCGCCGAAAGTACGCCTGTTTCAACGGTCAGGCAGTCCGTCCCGGACATCGTTGTTAAGTCCGAGAGTGAATTTTTAAGTCAGTCGAAAGTGCTCTCCCGCTGGCTGGCCGATCAGCCCGATGGCTGGCTGGCGTCGCACCGGCTGATGAAAGCCGTTCGCTGGGATACGGTGGGGCAAATTCCGGCGCTGGATGCCAGCGGCCGCACCCGCCTTTCCCCTCCCAAACCGGATTATCGCGCTCAGCTTAAACGCTTGTATCTGCAGCAGAACTGGACGGAGCTGGTGGAGCAGGCCAGCGCCATGTTCTGCGAAGGCGGCAACCGCTTCTGGCTCGACCTGCAGTGGTATCTCTGGCAGGGACTGAGCCGCGCCGGACAACCCTGGGATGGCTGGGCTGACTACATCCTCAGCGATCTGAAGCTGCTGCTGGCCCGTCTGCATGGTCTTGAGCAGCTCTCCTGGAGCGACGGCACGCCATTTGCCGATGAGGTGACGCAGAACTGGATTGCCGAAAAGGTGAACGACGATATATCGGAATTTGGCAATGAACCCGCCGTGGTTGCCGCAGGAGGACAAACGGATGACATTCTTGCGCTGGAAGCCGAAGCGATGGAAAAGGGGGACAACGACGGTCCGGAAGCCGCGCTGGCCTGGCTTCAGACTCGCCCGGGTATGGATTCTCCCCGTAGTCGCTGGCTGCAGCGTCTGTTGATGGCCAGAGTCGCTGAACAGTTTGGGCGTAATGAAATGGCGCTCCACCTGCTGGGGGAACTCACAAACAGCGCGCCACGGTTGACGCTCAATGACTGGGAACCCGCGCTGTTGTTTGAAGCGCAGGCCCGGAGACTGAAGCTGTTACGCCTTAAAGCTGGCCGCAGCGAAAGCGATAAAAATCGCCTCGCCCCTGAAATGGATGAGCTGCTGGCTGGCCTGATTGCCATCGATCCCGCCCGGGCGATGGTGTTATGTGGCTGAAAATGCCGCATATGATTTTTTCTTTTTTGACTACCACGACATTCAGGAAACCCGTGCATGGATGATTTAACCCTGCGCTATTATGAAGCAGAGATGCGCTACCTGCGCGAAGCAGGTAAAGAATTCGCCCGCGCTCATCCCGACCGCGCTGCCATGCTTAATCTGGATAAATCCGGTGCCCGCGATCCGTACGTCGAGCGCCTGTTTGAGGGCTTTGCCTTCCTGATGGGGCGTCTGCGTGAAAAGCTCGACGACGACCTGCCGGAACTGACCGAAGGGCTGGTCAGCCTGCTGTGGCCGCACTATATGCGTACCATTCCGTCGCTCTCCGTGGTGGCTTTCACACCTGACTGGCGTCAGTTGCGTAAAATGGAGGTGCTGGAAGAGGGCTTCTCTGTGCTGTCCCGCCCGGTTGGGCCGGAGAATACCGTGTGTCAGTACCGTACCACTCGCGAGGTTCCGCTGCAGCCCCTGAATCTGGCGGACGCTCGTCTGCAGACCGAGCCGGATGGTCGTGCTGCGATCCGCCTGCGTTTTGAATGCCCGGATAAAGTGGACTGGTCTAAAGCCGGTATTGATAAGGTGGCCATCTACCTCGACGCTGACAGCCCGGTGGCTTCGGCCCTGCATCTGGCGCTGACCCGACGGGTTCACGCCATGTACGCCCGCCATAGCGAAACCCGCACCGAACGGGTACGCTTTGACGGCTGGTGTAAGCCGATGGGCTTTGACGATACTGACCGTCTGTGGCCAAAAGGGGATTCCGCGTTCAGTGGCTATCAGCTGCTGCTGGAATATTTCAGCTTCCGCCAGAAGTTCATGTTTGTGGAGCTCCGGGGCCTGGAGCTGACCGGTCTCAGTGTCAGAAACACCTGGTTTGAAACCGATATCGTACTGGACGGTGGCTGGCCGTCGGACCTGCCGTTTGAGACGGAAAACTTCCGTTTGCACTGCGCCCCGGTGATAAATCTGTTCCCGCTGGAAGCCGACCCGCTGACGCCGGACCCGCTGCAAAACGAATACCTGTTGCGTCCGATGCGCGTTCAGGATGGTCATACCGAAATCTACAGCGTGGACGATATCCACGGGGCAGTAAAAAACGGCAAACATCCGTACGTGCCCTTTACCAGTTTCCGCCATCGCGGCGGCATGATGCGCCATGATGCGCCGGAGCGTTACTTCCATACCCGGGTGAAGCGTGGTCCCTCCGGGCTGTATGACACCTGGCTAATCCTCGGCGGTAAATCCTTCGAACAGGAACAGTTGTCACAAACCCCGGAGTCGCTCTCTATCCGTATCACCGGCACTAACGGTCAACTGCCGCGTCGGTCGCTGGAAAGCACGCTGCTGGATCGGGTGGTAAAGGCGGGCAAGGTACCGGTGAAGGTGATGAACCTGAAGGCGCCGACGCTGCCACTCTATCCGCCAGCCAGTGACCGCTTCCACTGGCGGGTGATGAGCCATCTGGGGTCTAATTTCCTCAGCATGATGGACAATCCGGAGGTGCTGCGCGGGACGCTGGCGCTGTATGACTGGACCGATGACGAGATGAACCGTCGTCGTCTGGAGGCGATTGTGGCGGTGAAACATACGCTTATCCGCCGCTTTGAACGAGGCTTTATGCTGCGTGGGGTGGATATCGAAGTCACGCTGAACGCCGACAACTTTGCCGGGGAAGGGGATGTCACCCTGTTCGGTGAAATGCTGCACCGCTTCTTTGCACTCTATGCCGATGTGCACCTTTTCAACCAGCTGACGCTGGTACTGCAACCGACAGGGAAACGACTGCGATGGAAAGAGAATCACAGCCAGCACATTCCGGGCTGACCGAGGCGCTTCGTGATGATATCTGGCGGGTGAATTTCTATCGCTTCTGCCAGTTACTTGAACAGGAAACCCCGGATGCGCCACCGCTTGGCAGTACCGATAAACTCAGCAATGATCCGGTACGCTTTCGTCCGTGGCCGGGGATGGGATTCCCGGCCAGCGAACTGAAGGTTGTTGAAACCGATGAGGATTATCCGGACCTGGCGCCGACAGTGCGCACCACGTTCCTCGGGATGTACGGTGTGGATTCCCCGCTGCCGACGGCGCTGTTGGATGATATTGCCCAGCAGCGGGAGGGGTATGAGGCGACCTCCGCATTCCTCGACATCTTCAGCCACCGCATTCTGACCCAGTATTATCGTATCTGGCGCAAGTACGCTTATCCGGTGACCTTTGAAGCCGGTGGTACGGATGATATCTCACAGTGCCTGCTGGGCCTGGTGGGGCTCGGTATTCCGGGCACGGCAGAGCAGGTGGCCACGCCGTCCTCCCGTTTTCTGGCGCTGCTCGGCACCCTGAGGATGCCGACCCGTAATGCAGAAGGGCTCCGTCAACTGGTCAGCCTGCTGGCGCCGGAGACCCGGGCCACCATCATCAGTCCGGACCCGGTCACGGTGCCGGTAACCAGTCGCAGCGGGCTCGGCAAGGGTAATCGTGTATCGCTGTCACAGCGGGCCACGCTCGGCAGAACCGGAAAAGAGGCCTGCAGCCGTATCCTGCTGATGCTCGCAACGGACAGCCCTGCGGAAGCCGAAGGCTGGCTGCCGGGCGGCCAGATACATACCGACCTGATGGTGCTGCTGCGGGTGTATATGGGTTACCGCTCCGATATCAGGGTGCGTCTCACGGTACCCGTGACCTGCCTGCCAGAGCCGCGTCTGGGTAAGGCCCGTCGGGTTCAGCTCGGACGCACCGGGGTGCTCGGCCTGAAACGCGATAAGCCCGCGAAACGCACCCACCTGACGGTCAGCCTGGGCGCGTATGAAGGGCTCTCCTGTAGCGCAAAACCTCCGGCACAGCCCGGTGGCTACCGCTTTGACTGATGCTCCCCTACTGACCCCAAACCATTTTGTTGTGAAGTCTGAAAAGGATCTCCGAATGACATTCGCTTTCCTGCAACGTTGCACATCCCTGATGCTGTTTACTGCTCTGCTGACCGGCTGTGGCCTGACCCAGTCCGTGTCAGACGGCGCGGTCAGCATGACCAGAGCCATTTTCTACAAAAAAATAAAGGTGCTACATCTGGACTTTGAACCACGTGCCGCCGCTAATGCCGATGAGGGCCAGGTTCCGCTTGCCACCATGGTGCAGGTGTACCAGCTTAAAGACCGCCAGAAGGTGGACGCCGCCGACTACCAGAAACTGCTGCGCGATGCGGACACGACCCTGAAAGAAGACATGGTGGCCAGCAAGTCGCTGCTGGTGATGCCCAAAGGCAGCGTAACCCTCAATATGCCAATGGACGAGGACGCAAAATATGTTGCGGTGGTGGGGCTGTTCAATCGCCCGGACATCCGTGACAACACCTGGCGCCTGGTGCTGAGCCGGGATGATCTCGATCCGGATAAGCCGCGCACCATCCAGCTGAACAGCACCGGACTAACCCTGGTCCCTGTGAAGGAGTAACGCTATGGATAGCCTGCAGGACAACTGGCTGGCCCTGTTTGACGGACAGACCCGCTACACGCTTGAAATTAATGACAGCCCGCTGAAGCCGGATGTGCTCAATTTTCACGGACGGGAAGCGCTGAATGAACCGTTCGAATGGAACATTGCGTTCACCACGGCGCAGCAGGGTATCACCCGCCAGGATGCGATGCTCAGGTATGCCACCCTGTCGATGCGCTCCGGACGTGTGGTGCAGGGCGTCATCACCGGTTTTACCTGGCTGAAGGAGACGGCGGACCAGACCCACTACGCGGTGACGCTCTCCTCGCGTCTGGCGCTGCTCGCCCACACCCGCCGCTGTGCGGTCTGGCAGAATGTTTCCGTACCGGAGCTGGTGGAGCGGGTTCTGCGCAGTCATGGGCTGGAGGGGGCGGATTTTGAGTTCCGGCTGGAGAGGCACTATCCGCAGCGTGAACTGATTACCCAGTGGCGGGAAACCGACCTGCAGTTTATTCAGCGCATTCTTTCTGAAGTGGGCATCTGGTTCCGGACCGGGGTGAACACCACTACCGGGCTGGATACGGTGACTTTCGCCGACAGTCAGTTGCAGTATCAGTTTGACGTACGGCTTCCGTACCGGGAGCCTTCCGCACTGTATGACGGCGCGGTCGAGGCCGCGTGGGATGCGCGGGTCTGGCATAACACCGTCACCGGCAGCGTGACCACCCGGGATTACAATTACCGCACCGCCAGCACACCGATGGATGCGCGCGGTCGCGTCAGAAACGAGACGGCGACCACCGGCGAGCACTACCGCTACCTGACGCCTTACCGTGAAGCGGGCGACGACACCCCCTCCGAACCGGAAACGGAAAGCGGGGCGTTTTATGCCCGTATCCATCACGAGCGCGAGCTGAACAATGCCATCCGTCTGCATCTGTTCAGTAACGCCAGTCACCTGACGCCGGGCATGGTGCTGGAGACCGGTGGCCGTGAGGTGCCGGAGCTGAAAGAGGGGATGGTCATCACCCTTGCCACCTTCCGCGCGGCTCGCGATACCCGCCTGCATGTGTCGGTGTGGGGGATGCCCTACAGCGAACAATTCTGCTTCCGGCCGAAAACGACGCCGCGCCCGGCCATTGCCGGGACGCTGATGGCGCGGGTGGAAAGCGAAGAGAAGAATGACCCTTATGCGCATCTGGACGACACCGGTCGCTACCGGGTGAAGCTGGACTTCAGCCGCGAGGATGCGGAGCCGGGCTACAGCTATCTGTGGATACGTCAGGCGAAGCCGTATGCCGGTGAAACGTACGGCTGGCACACGCCGCTCATCGACGGCACCGAAGTGGGTATTGCTTTTGACGGTGGCGACCCGGACCGGCCGTATATCGCCCGTGCCTTTCACGATTCAGAGCATCAGGACGTGGTGACCCGGGACAACCGCAGCCAGAACGTTCTGCGCACGGCAGGGCGCAATGAACTGCGGATGGAAGACCGGCGTCAGGCAGAGCATATTGCGCTGAGTACGCCGTTCGGCGCCACGGCCCTGAATCAGGGGCATATCGTGGATGCACAAAATGAAGCGCGCGGCACCGGGTTTGAGCTGCGCACCGACGAGTTCGGGGTTATCCGCGTGGCAAAAGGGCTGCTCATTACAGCAGATGGTCAGGCGAAGGCTGAAGGCGACGTGCTGAGCATGGATGAAGCCCTGAGAGAAATTGAGGCGGGGCATCAGCGGCTGGCCCTGCTGGCGGATGCAGAGCGCCAGGCGCTGGCGCTGGAAGCGGATGTGGCCAGTCAGACAGCGATGTTCAGTGAGCGCCTGAAGCCGCTGAACGAGGTGGTTCACTTCACCGCGCCTGAAGGCATGGCGTTTACCAGCGATGAACACCTGCAGATGGCGGCGACGGACAATATCGCCATCAATGCCGGCGGAGACATCAGTACCGGCTCGCTGGGGAATACGGCCCTGCTGGCAGGGCTGAGCCTCGGGCTGTTTGCACAGAGTGGCAAACTGAGCCTGATTTCCGACCAGGGGCCGGTACAGGTGCAGGCGCAGAACGGCGCCCTGAATATGAGTGCGGCGCAGAAACTGAGCATCAGCAGTATGAGCGACATGCTGTTTGCCGGTAAGAAGAAAGTGACGCTGATAGGCGGTGGCAGCTATGTGAAGATAGAGGCGGGGGGGATTGAGTACGGCACGCCGCATACGTACATCCGTAATGTCAAGCGTACGCTCAAGCTTCGTGCGGCCGATCAGGCGATGGCATTTCCCCTCATGGGGACATCACATATCTATTCTGCTGTTTATCAACTCCAGGATGAACAGGGAAGACTGCTTGCCGGAATGCCTTATCGCCTGACAACGCCGTCCGGTCAGGAGGTTACCGGATTCAGTGATACCAAAGGCCGGACCGTTGCGGTTTATACCCGTGAGCAGGAAGCCGTGGATCTGCACATTGTACAGGATAAACCTCAGCCAGAAGAAACACTGTGGTTCATTGGTAGTGAAGATCAACAGCAACTGATAACTGAATTCAGGGAGAGCGTGTAATGGCGCTGCCAGATTTACCCGATACGCCGGGCGCGGATATTCCCACCGGGACCAACAATCAGCTGTGGGACTGCACAACAACCGGTGTTGAAATGGTGGAAAAACAGTCGCGTCTGCCAACGAGCGATAACCGACAATACCTGCATATCAAGGTGGAATACGCGATGCGATTTCCCCGGCTGTCGGCAGAGATACGTCGTGGCGGGAAAAGCTATCAGATGAGCCTCAAGCAACTGATGCTGAGCGGGCTTATCCGGGTGGATGAAATTGCCCGTGATTACCGGTGGTGGTACAAAGCTGAAGTCCCGTTTGATATGCGAACCACACCACCGCGTCCGTTTCTCAGTAGCTCGTTGCTGGGTGAAGGCGCTGGCAGACGACATACCACTAATCCCTTCCCGGTACCAGGAAAGGGGATTTACCGCCGCCCGGATATCATCATCGTCAGGAACAAAGAGGATCGCTGGCCGGGCCTGGCGGGGCCGGATGCAGAAGGTCAGATGCACGCTGATAATCTGGAGCGCCTTGTGGAGGTGAAGTTTCCGGGAGATACACTGAAAGAAGATCAATACGATGAATATATGTTTATTGTCGGGGAACGTCCTAATCGTATGACCATTCTGGAGGTCCATGACTGCCGCCCTGAAGAGCAGCAGTGGGTTGATCAGGTGGTGAACGTGACGATGAAAGCCTGGAAAACCAGCGGGGCGAAATACTGGCCATTGTTCCTTTATCCGCCCATTTTCACCCCAGGTCCACCGGCAACCCCGGAGCCTGCGAAAGTTGAACCCTGGACGTATGCCGGGAAGGCCGTGGCTGACCTCAGTGAAGGGGTAATTAACAATGTGGCGGCTGGCTGGCATGCGCTGTCAGAAGCGATGCAGCAGGAGCTTGACCGGGTTGCGGGCTGGCTGAATGACAGCGGTGAATGGGTCTACTCTCAGGGGCATCAGGCGTGGCAATGGGTCAGCAACACGGGGCGCAGCGCAGCGTCGTGGACAAATGAGCAGCTAAGGTCAGCCTGGTCTGCCATCCAGAAAGCAACCGATATGACGCTGGAGATGCTGAAGCAGGTTGACTGGGTGCAGGTACTGACGGATGTGGCGGTTACCGTCGGCGTGGTGCTTGTTGTGGTCGGTGTGGGGGCTCTGGTGGTGACGCTGGGTATACCGGAAGCGCTGCTTGCGGCGTTTTTACTGATAATTCGTCTGGCAATCACCGCGTGGGAAGCGCTGGCAGCCGTCCTGGGTGCCGGAACCGCAGGTGTGCTGGCAACCCAATAAGGAATGATAATGGAACTGAATGATTTAGACCTGAATTATATTGAGAAGTGGTTGCCTGAGGTGTCGGTTAAGTACAAGGACGGTAGCCCGGCAGTGAATCTCGGGCTGATTATTACCGTATTTTTTAAAGATGGTCATACACCCGAAGTGCGCCGTAAAATGGTGGAGTGTGTTGATCGTTACTATAATGAATTTAAACCGTATCTGAAAAAAACACTGCCCGTAAAGAAATGGACAGCTATAACGGAAAAAAACTACGCAAAAATGCGACAGGAGATACTGGGCTCTTCCCCGGAAGAAATATTTAGTTGGGTACTGAGTTCAGGAACCGAAACTTACTTGGCTCCTGATTACAACATTCTGATTATGGGTAAACGGATATACCATAATGACAATGATCGCTCGGTTATTAAACTCACCTTTCCGCTGTCTCTGTTGAAAGAGTCGAATGGGAAGGATTGTTATCAGTCCTGGTTGATGTGGCTGTGTGAAACTTTTCACGTGGAGAGCGGCTACGCGGGGCTGTCTTTTATACTTCCCTATGATCGCGAACGCATGTTCCCTTACGAATACAAACTGGCGCAACGCTTTCCGGGCGTAATGGTGGATTCTATCGGAACGCTAGATGGAAGATTTGTGGTGAACAACCTGAAAAGCGTTTGCTGGTATACAGTCTTGGGCAATTCCTGGCTTGAAACACTCGGCGGTGCTGAGAAGCTTGCTCATCGTTTGAATAATACACCAGAGATTGAACTGCTACCTTATAACGGTGGCCTTATCCTGAAGGCTGGAGCACTACCGCCAGCGCTGGGTGAGACGAAAACCGAAGAACTGCCGCCATTACTGGTGAAAGTAAACCAGATCATTAAACCCATTAGGTTTAATGGGACACGTTCGTTGCATTTCTACTCCGAACACGAAAATTTTCAGTTCGATGATGAGTCCAGCTTACAGTGGTACAGGCGCTTTGACGAGGCGAGTGCTCTTCTGGATGAAGAAGACGCCGGGAAATCCTGTGAACCGGTTCGAATCACCCGCTGGACGGATGAAATTGCCCCTCATGCGGGTGAGTGGGCAAGCATCGTTAACGGCACAACGCAATATATTCAGACGCAGCAGGGGCAGAAAATGCCTGCATTTGAGGATAAAGATGGCAAACAGCACCGCGCCCGCTGGTCATTACTCAAACGTGATGATGGCAATAGTGTGTTTGCAATGGCTCCGGATGAAGAGAGGTAACGATGTTGCAAAATTCGTCTTCTTTTCCACGGTTGTAAGCGCTGAATGAACAGTCCGAAACCGACCTGCAGTTTATTCAGCGCATTCTTTCTGAAGTGGGCATCTGGTTCCGGACCGGGGTGAACACCACTACCGGGCTGGATACGGTGACTTTCGCCGACAGTCAGTTGCAGTATCAGTTTGACGTACGGCTTCCGTACCGGGAGCCTTCCGCACTGTATGACGGCGCGGTCGAGGCCGCGTGGGATGCGCGGGTCTGGCATAACACCGTCACCGGCAGCGTGACCACCCGGGATTACAATTACCGCACCGCCAGCACACCGATGGATGCGCGCGGTCGCGTCAGAAACGAGACGGCGACCACCGGCGAGCACTACCGCTACCTGACGCCTTACCGTGAAGCGGGCGACGACACCCCCTCCGAACCGGAAACGGAAAGCGGGGCGTTTTATGCCCGTATCCATCACGAGCGCGAGCTGAACAATGCCATCCGTCTGCATCTGTTCAGTAACGCCAGTCACCTGACGCCGGGCATGGTGCTGGAGACCGGTGGCCGTGAGGTGCCGGAGCTGAAAGAGGGGATGGTCATCACCCTTGCCACCTTCCGCGCGGCTCGCGATACCCGCCTGCATGTGTCGGTGTGGGGGATGCCCTACAGCGAACAATTCTGCTTCCGGCCGAAAACGACGCCGCGCCCGGCCATTGCCGGGACGCTGATGGCGCGGGTGGAAAGCGAAGAGAAGAATGACCCTTATGCGCATCTGGACGACACCGGTCGCTACCGGGTGAAGCTGGACTTCAGCCGCGAGGATGCGGAGCCGGGCTACAGCTATCTGTGGATACGTCAGGCGAAGCCGTATGCCGGTGAAACGTACGGCTGGCACACGCCGCTCATCGACGGCACCGAAGTGGGTATTGCTTTTGACGGTGGCGACCCGGACCGGCCGTATATCGCCCGTGCCTTTCACGATTCAGAGCATCAGGACGTGGTGACCCGGGACAACCGCAGCCAGAACGTTCTGCGCACGGCAGGGCGCAATGAACTGCGGATGGAAGACCGGCGTCAGGCAGAGCATATTGCGCTGAGTACGCCGTTCGGCGCCACGGCCCTGAATCAGGGGCATATCGTGGATGCACAAAATGAAGCGCGCGGCACCGGGTTTGAGCTGCGCACCGACGAGTTCGGGGTTATCCGCGTGGCAAAAGGGCTGCTCATTACAGCAGATGGTCAGGCGAAGGCTGAAGGCGACGTGCTGAGCATGGATGAAGCCCTGAGAGAAATTGAGGCGGGGCATCAGCGGCTGGCCCTGCTGGCGGATGCAGAGCGCCAGGCGCTGGCGCTGGAAGCGGATGTGGCCAGTCAGACAGCGATGTTCAGTGAGCGCCTGAAGCCGCTGAACGAGGTGGTTCACTTCACCGCGCCTGAAGGCATGGCGTTTACCAGCGATGAACACCTGCAGATGGCGGCGACGGACAATATCGCCATCAATGCCGGCGGAGACATCAGTACCGGCTCGCTGGGGAATACGGCCCTGCTGGCAGGGCTGAGCCTCGGGCTGTTTGCACAGAGTGGCAAACTGAGCCTGATTTCCGACCAGGGGCCGGTACAGGTGCAGGCGCAGAACGGCGCCCTGAATATGAGTGCGGCGCAGAAACTGAGCATCAGCAGTATGAGCGACATGCTGTTTGCCGGTAAGAAGAAAGTGACGCTGATAGGCGGTGGCAGCTATGTGAAGATAGAGGCGGGGGGGATTGAGTACGGCACGCCGCATACGTACATCCGTAATATCAAACGCACACAGAAGCTGAGACCCGTCAGTCAGCCCGTTGAAATGCCTGCTCTGTTCCCGCCGATTGAAAATAAAATTTGCATTCCATGCCTGCTGAAAGCGATTCAGGCGAACGATGCGATAGTGCAGGGAGCATAGCAATGGACAGCACAGAACTGATTACAGCGTTATCCTGCCGTTCAGACGAAAATATCTGTCTGCTGTTTGAGGGCGGTGCACAGCCGGAAACCGATTTTCTGGCATTTAAAGAGCAGCATGAACATCAGCTGCATTCGCTGTATATCCACCCACAGCTGACGGAATTTCAGAACTACGGCCCCTGGCTGCTGGAAGTGGATAATGCCGGACAGCTACCTGACTATCTGGCGTCAGTGCCGGGATGTGCCGCAGCCATTGTTTCCACGCGCTATCCATCGTTACTGGCAGTGCAGTTATCCCGTGGTTGCACCATTGTGCAGCCGGATGGCTCCACCGAGTTGGCGCGCTTCTATGCCAGCCATGTCATCAACGTGCTGGCGCAGTCTGCTGACTGTGACTGGCACGCTTTTCTGTTCAACGGCATCACGCAGTGGTGGTTCCCGGGAGAAAGGCAGTGGCAGCCACTCAGCATTACACCCTCAGAAGTTGAAAACCCCACAAATCACATAATTCGACTGGATAACGCCACCTGGCAGCAGATTGCGGATAAGCCGGAAGTGACCAGCACTTTAAATGAATGGCAGAAGATGCCGGCCAGCAGAGCGTTTCCACCCTGTGCACAGCGACTGATGGTGATAAAAGCATTGAATAAAAGTAAAGAGGTGGGGTTGTTATCCGCTGCGGATCAGAAAGTCTTCGCGCTCTATTACCTCACTGGCGGGAGGCGACAGTTGGAGTCGGATTCACTGAGGGTTGCATTACCGAACGTGGTAAATGGAACACTGTCGCTGGCAGACGTCTTGGTTAACCTTGTGGATACACAGTACCGAAAATCTGAACAGTCCATGGTTTTTGGTTCAATCAGGAAATGAATAATGGGATTTTTTAAGACTTACGACAAAGTTGATAATACCGTGAATCGTGGTTATGCCCGCTGGGGAAAATGGATTTGGGGGAGTTTACTGGCGCTCGTACTTGCATACGGCGGATGGTTAATCTGGGCATCCATCTGGGGGCCGCCGACCGGAGGGGTAACATTAATAATCCACAGTGAAATTGACAGACCTATTTTGGGATTTAGCGTTAATGGTGTGGCGGGACCAAATGCGTCTGCATATAAAGAAAATCCTTATTCAAGTGGTGGTGGGGCAGCTACTTGCTGCGGCAGCATCAGCGGGAAAACGGCGGAAGTAATATGGACATTGAGCACCACACGTGCTCAGTACGATGCAGGACTTCGCAAAGAAACTCGCCGTGTTGTGATGCCGCTGCCAGAAAGAAAGTGGGGAGAAAATGATCTACATGTCCACTTTTTACCTGGAGATAAAGTGCTATTAGGCTGGAGTGATAATGCCTGGTCGCCTTATGAAAAACATCCGGATACTCCAGGTAAGTCTGCAAAGCAGGAGAAACACTGATGGATATCGAAAATATCATCACTGCCGCCAGTCGCGCGCAGCAGGCAGAAGAGGCCGGACTGGGAAACTGTTCACGTATTTGGCATGTCGGTTTCTTTTTTGACGGTATTCATCGTAATATTGATCAGGATGCACCGGAGCAACGCCTTAGTAATGTGGCGCGTTTGTTTAGAGCATTTCCAGAGCAGAAGCAAAATACTCATAATAAATTTTATTTATCAGGTCTCGGGACGCCATTTAATGAGGGTTTGGTAGATAAAATTTATACTATTATGGATGGTGCACAGAGTTCTGTACTGGCTGATCTCAAGGATCAACCAAAAGAAATGGCGAAGGATGATGGCATTGAACTTTTCAAAGGTAACAATTGGTGGGAGTTACGTGAACAGTTACCTGATATTGTCCAGGGAAAGCAATCACTCTCGGGCTTAGCGATAAAGATCTGTTCAGGAAATGTAAAATAAGGAATGGAAAGCATGGATAACGAACAGAAGCAAACAATGTCTGACAAGGAAATTGAAATCAATAACGAGAGTATACCTGCGGGGCTAAGTGGGTGGCTGGTGCTTATAGCATTTCATTTGGTTGTCATGGCTATAGTTTATGGTATTCCACTATTGGCTCTCTTTTTCCACCCTGAGATATATTTTCGGTTCCAGAACACATCAGAAAAATTGTTTTTTATACTGTCCTGTGTCGTTGGGGTGATTTCAGTTGTGACAATAATTTTAGCTCTTGCTGCATTATTTAAGAAAGAATCTGTTTTTGTGAATCGTTACAGGTTGTTTATCTATTCTATTGTATTGATCTCGGTTGTGGATTGTGCAAGTTTGTTGTGGCTTAACGCCCTGGGTTATTATTCCAGCTACGGATGCTATGGGGGGGATATCTTGCTCAAAAAAGTCATGGTGGCTTTCGTTCATCCTGTTTTTCTGATATGCGTATGTATTCCTTATCTGGAGAAATCAAAAAGAGTTAAGAAAATATTTACGCGTTAATATTTTTTATTGAGATGAATGAGTCCGAAAATGACTTTTTTAATGCTTTGGGTAAATAGATGAAGCCATAAGTAAAGGGTATGCCGCAGGGGGGCTGGAGCGATAACGCCTTTTCCCCCTACGATCCCCGCAGTCCGCACTATACGCCGTCTCCGCTGCTTGAAGATAAATAACCCTGAGTATTGTGGCGGCGATAAATGCTCAGGGTTATTGGTCTACAGGGATTTTATTTTAAAAGGTGGCGATATCTGATGGGATTTTTTACCAAACTGGAAAAAGTAGATGGCGCGGTCAGCCATTTTTACGCCAGAAAAAAGGTCTGGCTGTGGAGCGCGGTGGCGTTACCGGTGTTATTTGTACTGGGCTGGGTACTCTGGGTAATGTTCTGGGCGCCGCCGATGGGGGGGGTAACCCTGATCATTCACAGCAAGCTGGATCGCCCTATTCTGGGTTTTAGTGTGAATGGTGTGGCGGGAGGTAATGCCAGTGCGCATGACCCCAATCACAAATATGTAAGTGAAAGCGGAGGGGCAGCAACCTGCTGCGGTGCGATTAAAGGAAAAACGGCGGAGGTGATCTGGACGCTGGATGTCACCGGGCCACAGTATGATGCAGGAATGCGCCTGGAGCGGCGCCGGGTAGTGGTGCCGTTGCCGGAGCGCAAGCGGGGCGAGAACGATCTGCACGTTTACTTTTTGCCAGGCGACAAAGTGCTGCTGGGCTGGAGCGATAACGCTTTTTCCCCCTATGACCCGCGCAGCCCGCACTATACGCCGTCTCCGCTTCTGGAAGGAAAATAACTATGGCATTCGATCTGGATTCCTGTATTGCGGCGGCGAACCGGGCGTCGCAGGCCTGTGAGTACCGGCTGGGAAATTGCTCGCGGATACTGCATATCGGCTTCTTTTTTGACGGCGTGGGGCGCAATATCGAGCAGGATGCGCCGGAAAACCGCCTCAGCAATATTGCACGTCTATATAGGGCTTACCCTGATAAAGAAAATACAACAGATGTTGCTGCATATAGAAAATACTATATCTCGGGTTTGGGCACCCCCTTCCTGGAAGTGGAGGGAGAAAAGCTTCAGCAGTTTATGGACGGTACCAGCCGTTCGGTGCAGGAGAGCCTGAAAAATCAGCCTGCGGAACGGCTGAAGGATATTATTAAAGCGAAAATCGGCGGCGCCAGCAACCAGCAGGCCGGCAACGAACTAAGGCAAAAGCTGCTGACCCCCAAAGGCCAGCTTAAGCTGTTAAGGGAAGCTACCCTGAAGGGCGTGATCCATGCGGGTATCGAGGCCACCCCCTGGCTGCGCGATAGCGAGTTTATGGCCTACAGCATGGTCAGCGGGGCCGATACGCGCCTGAACAGTACCCGGGTTCGCTTTGAGCGTACTTTTGAAGAGGCGATGCAAAATGGCGAAGTGCCGCTGCGGCTGATTTCCGTGTCGGTATTTGGCTTTGATATGGGGGGAACGCAGGCCCGCCAGTTTATCGACCTGCTGCTCAATGACATGTGCCAGCAGGGGCCGGAGGGAAAGCCGACCTTCCGTGGCGTACCGGTCGATATCGTGTTTACCGGGCTGTTTGACTGTTCGCGCGACACGCCGATGAGCAGCGATAACGGTCTGGACTACGCCAACAGCATACTGGAATGGGTGCCGGAAAAGCGCGTTGAGACGGCGGGGCAAATTATCTCGCTGTTCGGGCGCAAGTTTCTTGACCATCAGTCGCCGTTGCCGGAGACGGTTAAAAACTCGCTGCACCTGGTGGCGGCCCATGAGCGCCGACGCTGGCGCTGCCTGTACCGGACCGGTCGGGACGATGTAAAGCACCAGGAGATCCTGATGCCGGGGTGCAGCGAAGATATCGGCGGCGGGTTAAAGCCGGATGTGCAGAAGCCGAGCGCCGAACTGAGTCGCGTGCCGCTGCGCAAAATGTATCTGGAAGCGATGAAATCCGGCGTTCCCTTCCATGATTTAAAGACATTAAGAGAAGTATCTGCGACTGTTGCATCATATTTTTCTCTCCAGGACAGCGTGGAAAGCCAGTTAGTTGATAAATGGGTAGGCTCCTACCAGAGCGCGGTTAACGCCAGTACGCTCAGCTATCGCGCCATGAACCGGCACCTCGACGGTTATTTTGAGTGGCTGGGGCGCCAGTTCTACGAATATAAAAGCGAACTGCGCCGGCTGGAAGGGGTTAGGGACGGCGTTCTGGCATCGGTCTCTTCAGCGGCAGGAGCGGCAGGGCTGGTGGGGCTTACCACCCAGGCCCACCAGGCCAGGGATGAGGTGATGGAGGATATTGCAACGCTGAAAAAACACTGGGGCTGGCTGTCAGATGTGGCGAATGCGGCACATCTTCTGCTGACCCAGGAATATCATTACCCCCCTCAGCTTTACCTGGAAAATATTCTTGAACCCGCTCGGTCACGCGCGCAGTATTTCCTGGAGTGCGGCGCAGCAGGGTATGATGGTAAAGCCCCGCCGATAAGATGGTGTGTGGATGCGTCGGTGCTGTATGCGTGGTTTGTGCATGATGTGCAACGCTCGGAAGGTATCAACGACGGGTATTTTGCGGTGCGCTGGATGGAGCCCCGGGAGGCATCATAACCAAATAAACTCAGCAGTAACCTTATATTAAACCATCATGAGATAAATTTACGATGTCGCATAACGCCCCCTCCCTCTACGAAACCCTCTTCGGCAACTTTAGCGGCGGTCTGGATCTGCATCAGGTCAGCGAAGAGAACCAGGTGATTCTGTCGGTGCTGGACAATATGCAGCGCATCCTCAACTGTCGCGCCGGTACCCTGGCGCATCTGCCGGACTACGGCCTGCCGGATATGACCAAAATTTTACAGGGCATGCCCGGTACGGCGCATCAGCTGATGACCACGTTCTCTGACGTGCTGCTGAAATATGAGCCGCGCCTGAAACGTATTGAGGTGGTGATGCTGGAGCAGACCGTGCCCGGCGAGCTGCGTTACGCCATCGACGCCGAGCTGAAAGGCGTGGGTCTGGTGCGCTATGGCACCGAATTTATGCCGGAAGGGCGGGTGCTGATCCGCCATCTGAAGCAGCAGCAGTTTCTTGACCGGCAAACCCGGTTTTAAGGCGTTTTCTTCGATTCTGAATGATCGGGTAAATCATGTCAGCAAAAGCGCAGTTTCTTAAAAAGCTTCAGGCCAGCCAGGCGAAGCCTGAAAGCCGGGGGCTGGCGGATATTGCGGAATTCCGCCAGCGAATGATCCAGCTTCAGGAAACTATGGAGATCTGGCTTGAACAGACCGGCATCCGGGTGGAGAGCACCGTAGTTTCTCTGGTGGAACTCCTTCTGGGGGCCACGGCATTTCGCATTTCCGGGATCCGAATCCATTATCAGGGCCGGGTAGTATCCTTCATCCCCTCATTTTTGTACGGGCAGGGGGTCACCGGCTGTGTCGATGTTACCCTCCATGTGGAAGAAGAACGCACGTCTCTGGGGCGCCTGTTTATGCGCTCGCGTGATGCGTCTGACTGGACATATATGCCGTCTGCTTCTTCGGGGGGCCACAGGTTCGGGTTCTGTGAGTCTGTCTTTTTTGAATTGCTGGGTAGCCTGCTACCACAGTGATGGAATAACGGTGGAGCAGGGCGCGTTTTCCTGCAAATATATCTATGGACAGTCCTGAAATGAAAAAAACAGCCCCCTTACAGATTCAAACCGGTGGCGATCCCCGCCTGCTACCCGACTATTCTGCGCTGCGCGACGAACTGGCGAAGCTGAACCATCCGGCCCGGCCGGATGTGGACTGGCAGCGTGTGGAGCAACTGAGCCTGTCGCTGTTTCGCCACAATGGCGTCGAACTGCAAACCGCGTGCTGGTACACGCTGGCCCGTACCCACCTTGCCGCTATGGCCGGGCTTAATGAGGGGCTGGCGATACTGGATGTGCTGATCACCCGTCAGTGGGGGAATATGTGGCCGCAGCCGGTCCATGCCAGAATGGAAATCCTCGCGGGGTTCAGTCAGCGCCTGCAGAAACTGATGCGAACGCTGGCGCTACATTATGCTGACCTGCCTCTGATTTATCAGGCTGAAAAACATCTGAACGTTCTGTGTGAGGCGCTGCAGCGTCTGGAGCTGAGGCATATCAGCCAGCTACAGGGATTGTGCACCTTTATGCAGAACGCAGCGGCCCGGCTGGAGAATACCGATGGGAGCGAAACAGAAGAGGCGGCGGTTAGCCTGCCGGCGACCATGGCAATGACGTCCACTCCGGAGCCTGCCGCCGCCTCTGGACCTCTGGTCTACACCGCCCATGAAGCGCCCCCCGTCGCGCGGGTAGTGACGGCAACATCGGCTCCGCCACGTGGACGTTCCTGGGGGGCTTTTATTGCCGGTATGCTGACCATGCTGGTGGTGGGGGGCGCCGGGCTGTGGGGCTGGCAGTATCTTCATCGACCTGACCCGATACAGACTCAGCTTGTAGCCTCACTGGCCCCGTTACCCGAAATGCTTACACCTGAACAGGTGAATATATTGCGTCAGCAGACTCCGTTACCGCAGGGCTTTATCGCACAAACACAGCAACTGCTTGCCCGGCTGGATAAATTACCTCCTGACTGGAATATTACTTACGCCAGAAAACTGACAGAACAGGCTCAGGCGCTGTGGCCTGAGCAGGCTAATCCCCTGATACAACAGTGGCAGCGACAGATTAATGTTTCAGTACTTCCTGTCGATACAATGAATGGCTGGCATGAGGGTATGACGCAGCTTCAGACGCTTGCCGATAAACTGAATGCGCTTGATGGCCAGAAAGGAAAATACATTACCGTCAGTGAACTTAAATCGCAGGTCTTTGGCATGCTGACAAGCTTCCGGCAGACCGTGCCGGTGGAAGAACAGCTTCGGCAGTTGAAGCTGCTCCCTGAAGACTCTCCGCAGCGTCAGCAGCAGATTCAGCAGGCTGAGCAGCACCTCCGGGCTCAAGTCTATATGCTGGCGCAGGAAAAACATCGTGAGTGATGTAAAAGGAACTGGCGAGGTGGGTAAAACACAGCGACACCGTAATCACCGGACACAGTGGACGGCCACCGAAATTACGTTTGTGGAACAACACTATGGTCAGCTGTCTGCCCGTGAAATCGGGGAGCGGCTTGGCCGATCTGCCCATGGGGTGGCCCGAATTGTTCAGCTTTTAGGTCTGTCCCTGGGGGGGGCACCGCCCTGGTCGGAAGAGGAGCTGGCATTACTCCGGACCCACTATGCAGAAGGCATAGAGTATGTCATATCACTTTTGCCCGGGCGTTCACGCAAGGCTATCTTCCGGCAGGCGTCCCTTGCCGGGCTCACTGGTCGCAGTAGCTGGAGCCGTGAAGATAAGTCCTTTCTGGAAAAGCATTACGGCAATTTGCCAACAAAAGAAATTGCCACCAGACTGGGCAGAAGCGTCAGTGCGGTGAGGGCGGCAGTGGTCAAATTTGACCTTGGAACAGGGAAAAACAGACCCTGGTCGGAAAGGGAACTGGTGTTGATGCAGGCGCACTACAGTAAAGGGATTGATAAAGTAAAAGCGTTGCTGCCGGATCGTACCCGGGAGGCCATTTTTGCCCAGGCCGGAAAAATGGGGCTGACTGAGGCCCGGCTCTGGCAGCCTGATGAAGATAGCCTATTAAGAGCCATATATCCTGAGTCTGGTGCCCGTGGGGTACAGGAGAAGCTTCCCCACAGGACGATCCCGGCGATAAAGCACAGGGCAACCAGTCTGGGGCTGAGATCCTTCAAAAAGAAAAAGTGGGTATCAAGGGTAAGACATGATGGTAGAGGATGAGGTTGCATAAAAGCTGGAGGCTGCTGGTCTCTGGCGCAGGGCTGCCAGTCGCTGGCTCGATGTGATGCAGCACTATGGGCTGACGGAGCAGCAACGTGACCGAATACGTCAGTACAGAAAATATTGTTTTTCCTGCGCGCGAAGCCCATCAGATCTCCGGAGAAACTGGATGTGACGGAAATCGCGAGGGCAGTAAATGCCGCACTGGAGTAATGGAACTGAGGACAGCCCATGGTGAGTTGTATTCGTCATGGCTTTCCAGAACCATTCGGACGGTTTGCTGATGAACCTCAGGGGAAAAATGAGAATTTTTGTTATCCTCTTACCTATCTCAGGGGAGGGGCATCTCTCGGATTCCCGGGGCAGTTCCGGCTGCTTGGACGGTGTTGTTAAGAAAATTTGCCTGATTTGAATTAACTAACTTTTTGTAGATGAAATGACTTATTTATTGGTGTGTTTTATTATTTAGTGTGCTAAGTTAATTTTTAATCAATTTATGTGAAAGCTAATATAATTACGTAGTTCTATACAGCGTTTGTGCTCTTTTATTCATTTTATAACAGCAGAAATGAGAATGAACAATAAACTAAAGCCACAACTAAAAAACCATGACGTCATTAAAGATGTGTTGAGGAAAGTTGACGTCTCTTTATTTCTCTCGGATAAAAGAAAAGTAGAGACGTTACTAATTTATCTTCCAATAGAAAATGGTGAAAGTAATCATTTCGGTTTTCTCAAGCTCATAAAGGATGAGTTACTGCATAATTTTGCTCTCACATGCAAGGAAATTGATAGAAAATTAAAAAGGCCAAGTAAAATCGCCATAGAACAACTTTTTAAAAAGGCCTTGAGTAAACTTAGCCAACAAACTGCTCATGGTGAATTAGGTGAGTTAATTTTATTTACAATATTGGATGTTTACTTACAGGCGCCTAGGTTGCTTAGTAAAATATCACTTAAAACCAGTTCTAGAATGCCGGTTTATGGTGCAGATAGTATACATGCACAATTTATTAATGGCGATCTGAGATTGTATTTGGGCGAATCCAAACTCTATACTTCATTTTTTGGCGCAGCGTCAACGGCTGTTGACTCTATCAAATCAGCAAAGGATAAATATATACAGGAATTTAATCTTATTGACAGTCACCTTGATCTTCCAGAGCTTGATGATGAATCTCAGGACGAGTTAATAAGAATTTTGAATCCTTTTGAAAATAAAAATGAATTAAATTTCATACATTCGCCATGTTTCATTGGTTTTGCGGGTGGTGATTTAATTAAAGATGCAGAGAGTGATGAGGATTTTATCCAGCGTTATATTCACGTGGCTTACGGGTATATTGATGATTATTTTAAAAAAATTGAAAATCAAGGTCTGGATATAAATTCAACAACGTTATTTATATTACCCTTTAGCGATATAAAAAACTCGTTGAGAGTTTTATTTCCTATTTAGAGATCGCAAAATGAATAGTTTTTACATCAAATTATCAGAGAGAATATTAGCCAGCGATGAATATAAGAAATGCTCATCGGCGTTATTTAAATGTTACGCAAGTCATTTAATTGGAGATGTATCTAAATTAGGGCGGATTTTAGTAAAGCAAATGGCGACTGCTTCACAAATATTTTATAAAACACAAGAAGAAAAATATATAAAGAAAGGTGCAGCAATTCTTTCCATGTTAATCGATACATGCGGTGAGGATTATCCGGAACTTATCCCAATTTCAAATTATCTCTTCTCATCTGTTGGGGACTTCCCAAATATTAAGTTATTAGAAAATAGATTCCCTCAAGTTTCATTTAAACACAATATATTTACTGAGTCGAGTCAAAGTTACAAGAGAGCTCTAAATAATGTTGAGGAATTAGGTTTAGTACTTACCGACTTTCAACGTGATTTGTGGGATGACCTTCAGGCTGGAGAGGATATCATTACAGTTGCCCCCACTTCAGCAGGAAAAACTCATATCATTCTCCATTATTTGTTATCTGAAGTAATTAATAGTGACGGTGCCTTTGCCGCAATTGTAGTACCTACAAGAGCCCTAATTACTGAAGTATCCTCAAAAATATTTGAGATGGCTAAGGAAAGAGGATGTGAGAAAAATATCGAGATATGTACAATCCCCAAAGATGATGTTTTTTCTGAGCGTACCTTTTTTGTCATGACTCAGGAACGTTTACATGAAATCCTTCTTCGTGGTGATATATATTTTGATTTTTTATTCATTGATGAAGCTCATAATATATCAGATGAAGGGCGCGGCGTATTACTTCATCTTACTCTTGAAAGAGTACTTGAAGATAGTAGCCCACAAATTATAATTGGTATGCCATCTCCTCAATATCAGAATAGCTTTTCAAGCGTTTTCAAAGGCGTGGGGTTTACTAAAATAATAACAACCCATTCTCCAGTCTCCAAATTGATTTTTGAGGTTAGGGCCAAAGGAAGAAATCTAGAAATCATTAGACAGGGGGCTGATGATAAAGCTATTTTACCCAAGGGATTTACTGATAAAAAACTAGCAGATATTGTTTTAAGGCTTGGGAAAAACCAAAGTAATATAATTTATAGGAATCAAACAAATCATTGTGAATACATTGCTAATGAAATAGCAAAAAGAATTACCAAGTATGAGGAAAGTGAATCCCTTAACGAGGCTTCAGAATATATACAGCATTTTATCCACGATGAGTTTACTTTAGCAGATAATATAAAGAAAGGGATTGCATTTCATTATAGTCCGTTACCCACATCTGTCAGGATTCTTGTGGAAAACCTTGTAAAAGAGGGGCACATAAAGTTTATTTCTTGCACAAGTACGTTAGCCGAAGGTGTGAATCTTCCGGCAAAAAATCTTTTCATGTGTAATCCTGCGTTCAAAAAAGGGAATTATGATAAAATGGAAAGAATTGAGGATGTAAAAATAAATAATATTACTGGACGTGCGGGCAGAATGTTGCATCATTTCTCTGGTAATATATTCTTGGTTGATCCGGATTCATGGACATTTAAAGACTATTTTGATGAAGAAGATAACGGAAAAGAAGAGAAAATACCAACTTATTATAAATTACTTAATGAAAATATAAATGAAATATTAAGAACGCTATCGGGTCTTCAACCTATTGATGAAGATCGTTCTAAATTCTATTCTGTGGCGAATAAGTTAATAAAGTCTTATGGTAATGGTGACTTGGATTCAACATTCTTTTCATCAGATATTAGATTAAATAATTTCGCACTAAATAGATTAAGAGAAAGTATTGAAACTGCGTATTTAAATCTTAAACTCC
Organism: Rosenbergiella sp. YN46; assembly: GCF_036620675.1. NCBI lineage: Bacteria > Pseudomonadati > Pseudomonadota > Gammaproteobacteria > Enterobacterales > Erwiniaceae > Rosenbergiella > Rosenbergiella sp. YN46. The sequence goes on from NZ_JAZHEE010000011.1 coordinate 65,268, forward strand.
CTCCTCTTGTTTTAGAGTCAAATCCTACTACTGGATATATACAGCAAAATGCAGTTTTTGAATTTTTAACTAGCGGTATTGATCTTAATGACTGGTCTTTGCCGTATCCTAAGTCTGAAGAATTTTATGATAGAATACTAAAAATATCATTGAAGTTAATTGAATTGGGGGTATTTATTCCAAGCGGTAATTATACTGCCGACTATATTTGTTTTATCTCTAAAAAATGGGTGCAGGATCATAGTTTAAAGGATATGATTAACTCTCAGATAGACTGGGATAAGAAAAATAAAGGTGATGATGGGAAAAAGAACGGGATTAATACATCTGTTAAAAATATAATAAATGTAATAAATAATGATATTAGATTTAGACTCTCAAATGCCTTTAAGTGTTATTTCACTTTATTTACTTTGGCATCAAGAATGACAGAGTCAGAAGCTCAAAGTATTAAGCTTCATTACTATCTCGAAATTGGCGCTAGTGACGAAAGAATTATGTCGTTGATAAATCTAGGTTTATCCAGAGAAGCATCCAAGGAAATTGCTGACAACACATCTAAATCGCTAATGTATAATAGCATAAGCGATTTGATTCAGTTACTTAATTCATCGGAAATTAATAATGTTCACAAGGTTATCAAAAAAGAAATCGAGCATTTGCTTAGCCGTTCTTAAATTTTAACAGTTCTGTTAAAGCCATATCCAATACTCGGGATGCAGTTTCTTCATCAATGAACTTATTCCGGGTATTAACTTCGGTCTTAAAGTGAAGAAACGTTTCTGAGAAATCTATTGTACTGACTTTTCCATCACTATTGTTCGCTTTAACTTTCAATACGGAACACCCATCATGATCAGATAGAAAGTTTATAATTTCAATTACGTTATCTTTAGTGAATAACTCATTATTTTCATCATTAAAAGCTAAGTCAAATGAAAGTTGCATGCCTGGGGCAATATAAGGGCTTGCACTCAATTGTTTGAAAAAATGAGGAGCATCATCAGTTATATCATTTAGATAAGATGAATTCATTCTAAAGTGTAGACTATTAAACCCCTCGTAATCATTCAGAGAAAAATATTCTTTCTCTTTTGGAATAAGATCTATTTTTATTTTTTTCTTTCTGTTTGTATTTAGTTGCTCAAGAATGAACTTGCAAACACTCTTCAATGTGCCGCTAGGACCGGAAGTAAAACCGAATACGGTTTTATACTCTGGGGATATGTAAATATAGTATAGATCGCCAATTATTCCTTGGTTAAGATGAATTCCTGTAATCGAACCATCTTTTGTGGCCTTAGTTTGCCAAGTGTTCCTTTCACGAACAACAGTTACACCAAAGATGTCATTTTTATTCATAACATCAGGGGGCGTTAATTTTATTAAGTGTTTTTTATCGCGTGAGGTTATTATCCTTGTTTTTTCTTCCGACTCACACAAAGTGAAATAGTTTAAAGGTAGATTTTCATAAAATGAATCATCTCCATCGATATTATAAAATAAGACGGTGACGCTTTTTTTTGATTTATTAGTATTCATTATCACATCCCCTATTTGAAGCAGTGATTTCTATGGCACTCTCACTCTTCATGTATAAATAGACAGTATTTTAGCATGGCCGTTTCATGGTGTCTAATTGAAAATAAATTTCTGCCGATACCTCACATAAATTATTGATTACAAGCTAAACCGACTTAATTCAATCAGAAATTTACTTCTCTTTTGAATTTTATCATTAGCATTTTGCTCTTTATCTGAATCCAGTACTGTTTATCAATGAGGCGTGACGTTCAAAAAACATTTCACCGCTGTGGAGCCGGGAGCGTTAGTCCGGCTATCGGTAAGAAGGATAATATACGGTGTGTTAATTTTTGAGCTCTGCAGTGAAATGCTTCCCCTTGGATCGCCTCACGCTAAAGTCCATGCTGTGCGGTCAATATGCCAGAAAGCTATAGAACAAAAAATAATAGAATGGCGTTCTCCGCATCTTCAGGTGCGGAGAACAACCACTAACTGTCAGTCGATGAACTGAGAAGCTTGTCAATATAATCAGCGTACCAGTGCACCATTTATCTCCCCCCATCAAGATACTGTACATGGTTATATGTGCTGCGAATGCTGTTTTTATCCACATGAGCCAGTCGTCTTTCGAACCACATATATTGAATCCCGCATTTTCCTGATTGGTTTTGATGCGGGCAGCTATCGAGACTGAAGTTTTGCAAAGTCAAATGGACTCACAGGTTTCTCCTCATTGGCATCGAGAAAATCAGCCCACCACTGCAACATCAGCCTGCGTTCGTCCAGATGCTCCGCTTTATGAATATAGGCAGCACGTACACCGTTACGCTCCTGATGGCTCATCTGACGCTCTACGGCATCTTTTGACCACAACCCTGATTCGATCAAAGAGCTGCAGGCCATCGTCCTGAAACCATGTCCACACACATCCACTTTCGTGTCGTAGCCCATAAGACGCAGTGCATTGTTGATTGTGTTCTCGCTCATTGGTTTCCAGGGACTGTGAGCACCGGTAAAGATGAGTTCGTGCTCTCCGCTGATAGCTTGGATCGTTCGCAGAATCTCAACGGCTTGTCTGGATAAGGGGACAAGGTGCGGTGTACGCATTTTGGCTCCGCGATGTGAATGTTTGACGCCTGTAATGGACTTACGCTTCGGGGGAATAGTCCACATCGCTTTCTCAAAATCGATCTCAGGCCAGCGGGCGAAACGCAGTTCGCTGGAACGTATGAAAATAAGCAGGGTGAGTTTTGTAGCAAGTGTAGTGAGTATCTGGCCTTTATAGGCATCCAGGCGAGCAAGCAGTTCAGGGATTCGATCAAGCGGAAGGGCGGGGCGGTGTTGACGTTTAACTGTCGTGAGTGCTCCAGCCATATCCACCGCTGGATTATAAGTGATGATGCCAGACTGTGCTGCATAACGCATTACAGCAGTAATTCGTTGCTGTATGCGCGAAGCAATTTCATAAATCTCTTTTGCTTCCGCCGCTCTCACCGGGATTAACAGATCAGGGGTTCTGAGAGTGGTAATATCGCGTGAACCAATGTAAGGAAACACATGACTTTCCAGGCTCTTAAGGACTTTCTCGCTGTGAGTTTCTGACCATTTCTTGTTGCTTTGATGCCACTGACGGGCAACCAGCTCAAACGTATTGGCGGCTTCAGGAGCCGCTTTTCTGGCTCTTTTTTGTTCACAGGGGTCAATGCCCTCTGAAATAAGTTTTCTGGCTTCGTCGCGCTTCTCGCGTGCCTCAGATAGTGAAACCTCAGGATACAGGCCGAGGGCGAGCGTTTTCTCTTTGCCAAGATGGCGATAGCGAAGCCGCCAGTACTTTGAGCCATTAGGATGGACCAGCAAATGCATATTGCCACTGTCGGCAAGTTTATACGGTTTTTCGTCCGGTTTAGCTGCCCGGATCTTTGCGTCAGTAAGGGCCATAACAGGGATCCTGAGTAATTTGAGGGTACAGAATTCTGTCGAATCAGACTATACCCTCAATTGTACCCTCGCAAGGGTGTTGATGTGGGTAGAATTGGGTTGAGTTGGATGGAGTTAATGTATTGTAGGTGTGTTGATTTTTGCGGGCTCAGAATGCAAAAACGGACCTCCGTGGAGGTCCGTTGATATGAATTTGGTGCCCGGACCCGGAATCGAACCAGGGACACGCGGATTTTCAATCCGCTGCTCTACCGACTGAGCTATCCGGGCAACGGGGCGCATTAAACCGTAAAGCGCCTGTGGCGTCAATGACTTTGTCGCGGCAGCGGCGCGTTTGGCTGAATTATGTGCGCGAACGGTTGCGCGGCGTGCGAAAAACTGTCACCATCGCGCCGTTTTGGCTCAGGGCTAACGCGGAACTGCATCATGAACCTGCCAGTATTTTCCTTTCTCTTCGCGCGCCGCGCCGCATCATTGGCTGGCCGCCGCCTTGTTATATCGTCTACCATGCGGTAAGGGCACCGCACGCATAGCGCAGGGCAGCAGTAAAACCAGAGCCCCTCTGCTTTTACTGATGTCTGGCGAACGGAGCAGGAACGCATCCGGATCCTTCAGACAGCAGTGGGCACGCCGTTCAGGCGCCGTGCCGCAGGCACCCGTTTAAGTTTTTGTCCGGGGGATCTGGATCAGTGAAACCGTTAAAAATCGCCGTCAGCCATGAGCTGCTACCCCTTATTTCCAGCCAGCGCGAACTGGTAGCGCTGGACAGTACCGACTTTACCGATGTGGCGGCGGTGGTATTAAGCCCCGGCGACAGCCGCAGCGGTATTCTGGCGCTGCTTAAGCGTACCGGCTTTGGTATGCCGGTCTTTTTATTTGGTGATACGCAGCAGGCGCTGCCGGAAGGCGTGACGGCGATGCCTGGCGGCGAACGGGATTTTCTGGCTCTGGAGGCGGCGGCTCAGGCCTGGGAGCAGGGACTGCTGCCGCCGTTCTTCGGCACCCTGAGTCAGTATGTGGCCATGGGCAACAGTACTTTCGCATGTCCCGGCCATCAGCACGGCGCGTTCTTCAGGAAGCACCCGGCCGGGCGGCGTTTTTACGACTTCTTCGGTGAAAACCTGTTCCGCGCTGATATGTGCAACGCCGACGTTAAGCTGGGGGATCTGTTGATCCACGAAGGTTCGGCTAAAGAAGCGCAGAAAAACGCGGCCCGGGTGTTTAACGCCAGTAAAACCTGGTTTGTACTGAACGGTACTTCGGCGGCCAATAAGGTGGTGGCCAACGCGCTGCTGACCCAGGACGATCTGGTGTTGTTCGATCGCAACAACCATAAATCCAATCATCATGGGGCGCTACTACAGGCCGGAGCCACGCCCGTATACATGGAGGCGGCGCGTAACCCCTTTGGCTTTATCGGCGGTATCGACTCCCGCTGTTTCAACGAAGATTGGATCCGGGATCGGATCCGCGAAGTGGCGCCGGAACGCGCCGATGCGCCGCGTCCGTTCCGGCTGGCGGTTATTCAACTGGGCACCTACGACGGTACCCTGTATAACGCCCGCAAGGTGGTGGAGAGCATTGGGCCGCTGTGCGACTACATTTTGTTTGATTCTGCCTGGGTGGGCTATGAGCAGTTTATTCCTCTGGTCTCTGACTGTTCGCCGCTGCTGCTGGAACTCAACGAGAACGACCCTGGTATTTTTGTGACTCAGTCGGTACACAAGCAGCAGGCGGGTTTTTCCCAGGGCTCGCAGATCCACAAAAAAGACGATCATATCCGCGGCCAGGCGCGGTTCTGCCCCTATAAGCGTATGAACAACGCCTTTATGATGCATGCTTCCACCAGCCCGTTTTATCCGCTGTTCGCCGCACTGGATGTCAATGCCCGCATTCACGACGGTGAGGGCGGGCGCCGACTGTGGGCGGACTGCGTCACCCTGGGCATCGAAACCCGTAAACAGATTCTGTCTGCCTGCCGGATGATTCGTCCCTTCGTGCCGGATGTAGTGGAAGGACGATCCTGGCAGGATTATCCGACCGAGCAGATCGCCCGGGAGCGACGGTTCTTCAGCTTTGAGCCGGATGCTGGCTGGCATGGCTTTAGCGGTTACGGGCGTGATGAATATCGGGTGGATCCCTGCAAGCTGCTGCTGACTACGCCGGGTATCGACGCCGCCAGCGGCGAGTATCAGGAGTTTGGCGTACCGGCGGCGATTCTCGCTCACTATCTGCGGGAAAACGGTATCGTACCGGAAAAAGCGGATCTTAACTCGATCCTGTTCCTGCTGACCCCTGCAGAAAGCCCGGAAAAGATGGCGCGGCTGGTGGCGGCACTGGTGCGTTTCGAACAACTTCTGGAGCAGGACGCGGCGTTTCAGGATGTGTTACCGGGCTTGTGGCAGAAGTATCCCCAGCGCTATCGCGGCTACGGCCTGCGCCAGCTGTGCCAGGAGATGCACCAGCTCTATGTGCGTCACGACATTAAATCGCTGCAAAAGGCGATGTTCCGTCTGGAAAGCCTGCCACAGGTTGAACTGGGTGCGAAGCAGGCCCACGATGAATTTATTCGCGGCAGGGCCGAACTGGTGGCGCTCTGTGAAGCCCGAGGCCGGGTGGCGCTGGAAGGAGCGCTGCCTTATCCGCCTGGGGTGCTGTGCGTGGTGCCGGGAGAGGTATGGGACGGCGCGGCGCTGCGTTATTTCCTGGCGCTGGAAGATGTTCTGAACCAGCTTCCGGGCTTTGCGCCGGAACTTCAGGGGGTTTATCCGCAGTGTGATGACGCCGGTGTCACCCGGCTGTACGGTTATGTGCTGAAAGGCTGATACCGGCGCCCCGCAGCCGGGGCGCCGGATATCTTAACCGCCTCGAATATAGCTCTTCTGGGCGGTATTCACCTTGTAGAGATAGCGGCGCGACTCCGCCGACGGATGGCGGCTGGTCAGCACTTCATAGACATCGCCCGGATCCATGCTGTTGATGATGCTAAAGGCCCGGGTTTTATCTCTGTTAAATACCCTCAGAACGCTGCCGGCGCCGCCATTATAGGCGGTGATGACCGCATAGCGGCGTGAAGTGGGGTTATCGATACCGGAAAGATAGACGTTGCTCAGCATTGCCAGGTAGGCGGTGCCGGTGTCGATATTATTGGCTGGATCGAGCAGATAGCTGCGGCTGGGTTTACCCCACTTGCCGCGTGCACGGAATACATCCAGCCCGGCGGTATGTTGCACTACCTGCATCAGACCCAGAGCGTCGGAACGGCTCACCGCATAGGGGTTAAAACTCGATTCGGTCTGCATAATCGCCAGAATCAGCGACTCTTCCACCCCGTATTTGCGCGAAGCCTCGCGTACCATGCCCAGATATTTATGAGCGCGTTTATCCAGGTGGTTCGGCACCAGGTTAATAGTTACGCTGTAGATAATCCGCAGGCCGTTACTGCTGCGCCGCTGCTGGAGCTTATGGTTCAGCAGCCAGTCGGCGAAGCGGTTGGCGCGCCACTGCCAGCGAATGGCTTCGCCGGTGTTATCCACCACCTGGCCATAAAGGAAAGGCTCTTTAGATATGTTGATATCATCGGCGTCGGAATAGAGGTCGACCGTGCCGGGATCGTCGCCCATCAGCAGGGTGGTGACAATGGCCTGCTTCAGGCGTGCTGCAGGCTCGGTACCAGCAATGGTCTCGACGGTAATGGTCCCTTTATCAAAGTTGATGTGGCTGCGGGTCATAAAACCGTCGGTGTACTTCACGTAATCTTTGGGGCCGGCGATCAATACTTCGTCGAAGCCCCAGATATTTTCGATGTTATGGGCAAACTGGCCCATCAGAATGTCGAAACCGTTTGTATCCTTGGCGGGGGGCAGCGGTTCCCTGGATTTATTACCAGAGCAGGAAACCAGCAGCGGCGCCACCAGGGCCAGCGCTAAGAGTTTTTTCATTATTCCGGGAGTGCTGTAGTTAGTGTGCAAAGGGCCATCGCCCCCACTTATTTTTCGGGCGGCGTATAGCCTTCAATGTGTACGTCTTTGCCTTCAAACAGGAAGTTCACCATCTCCTGCTCCAGCAGCTTGCGATGCTCCGGATTCATCATGTTGAGCTTTTTCTCGTTAATCAGCATGGTCTGCTTTTTCTGCCATTCGGCCCAGGCTTCTTTAGAGATTTCGTTATAGATCCGCTTGCCCAGTTCGCCGGGGTAGAGCTGAAAATCCTGGCCTTCGGCTTCACGCTTCAGGTAAGTACAATAAATAGTGCGACTCATTATTTATCCTCTTTAAACAGCGCGAGCGGCATCGACCGGATCGCGGCGTAATTGCTGTAACAGACGCTCCACGGGCGCCGCCAGGCCTACGCCTGGCGGCTGTGCTAAGTTATACCAAAGAGCCGTTCCCTCATCCATGCAGGCGGACATCGAGGACACGGAAAGCCACATCGGCACGATGTCCAGATGAAAGTGGCTGAAGGTATGGCGAAAAGCGGTAAGCTGCGTCAGGCCGCCATCGGCAATACCATGGCGAGCCAGCCAGGCGCGCAGACTGGCTTCATCTTCGAACTGCGGGAAGCAATAAAGTCCGCCCCACAGGCCGCTTGGCGGGCGCTGGCTCAGAAAAACCTCGTCGCCGTGCTGCATCAGCAGGAAGTAACCGGTGCGCTCCGGAATCGTCTGTTTCGGTTTTTTACCCGGATAGCTGCCCTGGTCGCCGTTGGCGAACGCCACGCAGCCGCTGTTCAGCGGGCAGATATCGCATTTGGGGCGCGAGCGGGTGCAGACCATGGCGCCCAGATCCATCATCGCCTGATTAAAACGCTCTACGCCGCTGGCGGGGGTGACGTCATCGCTAATCTGCCACAGCCGGTTTTCCACCTCTTTTTTGCCGGGCCAGCCGCTTACCGCATAGCAGCGCGCCAGCACGCGTTTAACGTTGCCATCGAGAATGGGGTAACGCTGGCCGAGCGCCAGGGAAAGAATCGCCCCTGCCGTGGAGCGACCCACGCCGGGCAGCGCGGTGACATCCTCGAAGTTTTCAGGGAAGCATCCGCCGTGGCGTTCCACCACCTGCTGCGCCGCTTTATGCAGATTGCGGGCCCGGGCGTAGTAGCCCAGACCTGTCCATAGATGCAGTACATCGTCCAGCGGCGCCCGGGCCAGGGCGGTTACCGTTGGGAAACGCGCCATAAAGCGTTCGAAATAGGGGATCACCGTGGCGACCTGGGTTTGCTGAAGCATCACCTCAGAGAGCCAGACCTTATAAGGCGTTTTCTCCTGCTGCCAGGGCAGGGTCTTACGGCCAAATTTGTCATACCAGGCGAGTACCTGGCGTGAAAATTGAAGCGATTGCATCGTTTTTTGCGGCATCCCACATTGAATTACCTGGAGGCAGATTCCAGCACAGAGCGATAAGCCCTGTAAACCGGAAGTTTCCGGTGCTTGCATCCGGGTATTAACTTTGGATAATGCCCGCTTGCTTTCATTTTCAACAATAGCCAGGTTTTCACCATGAATAATGACGTCGTCTCACCGGAATTTGACGAAAGCGGTCGCGCCATGCGCCGTATTCGCAGCTTTGTTCGCCGCCAGGGCCGCCTGACCAAAGCACAGCAGCACGCGCTGGACAACTACTGGCCTGAGATGGGCGTCGAGTTCCGCGCTGAACCCCTGGACCTGGGGGCGCTGTTCGGTAATGAAGGCCCGGTCACGCTGGAGATTGGCTTTGGAATGGGTGCTTCGCTGGTGGCAATGGCCGAAGCCCGGCCTGAGCAGAACTTCTTAGGCATTGAGGTGCACTCGCCAGGCGTGGGGGCCTGCCTGAGTTCGGCCCATGAAGCTGGAGTGAACAACCTGCGCGTGATGTGTCATGATGCGGTGGAAGTGCTGGAAACCATGATCCCGGACAACAGTCTGAACATGGTGCAACTCTTTTTCCCTGACCCGTGGCACAAAGCGCGTCATAATAAACGCCGTATCGTTCAGGTCCCCTTCGCCGAAATGGTGAAACGTAAGCTGAAGCTGGGCGGCGTTTTCCATATGGCGACCGACTGGGAAGCCTACGCAGAGCATATGCTGGAAGTGATGACCAGCATCGAAGGCTACCACAATCAGTCTGCGACCGGCGATTACGTGCCGCGCCCACAGACGCGTCCGGTAACCAAGTTTGAACAGCGTGGTCATCGTCTTGGCCACGGAGTATGGGACTTAATGTTCGAGAGGGTGAAATAATGGCGAAGAATCGTAGCCGTCGTCTGCGTAAGAAATTACATATTGAAGAGTTTCAGGAGCTGGGCTTTTCCGTTGCCTGGCGCTTCCCGGAAGGCACTTCTGAACAGGCCGTGGATCAGGCCGTGGACGACTTTATTAATGAGGTTATCGAGCCGAATGGTCTGGCGTATGACGGTAGCGGCTATCTGGCCTGGGAAGGGCTTATCTGCACCCAGCAGATCGGTAAGTGTACCGAAGAGCACCGTACTCTGGTTCGTCAGTGGCTGGAAGCGCGTAAGCTCGAAGAGGTGCGTCTGAGCGATTTGTTTGATGTATGGTGGGACTAATCTGTTGCGGGTCGGCGTAAGTCGGCCCGTTTGCTTTGCAGGAGAAAGGAATGACGATAATTCGTAAAACGCTGATGGCAGTGCTGCTGGTTACGGCCGCGCAGGCCCAGGCGGAATACAAATGCGGCGTGACACCGAAGGACGATGTGATTATTAAACCGCAGACGGTGCAGGTCGTGGGCGAAAATGGCGATCTGACCATCACGCCGGACGGCGCCGTGAACTATAACGGCAAGGCTCAACAGTTGAGCGCCGCCCAGCGCGAGCAGGCACAGGACTACCAGAAAGGGCTGCGTGATGCGCTGCCGTGGATCGATGACGGCGCCCGAACTCGTGTCGAGCGGGGCCGGGTGGCGCTGGATAAAATTATCACCGAGCAGGTGGGCGAAAGCAGCAATATGCGTAAGCGTCTGACCGAACTGGACAGTCAGCTTAAAGCGCAGATGAACCGTATTATCGAACACCGCCAGGACGGCCTGACCTTCCACTATAAGGCTATCGATCAGGTGCGCGCCGACGGTCAGAAACTGGTCAATCAGACCATGGGCGGCATTCTGCAGGACAGCATTAACGAAATGGGTGCGAAGGCGACCAGCTCCGGCGGCGGCAATCCGCTACAGGGCATTCTGGGGAGTCTGGGCGGCCTGCAGAGCGCCATTCAGAGCGAATGGAAAAGCCAGGAGAAGGATTTCCAGAAGTTCGGTAAGGATGTTTGCAGCCGGGTTACGACGCTGGAAGAGCAGCGTCAGACGCTGGTGAAGGGGCTGAAGTAATTCTCTCACCCTAACCCTCTCCCAAAGGGAGAGGGGACAGCCAGGTGCCGGTTTTCACCCTCTGCGCATTGCAGGGTAAGGGAACAGGTCGGCGCCGGTTTTCACCCTCTGCGCATTTCAGGGTAAGGGACAGGCAGGCGCTGGTTTTCACCCTCTGCGCATTGCAGGGTAAGGGACAGGCAGGTGCCGGTTTTTACCCTCTGCGCATTGCAGGGTAAGGGGACGGGCAGGCGCCGGTTTTCACCCTCAGCGCATTGCAGGGTAAGGGACAGGCAGGTGCCGGTTTTTACCCTCTGCGTATTGCAGGGTAAGGGGACGGGCCGGCGCTGGTTTTCACCCTCAGCGCATTGCAGGGTAAGGGACAGGCAGGCGCTGGTTTTCACCCTCTGCGCATTGCAGGGTAAGGGACAGGCAGGTGCCGGTTTTCACCCTCTGCGTATTTCGGGGTAAGGGAACAGGCCGACGCTGGTTTTCTCCCTCTCCCTTCAGGGAGAGGGCCGGGGTGAGGGTCACCGCCCCTCCAGAGCCTCCAGAATCGCCTCCATCACCGCTTCCTCATTTTCCCATAGCTGATTATTCCAGAAGCGAATTACCCGCCATCCCTGTGTTTTCAGCCACGCTTCCCTGCTCCTGTCATATTTAACCTGTGACGCATGCTGCCCGCCATCCAGTTCAATCGCCAGACGAACCGCGCAGCAGGCAAAATCGAGAATATATCGCCCCACCGGATGTTGACGGCGAAACTTATAGCGCGCAAAACGACGATCGCGCAGCAAATACCAGAGGCGTTGTTCCTCATGGGTCTGGGTGCGCCGTAGCATTCGGGCGTGGTGGGTGATGGTTTTCATGGCGGCCATCGTGCCATAACCTGTTCCATCCCGTGCAGCCAGGCGCCGGTAATGGAATCTGGCTTCAGAATAGTGTCTTTTCGCCTGGTAAACCCAGCGGGGCTGGCTACGCTCTATAAACAACCGATTCACTATAAGGAAATAGCATGAAGCTATTATCAGCCCTGACGCTGGGGGCGTTATTGTCCTCTGGCGCGTTTGCCGCCTCAGTCCCCTGGTATCCCGTCCATTATGAAGATATTCCCGTTCCGGAAGGCGTGGCGCCCTGGCTACCCACCTTTTCTGACGATGGCGCGACGGTCTGGTTCCAGAACCAGTACGACGGCAATATCTGGCGGATAACGCTGAGTGATAAAACCGCGCACTGTGTAACCTGCGAATTCAGCGATCGCCCTCAGGCCCTGGAGTCCGGCTTCAGCTATGCGCTGGCAGATAACCGACGTCTGTTTATCGCCACCCGGGAACTCAGTCCCATCGGCGGCAGCGACGATAAAACCGCTTTCGACGGCTGGATGCTTGAATGTCAGCCATCGTTGACGCAATGCGACAGCCATCAGTTTGTTCCTGTTTCAATGGACGGTGACCGCCAGGGAATGCCGGAAAACGTACGTCTGCTGATGCGCCGGACATGGCACCTGGCGCCGGATGGCGTACATCTGGGGTGGACCGATATCCGTTCGGATGGCACGGCGATGCTGGTGGGCGCGCTGGAACGTCAGGAGGATCGCTATCAGATAAAAGATCTGCGGGTTATTAATCCGCCAGTTCCGGATAGCGCGGTAGACAGGGCTGAATATGCCTCTCAGCTGTGGGAGCTTAAGTCCTTTGTCGATGGTGGCCGTTCGGCGCTGGTGGTGGCGGAACTTAACAGCAACATCGATCCCTGGAAAGTGGAGCTGGCCACGGGTAAGGCGACCCGCATGACCGCCTACGGCGACTGGGACGAGGACGGCGCCATCTCCCCGGACGGCAGTATGGAAGTGGTCTATTCATGGCGCACCCGCCAGCGGCTGGAGGTGACATCGGCTATTCCGCAACTGCGGAACTTTATCGCACTGCCGCTGATGACTAACATTTTCGTCTCCTGGATCTCCACCTGGCCGGGATTCCAGTGCGATCTTTCGCCGTGGCTGTTGCCGGGGGATGGCGACAACGGCGGTAAGCTTGTGGGGCAGCCGCTGCGGATATACAGCGATAGCGAAACGGCGGGCAACAACCTGGCGGCGCTGCCGTTCTGGAGTCCGGATTCCACGCGTATTCTGTTGCAGGGGCGTCTGCGTGAGCCGGTGCCGGACGACTACTCAGAAGCGGTAAAAACCAAGGGGCTGGTGCCGCCGCGAGTCATGATGGTGCGCCTTGAACGCGACGCCAGCCAGCCGCAGCCTAAGGCGAGTACGATGATTGGCGACTGGGCGCCGGCGGTAAGCGAATGGCGCGGCGTTATGGCTAACGATCGCACCGAAACCCTGGCAGGCCGGGCATCCGGCAGCGTGGTGGTGACCTGGCGCGGCGATCTGATTAGCGGCGGAGTGGATGCGACTTTCAACGACTTCAGCGACGACGGAAAAACCTTCGTCAACGGCACGATGACCTCGCAGATGACGCAGCGGCCCACGGCGGAAAACCTGCCGCAGATCCATATCGATATTCGGGTCAGCGGCGAAAACCAGGGCAGTATGAAAGCGGATATCGTGAAGCAGCTGGATAATACCCTCCAGGGCGACTGGCAGAGCGTTTATAACGGCGTCGCCCGTTCCGGGCTGCCCGTTGTAGGGCCATGTTACAGCAAACTGCCGCAGAAAACGCCACTCCAGGCAACCCGCAGCAGAGAAGGGCGGGAGACGCTGATTACCGTTCAGGCCGATATTCACGGCGACGTTCGCCCGGTACAGAATGCCAGCGTTAAGGCGAACGGCAGGACGGTGAAAACCGATGCCAGGGGCAAGGTGCGGCTGCGCGATGTGCAAGGGGCAATTAATGTGAGTGCAGGTGAAACCTTCCTGCCAGTAACGCTGACGCCGTAGCCGTTACCTGGACGGCATCACATTATTCGCTGGCGGCGCTGGGATAATGCGGAAAGTTTATCTGTCTGGAGAAATCACATGAATCTTTTAAGGAAAACGGCCCTGGCCGCGCTGACAATGGGATTTAGCGGCGCAGCGCTGGCCCTGCCCAATATTATGCTGTTAGCTACGGGAGGAACCATTGCCGGCGGCGGAGATTCGGCAACGGCTTCAAATTATACGGCAGGAAAGGTTGGCGTCGAAAATCTGGTGGATGCCGTTCCCCAGTTGAAGGATATTGCGGTGATTAAAGGTGAGCAGGTGGTGAATATCGGCTCTCAGGATATGAATGACGAGGTCTGGCTAACCCTTGCGAAAAAGATCAACGCCGGGTGCGATAAAACCGATGGTTTTGTGATTACCCACGGCACCGATACCATGGAAGAGACCGCTTATTTCCTTAACCTGACGGTGAAGTGTGACAAGCCGGTGGTGCTGACGGGCGCTATGCGTCCGTCGACTTCAATGAGCGCGGATGGCCCCTTTAATCTCTACAACGCAGTGGTTACCGCCGCCGATAAAGCGTCCGCCGGTCGTGGCGTGCTGGTGGTGATGAACGACAGCGTATTCGACGCTCGTGACGTCACCAAAACCAATACCACCAATGTCGCTACCTTTCAGTCCGTTAACGCGGGCCCGCTGGGCTATATTCACAACGGTAAAATCGATTATCAGCGCACGCCGGTGCGTAAGCACACCACTGCCACGCCGTTCGACGTCTCCCAACTGACCAGCCTGCCGAAGGTGGGGATTGTTTATAACTACGCCAACGCCTCTGACCTTCCGGCTAAGGCATTGCTCGGTGATGGTTATGTGGGAATTGTCAGCGCGGGCGTCGGCAACGGTAATCTGTATCAAACGCTGTTTGATACCCTGGCGACCGCCGCCCATAAAGGTGTTGCCGTTGTACGTTCGTCGCGGGTGCCGAGCGGCGCCACCACCCGGGATGCTGAAGTCGATGACGCGAAGTACGGCTTTGTGGCCGCTGGTACGCTGAACCCGCAGAAAGCACGGGTTTTGCTGCAACTGGCCTTAACGCAGACCAAAGATCCGCAGCGGATTCAGGCGATGTTTGACCAGTATTAAGTGACAGGGCCGTGCGGAGCAGAGCTCCGCACGGCCCGATACTATTCCGCCAGAAAAAGCTCCAGCAGGGAATTCAGAAACAGTTTGCCGTGTTCGGTTATCTGCCAGTGCTGCGCGGTTTCCGTCAGGTAGCCATGGGCGATGGCTTCGTCAATCTGCGGGCGCACTACCGACTCCATCAGTCCGGTATACAGCGTGAATTCGCGGCGCGGCGCGGGTTCCAGCAGGCGGAAACGGTTCATAAAGAATTCGAACGGCTTATCGACGTTGTCCACTTCATGCTGACGATCCCGGTAGTTGCCCTGCATATAGCCGCGTGGATGACGGGTCTTGGCGGTACGCAGAATGCGCCCGTCCGGAAAGGTCACCTTGCCGTGAGCGCCGCAGCCAATCCCCAGATAATCGCCAAAGCGCCAGTAGTTCAGGTTGTGCTGGCACTGGTAGCCCTTTCTTGCGTAAGCCGAGGTCTCATACTGACGATAGCCCGCCTCGGTCAACAGCTTATGTCCCTGTTCGAAGATGCTCCACAGCGCGTCGTCGTCGGGCAGCACCGGCGGGCGTGAGCCAAACAGGGTGTTGGGCTCAATGGTCAACTGATACCAGGAAAGGTGGGGCGGATTAAGTTCAATCGCCTGACGCAGATCCGCCAGCGCCTGTTCCGGCGTCTGATCCGGCAGACCGTGCATCAGATCCAGATTGAAGCTACGCAGGCCCAACCCGGCGGCCAGGCGCGCGGCGCGCTTTGCCTCTTCCGGGCCGTGAATGCGCCCAAGACGCTGGAGTTTAGGCGTGCTGAAACTCTGTACTCCAATAGAGATGCGATTAACGCCGGCAGCCTGATAATCGACAAAGCGATCCGCCTCTACGGTGCCGGGATTGGCCTCCATAGTGATCTCTGCGTCTTTCGCCAGCCGCAGCCGCTCGCGCACGCCGTCCAGCAGTTGCTGCATTGCAGTGCCTGAGAGCAGGCTGGGGGTGCCGCCGCCGATAAATATCGTCGCCACTTCGCGTTCCTGGACGTATGCCATATCGTCGTCCAGATCGCGCAGCAGGTGCGCCACGTAGTCGTCGTGGGGCACCTCGCCCTTGAGCGCGTGGGAGTTAAAGTCGCAGTAAGGACACTTCTGCACGCACCAGGGAATGTGAATGTACAGGCTCAGGGGAGGCAGCTTAGCCATTGCGCATCGCATCCAGCAGCAGTTTGAGCGCCTGACCGCGGTGGGAAACCGCGCGCTTCTCATCCTGGCTCATCTGTGCCGCGGTTTTACCCGCGTCGGGCACGAAAAAGACCGGATCGTAGCCAAAGCCGCCTTCGCCCGCAGGCGCCCGGGTAATCTCGCCGGCCCAGCTACCGTGGCATACCAGCGGTGTGGGATCTTCGGCATGGCGCAGATAGACCAGTACGCAGTGAAAGCGCGCCTGGCGCTTATCGTCCGGCACCTTTTCCAGCGCCTGAAGCAGCTTTTCCAGGTTCTGGCGATCGCTGGCATCAATGCCCGCGTAGCGGGCCGAATAGATACCCGGCGCGCCGCCCAGGGCGTCCACCGCCAGACCGGAATCGTCGGCGATAGCGGGCAGGCCAGTCACCCTGGCAGCGTGGCGGGCTTTAAGAATGGCGTTTTCAATAAAGGTCAGGCCGGTCTCTTCGGCGGAATCGACTCCGAGTTCGGTCTGGGCCACCACCGTCAGGCCAAAGTCCTGAAGCAGCGAGGCCAGCTCACGCACTTTGCCGGCATTACCGGTGGCGAGTACTACGTTTTGCATAGCGTAATCCTGTCTGTGATTATACCCTTCATTCTTCGAGCTGCAGGCGCGTTGGCTTCACCCGCTCCCCCGGGAGTTTACTGATGTAAACTCCCGGGGATTCGCTCCTTTGCCGCCTTCCTGCAACTCGAATTATTTTGGGTATGGTCGAGAAGTGCCGCGACGGAGGTCGGGATTTGTTGCGGATGGTGGATGACTATCTGTTTGTGGCGACCGGTTTCGCCCTTTTCTATCACCACCTGGCTTTTAGCGACCCGAAACTGTTTCGCCAGGTACTTCACCAGATGGGCGTTGGCCTGGCCGTCTACCGGCGGGGCGGTAATGGCGACTTTCAGTTCGTCGCCATGTTCGCCGATAATGGCATCGC
This sequence comes from Rosenbergiella sp. YN46, assembly GCF_036620675.1. Lineage (NCBI taxonomy): Bacteria > Pseudomonadati > Pseudomonadota > Gammaproteobacteria > Enterobacterales > Erwiniaceae > Rosenbergiella > Rosenbergiella sp. YN46. The sequence goes on from NZ_JAZHEE010000011.1 coordinate 82,174, forward strand.
GGCTGGATTTGGGCTGGACGTAGAGTCGTAACACCAGCCCATCCGCCGTTTGACTGACGGCACTCACAGCAAGTACCACAGCCCCGGGAACAGATCCATGCCAAGGTAGTTCAGCAGATAGAGCACCAGAATCACTCCCATGCCGGAAAAGTCGATACCGCCCATAGCGGGCAGAATGCGACGAATCGGCGCCATCAGCGGCTCGGTCAGCTGCATCAGCACGAATTCAAACGGACTGCGCCCCTGGCTGACCCAGCTCATAATGGCGCGAATCAGGATCATCCAGAACACCAGGGTACCGGCCGATTTCAGCAGCGACAGCAGCCCTACCAGCAGATTCATGGGATCCAGCGCCAGGCTGCCGGTCTGAATCAGCAGCAGAATAGGGTACTTCAGCGTGGTCAGCAAGAAGGCCAGCAGCAGCGAGGCGCTATCAATAGGGCCCATCGCCGGAATAATGCGACGCAGCGGCCCGATAATCGGCTGGGTGATTTTAACGATGAACTGTGAAAAGGGGTTATAGAAATCGCAGCGCGACCACTGCATCCAGATGCGCAGCAGCAGCACCATGACATACAGGTCGATCAGCGTTTTGACAATGAAAGTCAACGTCAGCATGGTGTTCCTCTGTAATTATTGTGGCTGGCGCGAGGAATAGTCCCGCGCGCCGAAAATGGCGGTTCCAATGCGCACCATAGTGCTACCAGCCGCGATAGCCGCGTCCATGTCATCGGTCATGCCCAACGATAGCGTATCCACGGTGGAATAACGCTCTTTTAGCCGCGTAAATGCTACAGCCATCTGGCTTGCCACGGCAAACTGGCGCTGCCAGTCACTTTCCGGCGCCGGAATCGCCATCAGCCCGCGCAGCGTCAGGCGCGGTAGTTCCGCCACCTGAGCCGCCAGGGCATCCAGCGCTTCCAGCGCAATTCCGGATTTACTCTGTTCGTTACTGATATTGACCTGAATCAGCACGTTCAGCGGCGCCATCTCGGCCGGGCGCTGGTCGTTCAGGCGGGTGGCGATACGCAGGCTCCCCAGGGTGTGGCACCAGTCGAAATGTTCGGCTACCAGACGGCTTTTGTTGGACTGGAGCGGGCCGATAAAGTGCCATATCAGATTGTTAGCGCCGCACGCTTTGAAATGGAGGATCTTCTCCACCCCTTCCTGAACGTAATTCTCGCCAAAGGCACGCTGACCGGCGGCGATGGCTTCTTCGATAGCGCTCGCAGGTTTGGTTTTGCTGACTGCAAGCAGCGTAACTTCTTCAGGAGATCGCCCGCAACGCTGGGCCGCGGCGGAGATTTTGCGCTGAACCTGCGCTAAGTTGTGGGCTATGTCGCTCATTGATGCCTGGGATGTCATAACATGGAAGAAATCGTGACCCAAATAGTGGCTCATAGTGTAAAGCATTACGTCTCGGATCTACACCTGTGCGCGCGTCAGCCAGCCCGTTGGCGACGTCAGGGTATGCTGGAAGAACTGCCCGGCGGGGCGCCGGAGCCGGAAAGCCTGCTGCAGATGTGGTTGACCCCGGTTCAACGGGCGCAGTTCGAAGACTGCGGGCAGCTCGATTTCGCGGTGACGCTAAAGGATGGACGGCGAATGCGCGCCAGCGCTTTTCGCCAGTGTTTCGGGGTGTCGCTGGCCCTGAGGCTGTTGCCGGAAGAAGCCCCCCGGCTTGCGCAGATAGACGCGCCTTCGCCAATTCCGGCGTTGCTGGAAAGCGACGGCGGACTGCTGCTGGTGACAGGCGCTACCGGCAGCGGCAAATCCAGTACGCTGGCTGCGATGGTGGATCATATCAATACCCACCACGCGCGCCATATTGTGACGCTGGAAGATCCCATTGAATTTATTCATCACTCAAGACGTAGTCTGGTACAGCAGCGCGAAATCGGGGAGCACTGCCCGGATTTTAACGCCGGGTTGCGAGCGGCGCTGCGCGAAGATCCCGATGTTATCCTGCTGGGGGAGCTGCGCGATGAGCAGAGCATTCGTCTGGCGCTGACCGCCGCCGAAACCGGGCACCTGGTGCTCGCCACGCTGCATACTCGCGGCGCGCCCCAGGCTATTGAACGGCTGGCGGATAGTTTTTCCGCCCCGGAGCAGGGGCGGGTGCGTTCGCAACTGGCAGGCAGCCTGCGGGCGGTGCTGGCCCAGAGGCTGGTTGCGGCCAGGGACGGCGGGCGGGTGGCGCTGTTTGAACTGATGATCAATATTCCCGCCGTCGCCAGCCTGATACGCGAAGGCAAGCTGCACCAGCTCCCCGGGGTACTGCAAACCGGCAGACAGTTTGGTATGCAGACCTTTAGCCAGAGCATGGCGCAGCGCGAACAGCAGGGCGTGCTGGCCGTTATGCCTCCGGTTCAGCCGTAACATGCAATCCATACACCACCGGCGGCGCGCCGGCACTGGCGAGTATTTCCAGGGTGATGCGGCTGGCCAGAATGGGTTGCGTAAAGCGATGCTCGCATACCGAAAGGTGATTTTCGCTCACCTCCAGCAGGAGCTTTCCGTCTGCCAGCAGGCGGTAGCGGGTTACGCAATGCGGAGATACAGCGCAATGATGGCCCATCTGCACCGTCTCCATGGCGTTATCGAAGTCGTTGTCGAACAGCAGCGTCAGGGCGGCGATCTGTCGGGGCTGAGGCCAGCGCCATTCAATCGCCGGGCTGGTATCCTGTAAATCCGGCACCCAGCCGTTGCTCTGCTGTTCCGGACGCAGCGCGCCGTTCACCAGGTTTTCCGCCGGATAACAGCGCAGCGGCGGCGTAAACGTCAGGGCAGGCAGAATTTGATGCGGGCGCCTGCGCGGCAGCCAGAAGTCGAACTCATCCACGCCGTAGTCGCCGTCGGCCACCTGGCGGGTATGTTTCGCCACCCGGGGATTCAGGCTGTTAAATACGGTCATTATGCCGGGAAGCTGCTGCCCGGTCAGGGCTACCTCGATGTGTGGATCGTCTTCCAGAGCGATAAACAGATACTGGTCACGCTCGCTGCGGTAGTGGAAAGGGAGGCTGTAGCGCTGCTCCGGCCCGTACACTTCCAGCCACTGGCAATCTACTTCGCGATCCGGCGTATAGTTACCGATTCGAACGCTTTCCATCAACCGTATGCGCAGGCGGCGCGGCTGGTCGGCGCGCAGCTGTAGCGTGATTTCGGGCAGGCTTTCCCCGGCTCGCAGCGGTAGCAACAGCGCCATGCGTTCATCCAGCGGCTTCCATTCGCCGCTGGCGGCCAGCTGCGTAGGGTGATATTCGCTGCTGACGCTAACGGCGGCCCCCTGGGCAGGATCCTTTAACCGCTGGCGGGGAATATAGCAGCCGCTGTGCAGCAGTCGCTGCTGGAGCAGGTGGATCTGCTGCGGCTGTGCCAGCTGGCGGGGCGTCAACTGATGCTGGTGGCATAGCGCTGCGGCCCGCCCCACCACTTCGCCCAATACGCCACAGGTGCACATTACCCGGGCGCTGCCGAAGGCCACGTGGGTCGCGGAGATCAGGCGTCCGGTGAGTAACAGATTATTGATGGATTTACTGTACAGGCTGCGCCAGGGAATGGTGTAGGTGCCCTTGCTGTGGAACTGGCGGCAGCCGTCGTGGCTGCTGTAAACGCCGTCCGCCGGATGCAGATCGATGGACCAGCCGCCGTAGGCCACGGCGTCATAGTGATCGCGCTGCTCGATGATGTCCTGCTGACACAGCAGGTAGTCTCCCATAAAGCGGCGGCTTTCGCGCTTGCCGGGAATGACGCCTACCCATTCGATGGTCAGATCGTCAGCATCCGGGAACTCACCGGAGTTCTTGATATGATCCCAGACGCCCCAGACTATCTTCCACAGCTCCCATTTGATTGTCTCGCTATCGTGAACGGTGTCCAGCCTTCCTCCCCATTCCAGCCACCACAGATCGCAGCCGTTCAGCGTGGATGTCAGCCGCTTGTAGCGCGGAATGGCGGTAATATCGTCCAGCGCAAAGCTGGGGGGGATGAAGCGAACCGGCTGGCCGGTTCGTTTGGTGTAGAAATAGATAGAGTGGCCCAACTGGTGGCCGAAGTGCTCGCCGGGCGCCATCTTTTCATCCAGCTCGTTAAGTTCTTCTGCGCCAATGCGGTATTCGGCACCAGCCAGATAGCCCAGTACGCCGTCGCCGGTGGCGTCGCAAAACTGGGTGGCGTGGATCTGGTAAAAGGTTTCGTTGATGGCGTTAAATCCGCGTACCGAGGCGATTTTTTCATCCTGACAGTCAACTTCGAACAGCGCGGTATTGAGCAGCAGCGTAAGGCCCGTCTGGCGCTGCGCCAGATCCAGCAGCAGCAGATCGAAGATGACCGGATTTCCCTCTTTGTTACGCCAGACGTTCTCTTCAAGGATCTCCCCCATAATGCCGCCTTCTCTGGCCCAGCGGTTGTTATTGCCCATGTGGGAGCTGGCGCCGTTAGCCCACAGGCGCACTTCGCTGGAGGCGTTTCCCCCGAGCACCGGCCTGTCCTGTACCAGGGTGACCTTCAGGCCGTCGCGGGCGGCGGCCAGCGCGGCGCACAGTCCCGCCAGGCCGCCTCCGGCAACCAGAAGGTCGCAGTGGATTTCAGTGTGGGGAAAGTGGCGGCAGTCTGTCTGCGGGTAAATATGCATGGCCGTTCATCCTGTCATCTGTTCGTGATTAAGGGATTTGTGTCTTTTATAGAAACAATTTAGAGCGCGGCGAAAAATAAATCAATCCTCGTGTGTGACAAAAAGGTAATTATTTTTATCTTTTAAAATCATTAGATTATTTTTTATTAGGATTTTCATCACAGTTGAGACAATAAATCATTGGTTATTTTTTGTCTTGAGTGTATCTGTTATAGATACACAAATGAGGGGGGAGCATGGCGAATATTTTGATAACCGGCGCAGCCGGAAGAATCGGCAGCTGTATTGCTGCGCAATTGTTGGCGCGCGGCGACCAGGTCACGGGAGTGGATCTGCGTCCAGCGCGACTGGCGCAGCCCGGATACCGGCATATTGAGTGTCGCTTTGACGATCCCGCGATGGTGCGGGAGGCTGTCGCCGGGATTGATGTCGTGGTGCATACCGGGGCGCTGATGTCGTGGCATCCAAAGGATAATGATGCGATGTACCACGCTAATGTCACCGCCACCCGCATGCTGCTGGAAGCGGCGAAGCATCACAGGATAAGGCGTTTTATCTTTGCCAGTAGCGGCGAGGTTTATCCGGAAGTGCGCGCCCACAGTCTGCCGATCACCGAGGAGCATCCATGTAATCCCATCTCGTTTTACGGTCTGACCAAGCTACTGGGGGAAGAACTGGTGCGGTTTTATCAGCGCCAGGGACTGGAAACCGTCATTCTGCGTTTTCCTCACACCCAGTCGGCGGCTGAGATCCTGGACGAAAACAGCTTCTTTTCCGGCCCGCGCTTCTTTCTGCGCGGCAAAATCCGCCAGCAGCGTGACTTTGGCAATAGTGCGCTGGCTGACCGTCTTGAGCGGGAACTGGGGGCCGGTGGGCTGGACAAGATGATTGTCCAGCACGGAGAGGTGGACGCTCTGCCCTACATGATGCATATCGCTGACGTGCGTGATACCTCGGCGGGCGTGGTGCTGGCGCTGGATCATCCGGCGGCAGCGAATCAGACCTTTAATCTGGGGCCGGATGATGTGGTGGAGTTCGATAAGGCGGTGCCGCAGATGGCGAATATCATGGGGCTGCCGGTGGTTAACGTCACCATGCCGGGGCCTGCGGTACGCTTTCGCACCAGCAATCAGAAGATAAAAGCGCTGCTGGGCTACCAGCCTCGCCATAGCTTTATGACCATGCTGGAAGATGCCGCGCGCCTGCGTCGGGAAGCCAGCCAGGGATAATGTGTTTAGACAGGCAGTAAAATCCGGGAGAAAACGATGGAAAAGATTCTGAGTAAACCCGCAACGGTGCCGGAAGCCAGCGCGGCAGGAAAGGTTGGGGCACCTGAGCTACGCCGGGTTTTACTGGCCACCGGCATCGGCCACTTCGTCGAGTGGTTCGACTTTGGCCTGTACGGTACTCTGGCGTTTATCATCGGCCAGCAGTTCTTTCATGCCGGCGATCCGCAGTCCGGTCTGCTGATGGCCTTTGCGGTATTCGGGGCTGGATTTATTATGCGCCCGCTGGGGGGACTCTGGTTTGGTTCGCTGGGGGACAGGATAGGGCGCAAGCGGGTGCTTTCCACCGTGATCCTGCTGACATCGGTCTCGACCTTTATTATCGGCGTACTGCCCACCTGGCATCAGGTGGGCACCATCGCGACGGTGCTGCTGGTGCTGGCTCGTCTGACCCAGGGATTTGCCGCCGGTGGCGAGAGTGCGGGCGCCACCACCTTCCTGGCGGAGTATGCGCCGGACAGGCGGCGCGGTTTCTTTACCTGCTGGGTGGATAACTTCGGCTTTATGGCTTTTGTGGCCGGTAGCGGCCTGGTGCTGCTGATGACCGCCTTTCTGGGGGATGAAGCGATGCATAGCTGGGGCTGGCGTATACCTTTCCTGATTGCCGGGCCGCTGGGGCTGGTGGGCCTGTGGCTGCGAACCAATCTTGAGGATACGCCGGTCTTTAAGGCTATTGAACAGTCAGGTGAAGTCGAAAAAAATCCGTTGCGTACCGCGCTGCGCAGCGAATGGCGGGCGTTGCTGTTCTGCGTTGGTTTTGTGGCCATCAAGGCGGTGGGGCACTGGGTTTTGCAGGCGTTTATGCCCAGCTACCTGATTCAGAATCTGCACTATTCGAAAATTGCCTCCTATTCCATTACCACCACGGGTCTGCTCGCTATCGCCATTCTGGTGCCGGTGATGGGTCTGCTGTCGGATAAATATGGCCGTAAGCCGCTGATGCTTGCAGGCTGTGGCGGTTTTATTTTGCTGACCTGGCCGGCGCTGGTCTGGATGAGTCGCGGCGATGTGGCCTCGGCGCTGATGGCGATGCTGGTTCTGGGCGTGTGTATCGCCGCTTTCGACGGCGCCTGCAGCGCAGCGATGGCGGAACTGTTTCCGACCCATATTCGCTATGGCGGGATGTCGGTGGCCTATAACCTGACCGTCGCTTTCTTTGGCGGCATCACGCCGTGGTTCTCCAGCTGGTTGATTCAGAGTACCGGCAGTAATGTCGCCCCTGCGTTTTACGTGATGGGGGCCGCTTTGATCACTTTTGTGACGATACTCAAGGCGCGGGAAACGGCGGGGATGCCGTTACGTCATCGCTAAACTTTCGGCAGGCGGTCGTGCGGCCGTCTGCCGGAGTTTGCTTTTATCGGTACCGGCGATAGAATCGTTTTTTTCTCGACCGGGCCTGCTATGTCATCTCAACCTAACCAGAGTCTGATTGACGGTATTCGCTGTCTGCAATACCTGGTCTCCTGCGGCAGGGCCGTTGGCTGCCGGGAACTGGCTCGCCTGATAGGGCTGAATCCCACCCGCGTCAATCGACTGTTGATGACCATGGCCGCCATCGGTCTGACTCAGCAGGATGAACAGCGGCGCTATCTGCCGGGGCCTGGGATCCACGCGCTGGCAGCCCAGGCGATTCGCGGCTCCGCGCTCTTTTCTCATGCGCTGCCGCTGCTGGAGCGTCATGCTCCCGCTGATGTGGTGGTGGCGCTGGGGGTGCTGTGGGAAGATCAGGTTATCTACCTCTACCATTCGGAGCCGGGCTCCCGGGTCAGTCAGGCGTTGGCCGGATTTGAAATGCTGCCCGCCTGGCGCTCGGTCATTGGCATGAGCCTGCTGGCAGCGGAGAGCGACGAAAAGCTGCGGGCGCGTCTGACGCCGGAGCAGTATACCCAGGCGCATCCCATGATCGCCCGGCAGCGCAGCCAGGGATATGTGGTATGGCATCACGATGATGGTGAAGTTTCCATGGCCCAGCCTTTGGGCGCCCATAACGCCTCGCTGGCGCTGGCCGGTATGTGGCACATTTCCAGTGACGAAGTCGCCAGCCGACTGGCGCAGCTTAAGCAACTGGTGGGTTGTCTGGTGAATCCGCTTTAAACCTGTATGGAAATCACGATGAATCCTATTATCCGCGCCACGCCCCAACTGTTTCCGGCGCTTATCGAACTGTGGGAAGCTTCGGTCAGAGCCACTCACCATTTTTTGCCGGAAGGTGAAATCGACACCCTGCGTCCGCTGGTGCGTGACCGCTATATGCCCGCGCTTCAGGTATTTGCTTATCTTAATGAAAAAGCTATCCCGCTGGGATTTATGGGAACCGGCGGCGATCGGCTGGAAATGCTGTTTGTCGCGCCCGAAGCCCGGGGACAGGGAATCGGGAAAACGCTGCTGCGTTATGGCATAGATGCATGTGGCGTTCGGGAACTGGACGTGAACGAACAGAACCTGCAGGCCTGCGATTTTTACCGCCATATGGGGTTTGAAGTGGTGGGGCGTTCAGCGCTGGATGGCGAAGGGCGGCCTTTTCCGTTACTGCATATGCGGCTGGTCGGAGAGTTGCTACGGAATTATGGTTAAAAGCATGGATAACAGCATGTTATAAAAGTACTGCGTCATATGCGAACCTTAATATCGTTATTAGATATGAGAGAAAGTACGATGACAAGATGTCTATTCGTCCTGGGTTTTATCTCTACGGCCTGTTTTGCAAAAGGGCTATACGATAAGCCGACCAGTGAAGATCCTGATAACTTCACTATGACTAAAGTGGGTTCTCTCCATTTTCAACCGCAAAAATCGACTTCCCGTCTGACCATGAACCATGGCCGACTTAGCCTTGATGGAGGCTCTGAAGTCGCTTGTCGCATAGAGAACGGGTTTAAAGGCAGTATGTCGTCAAATTATACTGGCTTTTATGAGTTTAATCAGAAGGGGTGCCATATTCTGGTAACGATCGACCCTGCTGTCGTGGGCGATAAAATTACCTACAGCAGTACCGTCAGGTTTGCGCCAGCTTCCGGTTCAGCATCTTGTCTTTCTTATTGTGATTCTGATGATCCTGATATTCAAAGGCTGGAAGGTGTTTATAAATAAGATGCTATTTTTTGCTTTTGCGTGGGCGGAATATAATTCTGCCTATAAATACTACCAGGCATGTAATTACAGTAAATATAAACCAATAACCAGTCGGTAAGACAAGACTGGCAACATAAGATAGCCCAACAACAATAAAGATCTGTACACCCAAAGAATCCAGGCTTTTAATTCAAAAAGTAGCATATCCCTAATCTTCATTCCAGTCTCTGTAATGTGCACAACATCGTGTTGTAAACCATTTCCTCTGAATACGAGGGAGTACTCAGGAATGGGCGCAGAATCGGCTCAACAAAATACCACCATGTCTCTGGCCCTTCCTTGTAGAGGATCTGATAGAATTGCGGATTGATATGTTTGAGTGAGTCAGCAGATGCTATTCTTTTCTGTAATTCTCCATACTGTTCCAGTACCGTAAATGCACCGGAGGAAAAATTAGACGCTAGTCTGCTGAGACTCCTGGCATTGAGAGTTAGATTAACCAACCCATAGGTTAATGCCTTTTTCGTGACCGAGCCAGAAACCATAATATCTAATTTATGTATATGCCTGGGTAAGAAAGCATCCTGTTTCATCCTGTTATATATTCTGTTTATTTTCGCGTCGGACATACGCATTAATAGATAATCAAAAAAACAAGGCGATTATTTTTTTTCGCATCATCCTGAGAATATCCACATGAGCAATAGATTTTAAATAATGGAAATCTTCATCCAACAAATTAGAGCATACATCCAGGTAGCCCTCAAACAAGCGAGAGGAGTACCATGAAAGGCGTACCAGTCCCTGATAGACATCATTCAGTAATTCTTTACCATTTTCGCCATGGAGTTTGTAGCCTTCTCTAAGGCGAGTGCTAATTTTTTATCATATTCATTTCTTCTTTCAATAGCTCTTTCCGCCCGATACATTCTCTTTCCCCTTCTGTTGTTTTAATTGATACAGTCTTACCCCTGCCGTTCGAACCAGCTTTCCAGAATCACGACCGCCGAGGCGGAATCGACGCTGCCTTTATCCAGCGCCCGGTAGCCGCCATGGCTGAACAGGTCTGCGCGGGCCTCTACGGTGGTAAGCCGCTCGTCGTGCAACCTTACCGGCACGCCGAAACGACCATGCAGCCGGTTGGCGAACTTGCGCGCCCGGGCGGTCAGCGGTTGTTCGCTGCCGTCCATATTCAGCGGCAGTCCGACGATGACCTCATCAGGCTGCCACTCTTTAAGAATGCGCTCCAGCGCCGCCCAGTCGGGAATGCCGTCCCGGGCCTTTAACGCGCCCAGGGGGCGGGCGGTGCCGGTGATGCTTTGCCCCACGGCTACGCCGATGCTTTTGGTGCCGAAATCGAACGCCAGCAGTGTTCCGGAAGCCATCAGGCGTGCCCCGCAACGCCCGGCATGGTGAAAATATCCACCCCAATAAGTCGTGCCGCATCGCGCCAGCGTTCGGCAACAGGCGTTTTGAACAGCAGGGCTGGATCCGCCGGGGCGGTAAGCCAGTCGTTATTCAGGATTTCGCTTTCCAGCTGGCCTTTTCCCCATGAAGCATAACCCAGCGCGACCAGCGATTCTTGCGGCTGCTTTGGCGTTCCCAGCGTTTCCAGCACGTCGCGGGAAGTGGTGATTACCGTATCATCGCTAATGGCGATACTGGAGGTAAAAGTATCTGGCGGACTGTGCAGTATAAAGCCGCGATCTTCCGCCAGCGGGCCGCCAAAGAAGACCGGACGATCAAGACGAATGGCCGGATCGCGCGGTTCCGGTACAATCTCCAGCTTTTCCAGAACCTCTCCGACGTTCAGATTTTCCAGAGGTTTATTGATAATAATGCCCATCGCCCCGTCATCGTTATGCTCGCAGATATAAATCACGGCACGTTTGAACATGGGATCCTGGAGACCAGGCATGGCAATAAGAAAATGGTGCTGTAAATTCATTGTCAGTCTTTTATATCCGGTTAGAACGGAGCCGATGTCCCGTCGTTATTAAAAAGCGCCATGGCCGGTATGAAATCGTGAATGTAGCAGGGCGCGCCGATAGCGCGCCCGCACAGCATCTTATTTTGCCAGACGTTTTTCAATGGCGTCCATTAACATACCGGTGATGGAGACAGGGTATTCGGCTTCGATCTCGCGCACGCAGGTCGGGCTGGTGACGTTAATTTCGGTCAGACGATCGCCGATGATATCCAGACCCACGAAGATAAGCCCCTTCGCCTTCAGTTCTGGCGCGATGCGACGGGCGATGGCCCAGTCGCTCTCACTAAGCGGACGTGGTTCTCCGCGGCCACCGGCGGCCAGATTGCCGCGGGTTTCTCCGCCCTGGGGAATCCGGGCCAGACAGTATGGTACCGGCTCACCGTCTACCACCAGTACGCGCTTATCGCCATCTTTTATCGCCGGCAGGTAGTTCTGAGCCATGCAATAACGGCTGCCGTGTTCAGTCAGGGTTTCCACAATCACCGGCAGATTGGGATCGCCCTCTTTAACCCGGAAGATGGAAGCGCCGCCCATACCGTCGAGCGGTTTAAGGATAATATCGCCGTGCTTTTGCCAGAAGGCCCTAATCTGCGCCAGGTTACGGGTGACCAGGGTATCCGGCGTGAGATCCGCAAACCAGGCGGTATAGAGCTTTTCGTTGCAGTCACGCAGGCTCTGGGGTTTGTTGACGATAAGCGTACCTTGCTCTTCAGCGCGCTCCAGAACGTAGGTGGCATAGATATATTCGGTGTCGAACGGCGGATCCTTACGCATCAGGATCACATCGAGCTCAGCCAGTCCGATCTCCTGCTCGTCTCCGAACTGGTACCAGGCGTCGTAGTTCTGCTCCACGCTTAGCTTACGGGTGCGGGCGCGGGCTTCACCGCCAGTCAGAAAGAGATCGTTCATCTCCATATAGTGCAGCTCATAGCCGCGGCGTTGGGCTTCCAGCAGCATAGCGAAACTGGAGTCTTTCTTGATGTTGATGTCTGCGATGGGATCCATCACGATGCCGAGCTTGATCATTTTTTCTCCTTAACCCAGGTCGCCAAACCGAACCTGAAGCGCGGTTATAGCGGTCAGTGCTGTCGTTTCTGTACGCAAAACGCGTGGGCCCAGCAGAATATCGGTAAAGCCGTGGCGCGCGGTCATGGCGATCTCATCCGCTGATAGTCCTCCCTCCGGGCCGATGAGCAAACGCAGGCTTGCGACCTGCGGAGGAAGCGTATTGATACTGTGGCTGGCGCGTGGATGCAGGTTGAGTTTCAGCCCCTCTTCCGGCTCCGTACACCAGGCTTCAAGCGTCATGGCCGGCCGGATCTCCGGCAGCCGGTTACGGCCGCACTGTTCACAGGCGGCGATAGCGATCTTACGCCACTGCTGAAGTTTTTTCCCGAGTCTCTCTTCATCGAGTTTAACCCCGCAGCGCTCTGAAAACAGAGGGGTAATGGTATTCACCCCCAGTTCAATGGATTTTTGAATGGTGAACTCCATCTTTTCGCCCCGGGACATCACCTGTCCCAGATGCAGGTTGAGGGGCGATTCACGATCGTCGGTGGTTGCATCCAGTACCTGAACGCACACCCGCTTTTTATCCGCGCTCATAATGGTGGCGTTAAAGACCTGGTTACTGCCATCGAATAGCTGTAGCGCCTGTCCTGCGCCCATACGTAGCACCCGGCCTACATGGCTGGCGGCATCGTTGCAGAGGGCTATCTCTGTATCGACGTGAAGTGGTTCTGGGTGATAAATGCGGGGAATGCGCATAGGGTTTTTCTGTCCGGTTTGGCAGGTGCGCGGTGTCGGCGCCGCGCGGTTAACAATTGGCTGCTAGTGTAGGTTAGCCATTTTGTCGCTGGCAAGCTTTCAGCACCCAGGGATTATGATTACCCTGAATTCTGGCGATGCGGGCGTCGCGTTCGCACTCCCATGCGGTAACGGGGTAGAGACGGTTCCATGCCTCGAACAAACGGGTCTGCTGGCGTGACAGGCGCATATGGTAAGTGTCGCGCATATAAAACAAGGTGCGGGCGATAGCGCCCCTGGCCCGAACCGGCGGTTCAGCGCGCTTGCCTTTAAAATCGACCTTCATAGCGCACTGACCGTACTGCCCTTCGCCGCCGCTCCACTGACTGTACTGGAAATTATTGCGATCGCCGTTCACCTCGCCGATGGCGGGCTGCAGGTTATGCAGGTCAGTTTCGATTTTGCGATAGATGGGGTCTTTGTTGCAGTTTTTACGTCCGCCGTTCTGCCAGCACTGGCGCTGATGGCCAAACTCCCAGGCCGGCATAACGTGTTCCCATTCAATGCGTGAGGCGCGGTTTTTATTTTTACGAACCCGATAGCCGCAGGAGGCCAGCTCTGGTTCCCCTTTTTTTCCTTTCCAGATGATTTTACATCCGCAGTAGAAAGTTCCGGGGGCGTCGGCGTTCAGTTTTACGCTGGCGGCTTTTGCTTTAGAAAAACTGGTGATTGCCGCGTGGCTGACATTGCCCCACAGAGTGGTGCCGAGCGCGACGGCCGCGAAAGCGATATTGCGATACATCTTCAACTCCGTGTCAAAACGAGCACGGATCCTGAAACAGACGTCGCTCTGTTGCAATCAGTAAGCTCAATAAATTTCCAGAAAATCAGCCTGCAGATGGCGCTGGTCGTAAAATCTGGCCGCAGTGTACGCAGCGATATTCGGCTTCGCCGCGCAGCACCCGGTTATGGCGGCGTACGGTAAGCTGGTGCGGCTGGCAGCCGCAGTGGTAAGGGAAAGTCTTACGTGGCAGAGACTGGGTGGAGAACGCGTGAGTACGTCTGGCTGGCACTTCCAGCACTCGCTCCATCATCCACTTCCACTCCTTGCCGTGAGGCGCAACCCGACCAAAGCGTTTCCATACCAGCAGGTGCGCCAGTTCGTGGGGAACCACTTCATCAATAAACGCCTGCTGGTTTTCCATCAGCAGTATCGGGTTCAGGCGAATCTCATACTGCTCCAGCCAGGCGGTACCGGCCGAGGTGCCGCGCTGGTTCCAGAGCACTTTAGGCTCGGGGTAGTCACGGCCCAGGCGCTGGTTGGCCAGCAGCAGCTTTTCCCGCAGGCGACGCATAACGGCCTGCTGAAGGGCGATGGGAAGACGAGGGGTTTTCATGGAGCCAGAGCATAGAGGGGCCTTACGGTTGGCGCAAGTCCGACTCTGGCGAAATCTATTATTAAGGTATTGGGGATGGAGCATCCTCCTTCGGGGTTGATTAAAAACGCGGCAGGAATTGCTGCCGCGTTTTTCGCTGAAACAGCGATCAGTTGCTGGCGCCTATTTCACGCAACGGACGGCCTTTCATCAGGTTGCGTTCGATATGCTCCAGAGAGATATGTTTGGTTTCCGGCACCAGTGCCAGAGTTAGGATAATAAAGAACAGGTTCAGACCCGCGTAGACCCAGAAGGTATTGGCGTTACCCAGACTGTTGAGCATGGTCAGGAAGGTGGCCCCAACTATCATATTGGCGATCCAGTTAGTCGCGGTAGAACAGGTAATGCCGAAATCGCGTCCTTTCAGCGGCTGGATTTCCGAACACAGCACCCAGATCAGCGGGCCGGCGCTCATGGCGAAGCCAACGATAAACATCAGCAACATGGCGACTGCGAAATACTGGGCCGATGGGGAAGCGATTCCCACATTTATCATGGTGCCCAGCGTCCCCATACCGACAGCCATGACCAGGAAGCCCAGTATCAGGGTCGGTTTACGGCCCCAGCGATCCACCAGGCCGATGGCGATAAAGGTTGCCAGCACGTTGGTCAGACCGACGATCACGGTGCCCCACATCTGTTCGGTGGTATTGCTGTAGCCCGCCAGTTCGAAAATTTTCGGCGCATAGTACATGATGACGTTCATTCCGGTGAATTGCTGCATCACCTGGAGCAGCACGCCCAGGAACACGGCGCGACGAAAGTTACGATTTTCTTTAAACAGCGACCAGCCGCTCTGCTTTACTTTCAGGCTTTCGCGGATCTCATCCAGTTCGCGCTTCGCTTCTTCGCTGGTATCGCGCAGGCGCGTCAGTACCCGTTCGGCGTCATGAAAGCGGCGTTTAGCGGCAAACCAGCGCGGGCTGTCCGGCAGAAAAAATACCCCAAGCAGCAAAGCTGCTGCCGGGACAGTGATAACGCCCAGCATCCAGCGCCAGTCGCCGGAGTAGCTGAAGGCGGTATCGGAAAGATAAGCGCCCAGAATGCCGATAGTAATCATCAACTGATACATGGAGATCATGCTGCCGCGAATGCGTTCTGGCGCGATTTCCGACAGATAGAGCGGCGCAGTGTAAGAGGCAACGCCCACCGCCAGACCCAGCAATACGCGCGAGACGATCAACACCTCTACGTTCGGCGCCAGCGCCGACGCCAGAGAGCCGATAACGAACAGCACGGCGCCGATCATCAGGCTATATTTGCGACCAAGGCGGAAAGAGAGCCAGCCGCTGCCGACGGCGCCGACTGCCGCGCCGAACATCATGGAGCTGACCACCCATTCCTGCTGATGCGCGGTGATCTGGAATTCTTGAGAGATAAACGGCAGGGCGCCGGCGATGACGCCGATATCAAGCCCGAACAGCAGACCCGCCAGCGCGGCAAGGAAGCAAACAAAAAATGTCATGGTTTTGTTTGAATGACGCTGTTTTGTATTGTCAGGCATAACGCCCTCCGGTTGGATTAATCAGATAACGGGGTTAAGGGTAGGTAATGAAAAGGTGAAAATATGTGATTCCAATCACGAAGGTGTAATCGGTTACATAAATGTCAAGAAATGTCAGGATGTAATTATTGTTTATTTTCAGTGTATTGCTTTAAGTTTTTCTCTTTGGGTAATAAATGTTTCGGACAATACCGAAAAGAAATGTAATTTTTGTGCCATGATTTGTGTTGTGACATAAAAAATGACAATGGCATAAGACATTCTCACTATGTAAGCGATTACATTTTTAGGGCGTAATGAATCTTATTTCCGGCAGATTTTTTGCAGTGGAGTTGGCGTCAATATGCTGGTTGGCGCTAAAAAAGGTCAACAAAAATTTGAAAATTTTTGCGTTAAATTGCAAGGTAATTAACCCAAATATGTTCATCCCATATCAGAGGCTATCTCCTTGCCAGATAAGGGATTTAGGGTTTTTCTTGACTGTTGGCTTATAAAGCAATCGCACTATTTGTTCTTTGTTTTAACATTTATTAAACATCCACCTGTATCTCTGATGAGAAATTTCTGCTAATTTGCAGACTATTCCTGGTTGGCTTTTGCGGTGTTTTAAAATTCCACGAAGGAAGCATCGATTTATTGGTGTCGAAAAAAGAATGTTTTATTTGTGGTATGGATAATCATTTTTCATCAATTGACTGTGTGAAATTTGTGATTGCGTTTTTATCTTTTCAGGAAACGTGCAGGTTTAAATCTGGTTTTTTTTTGTGGTTAGCAACAATTGCTAAGGCGTCGGATAACGTACTTCAGGACTAAGCACGATATCAGGCGAGTTGTATCAGTAATATGGATGAGATCATATGGGACGCTTTATTGTAACAAGGATGATAGCGCTGATACTGGTATTTTCTTTCCCGGGGAGCGCCGCCCCGTTACCCCAATGGGCCAGCGGCCCCGGCGTGGCTCGCGTTAATTCCGTGACGCTAAAAGAGAGTATTTTGTTTGCGTTCGATCGCGCCCCTTCGGTAGGCGAGCAGGCGGCGCAACTGGGGATCGGCCAGGCACAGATCGATGAGACGCGCAGCGCATGGCTTCCTCAGGTATCCCTGAGCGGCAGCACCGGACACAGTGAAAGTACGGACTCCAGCGGTTCGCTTAACAGTTCCGCCGTCTGGGGACTGACGCTGACTCAGTTGATCTACGATTTTGGTAAAACGAATAACGCTATCGATCAACAGAAGAAGCGGCGGGAAAGCTATCGCTACCAGCTAATGTCCACACTCACCAGCGTGGCGGAAGAGATCGCGCAGGCCAATGCAGAGGTGAAGCGCTATGACGAGCTTAACGCGGCGGCGGAACAGCATATCAACGCGTTGCTGGAGGTTCTGCATATGGTCAGCATGCGCGCGAACGCGGGCCTTAGCTCCCGTTCAGATGTGCTGCTTGCTGGCATGAGCTCTACTCAGGAACAGTACCGGGCTGCGTTACGTAGCGCCCGCGCCAGGTTGGGCGTTCTGACGGGAATAGAGGCCGTACAATATTCCGCTATGCCGCCGGCGCTGGCCCATGATCAGACGCCGATCGGTAACATCAATTATTCCCGTATCCCTTCGGTACTGGCCGCTGAGTTGCTGGAAGTTTCTTCCCGCTATGGGGTCAACCGGGTGAAGTCTGAACACTGGCCGACGGTCAGCCTGAAAGGCGGACGCACCCGCTACCAGACCGATAATCGCAACTACTGGGACGATCAAATTCAGATAAGCGTTGACGCTCCGCTTTATCAGGGCGCTGCCGTTTCCGCCCGGGTTCGCCAGGCGGAAGGTGAGCGCCGGAAAGCGCTTTCGAAAGTGAATCAGGCGAAGTTCGACGTGCAGCAAAAGGCCTCTGTGGCGCTGGCGGAATGGCAGGGCGCGCAGGGGCGCGAAGAAGCCGGTCGTCAGCAACTGGAAAATGCGTTGCATCGTTAGTCATCTGGCTGCTGGCCGCGCTGCTGCTGGCGTTTCTGATCTGGGCCAGCCTGTTTCATCTGGATGAGGTTACCACCGGTAGCGGTAAGGTGGAGCCCTCGTCTCATGAGCAGGTGATTCAGTCGCTGGAAGGCGGTATTGTTCATAAATTATCGGTGCGGGAAGGGGATCTGGTGGAGCGCGGTCAGGTGCTGGCGCAGTTGGATCGCACCAAAACCGAATCGAGCGTGCTGGAGAGTATCTCACGCCTGAACGCCGCGCAGGCCACCGCCGCGCGCCTGAATGCCGAGGTGAATGACGGTGAACCGGTATTTCCCAAAGAGCTGGACGACGAGCCTGAACTGATTCGCCATGAGACGGCATTGTGGAAATCCCGGCGCGACAGTCTGGAAAAAGGGCTTGCCGGTCTGCGCCAGGGCGTGGCGCTGATTCAGCGTGAACTGGCGATGACGGCGCCGCTGGTAAAAGAGGGGGCCAGCCAGGTCGAGGTACTGCGACTCCAGCGTCAGAAGAATGAACTGGAGAATAAGATCACTGACCTGCACCACCAGTATTATGTGCGGGCACGCGAAGAGCTGGCGAAGGCTAATGCTGAGATCGAAGCTCAGCGTTCGGTGATGCGCGGCCGGGCGGATTCGCTGACCCGGTTGACTTTTACCGCTCCGGTACGTGGTATTGTGAAAGATATTGACGTTACTACGGTCGGTGGGGTGATTCCGCCCAACGGGAAACTGATGAGTCTGGTGCCGCTGGATGACCAACTGGTGATAGAGGCGAAGATTTCACCGCGAGATGTTGCCTTTGTGCATCCCGGGCAGCAGGCGATGGTTAAGATAACCGCCTATGATTATTCCATCTATGGTGGACTGAAAGGGAAGGTGACGATGATTTCGCCCGACACCATTCAGGATGAAGTTAAACGGGATATTTACTACTACCGGGTCTATATCCTGACCGATAACAATTATCTGACCAACCGCCATGATGATAAGTTTCCGATATTTCCGGGGATGATTTCCTCGGTGGATATTAAGACCGGCAGTAAAACGATTCTGGATTATCTGCTGAAACCGTTAAATAAGGCTCGGGAGGCGCTGCGCGAACGTTAAGCTTCAGGGACGTCGCCGGTCGACGTCCCTGGAATGAATCGCCGCTGGTTCGACATTTAAATAATAGAGCACCCATGAGAAATAGAATCCCATATAGTCTTCTACCAGAGTGAAAAAGCTCGGGTGTAGTATTATATCCCCGGAGCATAGTTCACTTAGTAGTTCTTGCTCCTGAGCGGCCTGTATCATGCGGCGAATATGGGGACGGGAAACTGAGAATTTACGCGCCAGTGCTTTCCAGGAACAGTTAATAGTAACGCTGCTTTCCTGACTATGCTGGCGGGCCTTCATGTATAACTCCAGCATGATCATTCTTCCGGCATCTTTATCCAGAAACAGACTGGCTTCGGGTAATATATTTTTATATATAATACCACGGAACAGATAGTCGGCGGCACGGTTAAAGAAGTCATGTCTCTGCTGCTTGCGATCGAGCAGTGATGAAGAGAAGTTGTAGCCGGGGCACAGCAGGCTAAGGGGTTGGAAGGCGCTTTCCATATAGTGCTTCAGCTCTTTCAAACCCTTGTCCGTCGGTTCTACCAGCACTTTTCGCCGATCCCGATTATCCCGGAATGTACGCAGTCGTCCACTGACCTTTAGCAGGCTGGTAATAGCAACCACGCTATTGGGGCTGGCTATTTTATAGTGGGCGCATAATTCTTTTACCTGGGAAATGGACGATGCCTGATGGCCGTAAATCAGGCAACAGGTTGCCAGTACAATGTTAAAACGTGTTTCCTGAAGAATGATTTTGTAAAATAATGGCTGCTTACGATAGACTTCCTGGTTGATCTGATAGTGCAGGCTAATTGCGCTATGAAAATTTGGTAATGCCTTTATCTGGTCGCAACGCTGACGTAGATTTTTCTTTAAGTTTATTATTTCCATTTTTTCTTGTAAAAGATATTGC
Source organism: Rosenbergiella sp. YN46 (assembly GCF_036620675.1). Taxonomy (NCBI): domain Bacteria; kingdom Pseudomonadati; phylum Pseudomonadota; class Gammaproteobacteria; order Enterobacterales; family Erwiniaceae; genus Rosenbergiella; species Rosenbergiella sp. YN46. The sequence goes on from NZ_JAZHEE010000011.1 coordinate 101,824, forward strand.
TGTGAATTATTTCATATGGGCCTGATATTCAGGGAGTGAAATGCAAATAATAGTATTGCATAGTTCTATGAAAAGATCCTGAAAGCGGAAGGAATGTTCGGATTAATCCCTGGATTTCAGCAATAAAAGATAATTAAACGGCAATAGATAAGAGTGGCTTGTTAATAAACTATGTTTTTATTGTTTTGCACAGAATTACCTGGCGAAGAATAATAATATATTTGGGGGCGGTGATGAAAAAAAGGGCCAGCGATATGCTGGCCCTTTTTTATGCTGAATGATTACTTCAGACCGGCTGCATCACGCAACTGAGCTGCTTTGTCGGTCTTTTCCCATGGGAAATGCTCACGGCCGAAGTGGCCGTAGGCCGCGGTTTCGCGGTAGATTGGGTGCAGCAGATCCAGCATCTGGATCAGGCCGTACGGGCGCAGATCGAAGAACTCGCGCACCAGCAGGGTCAGCTGTTCGGTCGGCACTTTCTCGGTACCGAAGGTTTCCACCATGATGGAGGTCGGCTCCGCCACGCCGATAGCGTAGGAAACCTGGATCTCACAGCGATCCGCCAGACCGGCCGCGACGATGTTTTTCGCCACGTAGCGCGCCGCGTAGGCTGCGGAGCGGTCAACTTTGGACGGATCCTTACCGGAAAACGCGCCGCCGCCGTGACGGGCCATGCCGCCGTATGTATCGACGATAATCTTGCGACCGGTCAGGCCGCAGTCGCCCATTGGGCCGCCGATAACAAAACGGCCAGTCGGGTTGATAAAGTATTTGGTGGATTCGTTCAGCCATTCAGTCGGCAGAATCGGCTTGATGATCTCATCCATCACCGCATCGTGTAGTTCGGTCTGAGAAATGTCCTCGGCGTGCTGGGTGGAAAGCACCACGGCATCGATGCCGACGATTTTTCCGTCGTCATACTGGAAAGTGACCTGGCTTTTGGCGTCCGGGCGCAGCCACGGCAGGGTGCCGTTTTTACGCACTTCGGCCTGGCGCTGTACCAGACGGTGCGCGTAAGTCACCGGTGCTGGCATCAGAACGTCGGTTTCGTTAGTGGCATAACCAAACATCAGCCCCTGGTCGCCAGCGCCCTGTTCCAGCGGCGAACGGCGGTCAACGCCCTGGTTGATGTCCGGCGACTGCTTACCGATGGCGCTCAGTACCGCGCAGGAGTTAGCGTCGAACCCCATATCAGAATGGATATAGCCAATATCGCGCACCGTATTACGGGTGATCTCTTCGATATCCACCCAGGCGCTGGTGGTGATTTCACCGCCGACCAGCACCATACCGGTTTTTACGTAAGTCTCGCAGGCCACGCGTGCTTTGGGATCCTGCTCCAGAATGGCGTCCAGCACTGCATCGGAGATTTGGTCAGCAATTTTATCGGGATGCCCTTCTGATACAGACTCGGACGTAAAAAGGTGTTTTGCCATGATTTCTTCACCCTAAGATCGATTCGTTGAGATTAGACTGCTGCGTTAATGAGGCCCATACAGAGTAATGTACTGTGTCAGGTGGCTTGCGCAGGTAATCCACAGGAAGTCTGTGTGTTAATCAGTATAGATGGATTAACTTCTGGACGGCTATTTTAGGTTAATCCCTCCGCGCTTTTCCAGTCATTTTTGAAGATGGACACATTGTGTTAAACATTTCTCTCTGGTGCTTAACCAAACGGGGGAATTTTTCGGCCATTTTTGCTTTGCTTTTTAGCTCTGATATCGGTATAAATCGCCGCACGCGGCAGATAGCGTAAAGCATGATGTGAGACTTTATCGCCCACCAGCGGCGAGGAGGCGATACGACAGATGAACCACCGTTTCCTGCATATGATTTGCGCCCTTTGTGCCGCGATGACGCCACTTTGTATTTCCCTTCCCTATTTTTCTTGTCGGTTATCTCATACCGGCGCTTCCCAGGACTCCCGGGCCGGTTTGGCTGGCATTGATCATTAAGGCCGCTCCGCTTTTTCGGGGCTTTCTCGTGATGTTCTGGTGTCTTTAACGATGATAAATATGGGATCGTTTACCCCTAACGGCTGGCGACGGCCTGATGTCGATGGAACGCTATTTTCCGCAGTAGCGGCATATAGTTATACCCGTCATACTTCAAACTGCAGGCGCGTTGGCTGCATTTGTTCTCCCCAGTCACATAGTACGGCTATGCTCCCGGGGATTCACAAACTTGCCGCCTTCCTGCAACTTGAATTATTTAGGGTCTATACACTTATCAGCAACACTGAGGTTCGCAATGTCTGACGACATTTCTTTTGATTCGGGTTCGTCAGCAGGCGAACAGGGCACACTCCGTTCAATGCAGGAGGTGGCAATGAGTTCCCAGGAGGCCAGCAGGATGCTGCGTACCTACAATATTGCCTGGTGGGGCAATAATTATTACGACGTGAACGAACTGGGCCATATCAGCGTCTGCCCGGATCCTGATATTCCTCAGGCGCGGGTCGATCTTGCCCGTCTGGTGAAAGAGCGAGAAGCGAAAGGACAGCGTCTGCCTGCCCTGTTCTGCTTCCCCCAGATCCTGCAGCATCGACTGCGTTCCATTAACGCAGCCTTTAAACGCGCCCGGGAGTCTTACGGTTATCATGGTGACTATTTCCTGGTCTATCCGATCAAGGTCAACCAGCACAGGCGGGTGATTGAATCGCTGATCCATTCCGGTGAGCCGCTGGGGCTGGAGGCGGGCTCCAAGGCGGAACTGATGGCGGTACTGGCCAATGCCGGCATGACCCGCTCGGTGATTGTCTGTAACGGCTATAAGGATCGCGAATATATCCGCCTGGCGCTGATCGGCGAAAAGATGGGCCATAAGGTTTATCTGGTTATCGAGAAGATGACCGAGATAGCTATCGTGCTGGAAGAGGCGGAGCGCCTGAATGTGGTGCCGCGTCTGGGCGTGCGTGCGCGTCTGGCGTCTCAGGGGTCTGGTAAGTGGCAGTCTTCCGGCGGCGAGAAGTCCAAATTCGGGCTGGCGGCCACCCAGGTTCTGCAACTGGTGGAAACGCTGCGCGCAGCGGGCAGGCTGGAAAGCCTGCAACTGCTGCACTTCCATCTGGGTAGCCAGATGGCCAACATTCGCGATATCGCTACCGGGGTACGCGAATCAGCGCGCTTTTACGTGGAGCTGCACAAGCTGGGCGTCAATATTCAGTGCTTCGACGTCGGCGGCGGACTGGGCGTGGATTACGAGGGTACCCGCTCTCAGTCGGACTGCTCGGTAAATTACGGGCTGAATGAATACGCCAACAACATTATCTGGGCTATTGGCGACGCCTGTGAAGAGCACGGGCTGCCGCATCCGACGGTGATCACTGAGTCCGGCCGCGCCGTGACCGCTCACCATACCGTGCTGGTGTCCAACATCATCGGGGTGGAGCGTAATGAATATACTGTACCCCAGCCCCCGGAGCCGGATGCGCCCCGCGCCCTGCAAAGCATGTGGGAAACCTGGCAGGAGATGCACGAACCGGCTAACCGTCGTTCGCTGCGCGAGTGGCTGCACGACAGCCAGATGGATCTGCACGATATCCATACCGGCTATTCCTCCGGCAGCTTCGATCTGACTCAGCGCGCCTGGGCCGAGCAGCTGTATCTTAATATGTGCCATGAGATTCAAAAGCAGCTCGATCCGCAGAATCGCGCACATCGCCCGATTATCGACGAGTTACAGGAGCGGATGGCGGATAAGCTTTACGTGAACTTCTCGCTATTTCAGTCGATGCCGGACGCCTGGGGGATAGACCAGCTGTTCCCGGTACTGCCGCTGGAAGGGCTGAATCACGCCCCCAGTCGTCGCGCCGTGCTGCTGGACATCACCTGTGATTCCGATGGCGCCATCGACCACTATGTGGACGGCGACGGGATAGCCACCACCATGCCGCTGCCGGATTACGATCCGGAAAATCCGCCGCTGTTGGGCTTCTTTATGGTGGGCGCCTATCAGGAGATTCTTGGCAATATGCACAACCTGTTCGGCGACACCGAAGCGGTGGATGTGTTTGTGGATGCCGAAGGCAAAGTAACCGTGGAACTTTCCGACGAGGGGGACACGGTGGCGGACATGCTGCGCTACGTGCAGCTGGATCCCGATACGCTGCTGACCCGCTTCCGGAATCAGGTGAAACAGACTGGTCTTGACGGCGAACTGCAACAGCAGTTCCTGGAAGAGTTCGAAGCCGGACTGTATGGCTACACCTATCTGGAAGATGAATAAAACCTGGCGAGTCAGGGATAATTTTTCGCTGGCTCACACTCTTTGCTTCACCGATGTGCCGCAGGCTATCTGCCTGTTGAACAGTCAGACGAATGCGGCCATAATTCGGGGGCAAAGATAAATATTCAATCCCTTCCTCGTCGGGTTCAACGACGCGGGAGGGATTTTTTTATTCCCGTTATACTTCGCGCCGCAGGTGCGTTGGCTACGCTTGTTCGCCCCGGCCACTTACTGATGTAGGCTCCCGGTGACTCGCAAGCTTGCCGCCTTCCTGCAACACGAATTATTTAGGGAATACAATACAGGCAACTATCCGAGAGGAAAAATCATGAGCACCTTAGGCCATCAGTTTGACAATTCCCTGGTATCCAACGCCTTTGGTTTTTTACGCTTACCGCTAAATTTTCAGCCTTATGATAGCGATGCCGAATGGGTCATCACTGGCGTTCCCTTCGATATGGCGACTTCCGGGCGCGCCGGCGGCCGTCACGGGCCTGCGGCGATCCGCCAGATATCCACCCAACTGGCCTGGGAAGGGAATCGTTTCCCGTGGGAATTCGATATGCGCGAGCGTCTGAACGTTGTGGACTGCGGTGACCTGGTTTACGCTTTCGGCGACGCCCGCAATATGAGCGAAAACCTCCAGGCCCATGCTGAAAAGCTACTGGCGGCTGGTAAACGTATGCTTTCCTTCGGCGGTGACCACTTTGTGACGCTGCCGCTGCTGCGCGCTCACGCGAAACACTTCGGTAAAATGGCGTTGGTGCACTTCGATGCCCATACCGATACTTATGGTAACGGTAGTGAGTTTGACCATGGCACCATGTTCTATACCGCACCGAAAGAGGGGCTTATCGATCCGACGCGCTCCGTGCAGATCGGTATTCGTACCGAGTTCGATAAAGATAATGGTTTTACGGTGCTGGATGCTCCGCAGGTGAACGATCGCAGCGTGGATGACATTCTGGCGCAGGTGAAGCAGGTAGTGGGCGACATGCCGGTTTATCTGACCTTCGATATTGACTGCCTGGATCCCGCCCACGCGCCGGGAACCGGTACGCCAGTTATCGGCGGCCTGACCACCGATCGTGCGCTGAAGCTGGTTCGCGGGCTGAAAGATCTCAATATCGTGGGGATGGATCTGGTGGAAGTGGCGCCAGCCTACGACCAGTCGGAGATCACCGCGCTGGCCGCCGCGACTCTGGCGCTGGAGATGCTCTATCTGCAGGCGTCGAAGAAAGGGCAGTAATAACTTTTTCCCCTCACCCTAACCCTCTCCCCAGGGGGGAGAGGGAATTAGCTGGTAGCTGTTTCCCCCTTTCCCCGGAACGTATACATCCCCAGAGGGGAGAGGGGATTAGCTGGTAGCAGCTTCCCCCTCTACCCGGCACGTACATCCCCGGAGGGAGAGGGGATTAGCAGGTGGTTGTTTCCCCCTCTACCCGGGACGTACACCCCGGAGGGAGAGATAATTAGCAGGTGGCTATTTCCCCCTTTACCCGGAACGTACGCCCCGGAGGGAGAGAGAATTAGCAGGTGGTTGTTTCCCCCTCTCCCTTTGGGTGTACGGTCCGGGGACATAGTGAACACTTGTTCGGGGACATGGTAGACACTTACAACCAAGGCATAAGAGCCCG
>NZ_JAZHEE010000012.1:0-107482 GCF_036620675.1 Rosenbergiella sp. YN46
TCCCTCTCCCGTTTCGGGAGAGGGCCGGGGTGAGGGTGACAGGCGGCTCCGGCGCCCTGTTTCAGAATAAAAACGGCAGAATATAATGATGCGGCGGGCTGTTCCGTTCATTGGCGGGAAACTCCCTCTCCCGTTTCGGGAGAGGGCCGGGGTGAGGGTGACAGGCGGCTCCGGCGCCCTGTTTCAGAATAAAAACGGCGGAACATAGCGATGCGGTGGGCTGTTCCGTTCACTTTGCGTCACTGCTTCTCTGTGGATTCACCGGTTCCGCAACCGACATATAAAAATACCCTTCAGGTAAGCGGAACCTTCTCCTGCGCTACATAATCACCCAGAAGCCAGGGCAGCCGTCGGTAACTTCAGCTTCACGATAATCCGCGATGAACCTTTTTTATTGCGCCTCTTGCGTTGGGCGTCTGAATGGAAACAGGGGAAAGGACGGTCGCTTTGCGGGAAGGGAAAGAAAACGGGGCCGTATGCAAGAGCCCCGCCCCGGCGCCCGATAGTGCGAATATTGGTTAGCCGGGCTGCGCATAATACCTTGTTGACGTAGGGAATCCAGATGTCGGGTGATAGTTTCAGACTTTTTAGCGCAAGCAGATGTCAGTATCCCTGAAAAATGCATTGTTCTGCTTCCCTTCCTGTTGGCTTCACATATTCTGCTTACGCCGATCTCAATTCTCTAATCACTTCCAGAAATGATGCCAGCAGGGGAGAGGGGTCATCATTTCTATATATGCAATTCAGCTCGACGGAATTTAATGCACTATCTTGCAACTTGCGAAACACTACGCCGGGAAGCTGCAGATAGGTTCCGGAATGCGTCGTGATACCAACGCCAAACCGGCTCGCGACCAGGGTGATACAGCTCATAACATCGTCGACCTCATGCTCAATTTTCAGACGTAATCCCTTATTACGAAACGCGGCATAGATCTCGTGGCGTAGACCGTATGGTGAGGCATTAGGGTAAAGGATTAACGGTTCTGATTGTAAATCTTCCAGGCTAATTTCAGGAAGGTGGCACAGAGGATGAGACTCGTGAAGCGCGACAAAAACCTCTTCTCTGGATACCCAATCAATCAAAATATCAGGCGCCTCCAGGGGAAAACGACAGAACCCGATATTTAGCTGTCTTTTGTGTAGAGCGGAAACCTGCTCCAGCTTGGACAGATTGTGCAGGCATACTTTTACGCAGGGAAAAGCCTGGTGATAGCGTTCCAGAATCTTAAGCACGCTTTGTAGTCCACCAAAGTTGAACAGCCCTACATCAAGGCGGCCACTGTAGCCGCTCGCCGTTCTTAACACCTGTTCAGAGGCAATATCGGCAAGAGAAAGAATCGTTACTGCATAGTCGTGGAGCGCATGCCCGGCTGGGGTTAATTCAATTCCTTTTGGCTGACGAAGAAATAGCCTGGCGCCAAGACTTTCTTCAAGCTGCATGATAGCTCTGCTGAGAGGGGGTTGAGTGATATTCAGCCGGTTTGCTGCTCTGTGGAAGTTTAACTCTTCCGTCAGAACAAGAAAGGATCGCAGGTGCTGTAAATTCATGACAGAAGAATCTCCGTTCGATACCTAAAAGGTATCGGCTGAGTAATATTACGAATTAGACGGTATCAGAGCAGAATACTACTATGGCTTCATGTTTCCTAATCCTGAGGGATTTATGAAAATTATTGGTATTGAAGAGCACTGGATCTCCCGCAAATTCGCGGGTTTCTATCCGGCAGAAGGCCAGCCTGGTCAGGATGCCCCGATTGATGTTTTGACTAATATAGGCCAGGGACGGATCGACGTCCTTGATAAAGAAGGGATTGACATTCAGGTACTGGGACACGGCATGTTTCCTGCCACTACGGCACCTTTGGCTGATATACGGGAAACGAACGATCAGGTCGCCGAGGCGATAGCCCGTTTCCCAACGCGTTTTGCCGCATTTGCGGCGCTACCTCTGGCAGATGCCAGGATTGCTGCAGAAGAACTGGAACGTACTGTGGTGAATTACGGGTTTAAAGGCGCGATGATCAACGGAACAATTGACGGAAAATTCCTCGATAACCCGATTTTTGAACCGTTACTGGCCAGGGCACAGGCGCTGGATGTTCCCCTCTATCTCCATCCTGCCTATCCGGTACCCGCGATAAGCGATATATATTATAAGGGTGAATTCAGCGATCTGGTGGGGTTCACCTTAGGGTCAACAACGGCGGGCTGGCACTGGGAAGTTGGGTTGCATGTACTTCGAATGATTGTTTCCGGTGTCTTCGATCGCTATCCCAATTTGCAAATTATCATTGGTCATCTGGGGGAGCTGATCCCATTCTTTTGGGAGCGTATAAAATTCTGGCTGGAACCGAGAGCCACAGGGCTAAAGTATCCGGTTCGTGAGTATTTCTTCCGTAATATACATGTCACAACCAGTGGGTATTCCACGCTGCCTCCCTTTATGCTGGCGCTGGAGATATTTGGTGCGGACAGAATTATTTTCTCGGTAGATTATCCGTTTAATCCGATACGGCCCGCGGTGGAGTTTCTGAAAAAGTTACCGGTTAGCAAGGAAGAGCAGCTAAAAATAGCGAGTGGAAATGTTTCTAAGCTTCTGAAAATAGAATAGGCATACAAATTTAGCGCCAGACATAAGTCTGTGCATATGCCTGCAATCATTGAGGATGCATGATTTTGACATGCCAGAGGATCGTGTTGTCGCCTGCGAAGATATTTACCACTGAACGACAAAAGGAGCATTTTCATAACTCCACTCGTGATGGTAGGGGACATGAGAGTATCAACGCTGTTTTTCTGGTTTATCTAGCCTTGCGCTCGGCTATATAGCAGGGCGTTCAGGGATGCAATATTTGAATTTTTCGGCCAGATGCTACCGGGAATAGCGGGCTTTCTGACGACTCGATTTAACAATAGGTGCTCAAATCCGCGTTCTGAACTTTATTGGGTATATAATTATTTTTAATAAAATTGAAATCCTGTTAAGAGGCTAAAAACCATGAGCAACACAGCGAACATCAAAACGGGTAAAATAAAAACATCTGACAAAGCATTTAAAGTGCGGCGAATTGTAACGGGTGAGAAAAATGGTCGTTCCTTAATAACCTCCGATGATATTGTCAAAACAACCGTCGCAATGAATGATATACCCGAGTTTGTGACAACGGATGTCTGGAAAACAAATACGTTTCCAAATGATTATGTTGATGATTTTTCTGAAGATAGTGAATATAGCTTTTCTTTAGAGCCCACTCCTCACGGAAGTATATTGCGTTTAACAGAATTTATTCCTAATGAAGATCTCATCAAGCAGAGTGGCGTATCATCGCCTCAATTCCACACAACGGATACGGTGGACTATGGTGTTGTGCTTCGAGGGGAAATCACGCTACTGACTGATACCAGTGAAACTTTAGTCAGGCAAGGCGATATCGTGATCATGCGTGGTGTCAATCATGCATGGGTAAATAACTCAGCGCATTCAACTTTAATGCTATTTGTGTTGATGGCGGGTAAGCAACGATAAACAGCGATTGATTTTGTATAATGATTAATGCGAAAGATAGGATTACACATGAAAGCAGAAGATGTTATAGGAACCTGGCAATTAACAAGTTATCAGTTAAAAGATAATTTTGGTAATTTAGTATTTCCCTTCGGTGAACACGCCCAGGGGTTTCTTATTTATAATAAAAGCGGTTATGTTACTGCGCAGATTATGAAGCCGGGTCGGGAAAAATACGACGGTAAGAGCTTATTTGATGGCAATGACAAAGTGTTAGCTGAATCTGCACGTGGTTATATTTCTTATGTTGCCAGGTATACCGTAAATGTAGCAGATAACACAGTAACTCATGATATTATTCTGAGCTTAAACCCTGGATTGATTGGTAATTCCCAAAGACGTTTTGTGAACATGAGTGAAGACTTATCCACACTAGATATTATTTCTGAAATTGATGGTGCTAAACTTTCGTGGCGGAAAGTGCTAAACGCTCATGAAGAGTATTAATTCAGACCCGATCTGACAGTTACCGGTTATTTATACAGGTATCTGTCAGATTACATCAGCTTAGCTTTTTCTCAGCCCGGAAGCGCTTTCCATTAAGTAATGTTTCCATGGCGTCCGATCACAACAGTTGCCCCGTACTCCGCTCGGAAAGATATAATTCCCGGCAGGGAAAAGGTTCTGTATCTGCAAGGGTATATATACAGTGCATGCCTGAAACAGCTGTATAGTTGGAAGCCTGCGCCAGGCTGTACATTTCAGGTAGCGCAGGCAACCGGTAGTCCTAAGATTGGGAGTTGTTTTTGTGGGCAATTTCTTACATCTTATCCAGCACGCTGAATCTGACGCGGCGCTGCTGTCCCGGCTGGCGGCGCTCTATGGCGCGGTGAGCAAGCCAACCAACGGATTCTGGTTATTCCTGGAGTATGGCGCCGGCCAGACGGTATCGGGTCGCGAAATGGTTGAAGTTACGATCACGCCTGAGATGGTATCCCGGTGGAACTATTCAGAAAGGAAGCGGGACGGGGCGCAGTCTACGGCGAAAAAGAAAGGTAAGGTGACGGTTAACTATTTCGACCCGGCCAGCGGCGAGATTAAAAGCCACGAAGTGGAGCACGACGGCACGGACAAGATACATCCCCACACCCAACCGGATCAGAGCCATGCGCAGCAGAACGCCGCCGCGAAGGTGAAGCGGGTGGAAAAATCCGGGCGAAAAATGTCACTGACCATGCCGGTGGTGCCAGAGCTGGTGAAACTGACGGCAGAGAGTCGGATCACAACGCAGGGGTTTGGGGTCAGGGAAGATCACAACTGGCTGACAGAGAGCCTGCAATTTTCGATGTCTGAAAGCGGTTTTACGCTGGAAATTGACCTGGCAACGGATATTTCGCAGAAAGGGGAGAAGGGGAAGAAAGGGACGCTGCCAGCGGTGGATTATTTTGGATAGATAGCGGTACTGCTGTTACGCTATCATGTCAACATACCCTTTATGATGAAGAGGATTTTGTATGAAAAAAAGGATTTTGCTGTGTGCATTGTTGGCCCTGTCTGGAGTAGTGCACGGGACTGAGCCGGTTTATACAGGGCCGGATTGTTCACAAGGCGATGGAAAAGACGAAATTATTTCTGTGGTTCATACAGCGTTAATTTCCGGGTTGGGTGATATCCCTAAGAGCGATAAAGCCAGAATAGAAAAGCAAGATAAATATATAAACTCATTTGATGTGGGAAATAAATCACTGAGTTTCTTAGTCAAAAGACTGGCATCTGAAGAAATGAAACAAAAAGATGTTCTGGAAAAACTGGTCATGTTTAGCTATGACAAGAAACATCCGGAAGATATCAAACCTGGCGGCATGCTTTATGAACGATATATGAATAAGAAAGTATATAATCAATTCTATGAGATAAAAAGCAGCAATGGTATTATAGCTATATCAGAAAGGTATGCAATTCCATCTGCAATCGGAGGTGACAATCTGTCATATGAATGTTCTGATATCGGACGTGTTTTTATTGTTACCGATGTGTTTTAATTAAACATCCCGCATAATATGCGGGATGTTATTATATGTTCAGTAACTGCTTTGCTTTGTTAAGTGCTCTGCGGCGCTCAGGCTTTCCGTTTATCCCTCCATTTACCCTGTGGCATATTTCGTCAAAGTTGTCTGCATCAGCCAGGAAATTCAATCCACGACTTTTCCAGAACATGCAGGACGTTCTTACAGCTAATGATAAATCTTTAGCCACTATCTCGGGATTACCCTCTAAATCCTGATGGATTTGATCACCATAACGGCGATAATTTTCTCTGCCGGTCAGATGTAACAATCCTCGCCCTATGTATTTTGGCCCATCCCCTGGAAACTTATTACCAACCCGCCTACCTGCATTTGTTGTTGGTTCATATTCGAGTCCACCTTTAGCGGGGCGCTCTGTCAACCATAAGAAGTAGCCAGTTTCACAGCATGCTTGTGCGAGGAAATGCGCAACCCGAAGTTTGTTTTTATTAATCTCATAAACAGAAAACCAATGATTAATATGAAAGGGAAGCGCGTGAAAATTGGCTTGTTGTGCGACTGCTCTTCCCCTGTTACTTCTGTATGGCAATGAGATGCCCATTAGTAATTGAGGGGTTACTGTAATCATGCTGTTGTTCTCTCGCTCCATGAGTCGGTAAACTGCACATTACCATCACAATATTTCCATGTGATTTTTTCATAGCGTAATGACACATGTTCAACATGGTTAGTCTTGTCTTCGTTTACCATTGAAGGAGAAACCGAAACCACCTTTACCCCCTCCAGCAGCATATTAAAATATTCGACTTCCTGCCCGGCGTCGTTAATTTTATACCATCTGATTTCGGCGGAATGCAGGCGCTGACCGGTTGCGACCGCCTTATAGAGATAGGGAGAGGACGAATCAAACACCTTTTCCAGATTCATTGCACCATGAATACGGGTTCCCGTTAGTTTTCCGGTAGCGTCATCGGTGGGAATTCTTAGGGAATGTCCGAAACTAATGATTTCGATACTGCCATCTCTGTCTATCACATCAACGGAGCCTTTGATATCCGCGCCGCCATCATCTTTAAGCCACATATAAGCCGGAATTGCCATAGTTAACCTCTTTATCCATGTTGTTATTAAGGTTTTAAATTACACAAAACATCATTCTGTTAGCAAGAAAAAAGTGGGTATTCAGGTTCACTCAAAGACGTACCAGAGGATTAATAGCAGCTAACAACCATTGATTTTTAGTGGGTAATAATCAGAATTTTCATTCAAAGAAATGAATGACAGATGTTAAAGAGGATGGATTATGGAGGAAGTTGCAGGCTTTCACGTGACAGGGTTTCACCATCGTTTCACCATGTTAAAACGATGTAAAAGAAAAAAGCAGCCATAAGAGGCTGCTTTTTCCTGGGAATTTTGGTCGGCACGAGAGGATTTGAACCTCCGACCCCTGACACCCCATGACAGTGCGCTACCAGACTGCGCTACGTGCCGATTCAGTGGGGCTAATACTACCGTTTTATTCGCTGAATGCAAGGGGCTGACCGTCTGAGTGAGTTATAAATAATCAATCAGTTAGCAATAAAGCGTTTTTCATCGGTCAGCACCTGCAGCAGCAGACTCAACTGCGGTCGCTCCTGCTTCAGCTCTTCTCCTTTGCGGTTCCAGACTTTGTAATTACCGTTGTTATCCAGCACCAGCGTCATCTCCGGCGTGGTAATGGATAACGTATTGCTGTCGGCACCCACAACCCAGTTATTGCTGCGATTAGCGGCAAAGAGATCTTCGCCCTGTGAGTATTCCCAGGCCGGTGTCCGCACGTGCAGCAGACGCTGCATCAGGGTTGTCATCAGATCCCGATGGTCGGTCAGACGCGTGACCTGCTGGGCAGGGGTGCCGGGCCAGTGGATAACCATCGGCACCTGAATCCGGGCGCGGGACCAGCCGAAGCTGTCGCGCTGCTTATCCAGCGGCACGCCGTGGCTACCGGTAATAATGACCACGGTGTTATTCAGCTTGCCGCTGCGCTGTAGCGCATCCAGCACGCGGCCAATCTGACCGTCTACATTGCGCGCGGCCTGAGTATAGCGACGCGTGAAGTTTTGCTGATTGCTCTGTTCATCGACACGGGTGCCGTTAAACGAGATCCATGAGAACCAGCGGTTATCCTCGTTGGCATACTTGCCCAACCAGTTAATCCACTGGCTGGCGGTCTGCGAGTCCGGCTGATTGTGGGCGGGCGGCAGCGAGAAGTCGGAAAGCAGCGCCTGGCGATACAGCGGATTACCGAAACCGTCGGAGGCGAACAGGCCCAACTGATAGCCCTGCTGATTGAGCGCGCTGATCAAGGCGGCCGGCGTACGGGAAGAGAGCACGCCGTCCATATAGGCGGGCGTGATGCCGTAGAACAACCCGAATATACCGCCATCGGCATTGTTGCCGGGGCTCATATGCTGAGTAAAGTTCACATTCTGGCGGGCGAATTCCGCCAGCTGCGGCATGGTTTTCTCAAAGTCGGAATAATTCAGCCCGTCTACCGTAATCAGCAGAACGTTATGGCCGGCGCCCATATCCCGGTAGCTTAGCGGGCCGAGCGGATACTGAACTGCCGCCGCTTCCGGATTCCCCTGTTCCACCAGGCGACGCTCATACTCCTGGGCATCCAGCAGACCGTGTTTCTCAAGGAAACGGCGGGCCGTCATTGGATAAGAGAGGGGCAGATTGGCTCGCTGCATGGTGATCGGGCGATAAAAATTGGCATCGGCCCAGATATACATCAGATGACTGGCGAAGAAGGAGATGCAAAACAGCGTGGCCAGCGGCTTACCGTAGCGATTACGACGACGGCTAAGGCTACGCAGCTTTTGCCAGCTCCAGGTGGCGAACAGCATCTCGACAAGCAGTATCACCGGCACACCGATAAACATCAGTTGCCAGTCGCGGGCCATCTCGCCCTGGTCGGGATTAATCACCAGCTCCCAGACCACGGGATTCAGGTGCAAATGAAAGCGGGTAAAGACTTCGCTGTCGATCAGCAATAGCGTCATTCCCGCCGTGGCGAAAGCCACCGACAGAAAGCGCATCAGGCGCTGCGACATCACCACAAAGGTGAGCGGAAACAGAATCAGCAGGTAGGCGGCGAACACCAGAAAGCTAAAGTGCCCCGCCAGGCTGAACCACGAGTACAGGCGACCGGTCAGCGTACCCGGCCAGTCAGCGGCCAGCAGATACCGGCTACCGAGCAGGATTGCCACCAGAATATTGAACAGAGCAAACCAGTGCCCCCAGCTAATCATCTGGGAGACTTTTTCGCGGTAGCGCTGACGGTTAGTCACCATAACTCGTTAACATTATTCCTTAATGAGCTTTATCTTCGCGAATAGAGGCGTTCAGCGCCTCGGCGAAGGAGCGGGCCAGAACACGCCGCTGGTTTGGTGCCACACTGCTGTTAATCAGGTTGGTGACCATATTCCCCAGAACCATCAGGGAGAGATCGGTCGGCGCATGATGTTTCTCAAGCACCTCAACCAGTTCGCTGAGCAGCGCTTCAACGCGTTCGTCACTATAGCGGGATGTTTGCGGCATAAAAATCAGTTATCAGTATGTTTCCGGAAAGGGAGCATCTTACCGTAGACGTCGGGCTTTTTCTGCTTTTTTATCACGGTTGCAGCCAGCGGCCAATCGTGGCTGAATACCCGGCGCCTTTATGCGCCGTTGGTGGGCCTGTGGCAATGATCGCCAGCGGCGCTCATGTATAATGGCGCAATACAGCCATATCAGGAGAGTTTAACATGAGTCTGGATATCGACCAGATAGCCTTGCACCAGTTGATTAAACGCGATGAGCAGACGCTGGAGCTGGTTCTCAGGGACAGCCTGCTGCAGGAAAGCCCGGCGGTGGAAGAGATGATGGCGGAACTGCACCGGGTCTATAGCGCTAAAAGCAAAGCCTATGGTCTGTTCAGCGAAGAGAGCGAACTGGCGGATGCGCTGCGTTTGTGTCGCAAGGGCGAAGAGGATTTTCTGGGCTTCAGCCGTGCGGCGACCGGCCGGCTGCGCGACGAGCTGGCGAAATATCCGTTCGCCGATGGCGGTATTGTCCTGTTCTGCCAGTATCGCTATCTGGCGGTGGAGTACCTGATGGTGGCGGTACTGAACAACCTGAGCAGCATGCGGGTGAACGAGCAGCTCGATCTCAGCACCACGCACTATCTGGACATCAATCATGCCGATATCGTGGCGCGTATCGACCTGACCGAGTGGGAAACCAATCCGGAATCCACCCGCTATCTCACTTTCCTGAAAGGGCGGGTAGGGCGCAAGGTTGCCGACTTTTTTATGGATTTCCTGGGGGCCAGCGCCGGTCTGGATGCCAAAGCTCAGAATCGCGGCCTGCTACAGGCGGTGGACGACTATACCGCAGAGGCGCAGCTGGATAAGAGCGAGCGCCAGAACGTGCGTCAGCAGGTATACAGCTATTGCAGCGAACAGCTGCAGGCCGGAGAAGAGATCGAACTTTCTTCCCTTTCTCAGGAATTGCCGAACTTCGGTGAAAAGAGCTTTCAGGAATTTACCGCCGAGCAGGGATACGAACTGGAAGAGAGCTTCCCGGCGGATCGCAGCACGCTGCGTCAGCTCACCAAATTCGCCGGTAGCGGCGGTGGCCTGACCATTAACTTCGACGCCATGCTGCTGGGGGAACGCATTTTCTGGGATCCGGCGACCGATACCCTGACCATAAAAGGGACGCCGCCGAACCTGCGCGACCAGTTACAGCGTCGCACTTCCGGGGGCTGAATCCCGGGCATAAAAAAACGCCGCATTATGCGGCGTTTTCCTTTTCGGCGACCCGGCGATTACGCGCGCAGGAAGTCGATGTGAGTCAGTTTCGGCTTGAACGGGTGACGCTGTACAGCCTGAACTTTGACTTTCTCTTCTTTACCGTCAACAACCACGGTCAGTACTTCAGTGTAGAACGCTTCGTTCTTCTGAGTGTTGATAACCTGGTCGTGATCCAGCTCGATAGCTACCGGGGAGGCTGAGCCGCCGTAGATGATTGCCGGGAACTTGTTAGCTGCGCGCAGGCGGCGGCTCGCACCCTTACCCTGCTCTTTACGTACTTCTGCGTTGATAGTAAACATTGATGTCTCTCTATATATAAATCCTGTTACAGGCGACCCAGCAACAGGCGAATGTTCTGCCCTGCGGCTGCAGAGCGGGCTGCATTATAGCGGCAAGAGGCTTGCGCGGCAACGGAAACCGGCGCTGCGGGAAAAAGCATGCCGGCAACTTTAAACTATCCGGTATCTGGAGTAGCATCTGCGCGCAATAATTGACGAGTATGATGGCTCCGCTGGCGCGGAGGGATTCGGAGTAAAGTAAGTGTTTGCTGAGTTTGGGGTTTTGAATTTCTGGACCTATTTCTTTGGGGCGGTATTTATTGTGCTGGTGCCGGGGCCGAACACTCTGTTCGTCCTGAAAACCAGCGTGGCCCATGGCGTGAAGAAAGGCTACCTGGCGGCCAGCGGCGTCTTTACCGGCGATGCGGTGCTGATGTTTATGGCTTACGCGGGGGTGGCGACCCTGATTAAGACCACGCCGGTGCTGTTTAGCGTGGTGCGCTACCTGGGGGCGATTTATCTGCTGTACCTGGGGGGCAAGATGCTGTACGCCACCTTTATTAACAAAGGGAAAGGGCAGGCGTCGGGGCATGATGCGGTGCCGGGCCGTGCGATTCTGCGCCGTTCGCTGGTGTTGAGCATGACCAACCCCAAGGCGATTCTGTTCTACGTCTCTTTCTTCGTGCAGTTTATCGACGTTAAGGCTGCGCATCCGGGTATGGCCTTCTTTATTCTGGCCTGCGTCCTGGAGCTGATAAGCTTTACTTATCTGAGCTTTCTGATCTTCTCCGGCGCCTTTGTTACCCGCTATGTGCGTACCCGTACCCGGTTGGTTAAGCTGGGCAACGCCCTGACCGGTATGCTGTTTGTCGGTTTCGCGGCGCGGCTGGCCAGTCTGCAATCCTGATCGCGGATTCAGCGTTAGAGTTCGTTAGCGCGTCGGAAGCGGCCCTGATAGTCGAAAACCTTTTCCCGAACCTGCCACCAGGCGCCTTTTTTGCGAGCGACGACGAAGTCAGGGTGGCGCAGCGTTCGCTGCTGTGCCACTACGTCATCCAGCGTCATCCAGGGGAGGGGGACGCCGGGTGTGCGGCTGTGGGGGCGGATAAACAGTAATTCAAAGGCGGTGCGCTGAGCCCGGGAGCTTACCCGGAAGCGTTCGCTCACCTCGGCGCCGTCCTCATCGTAATAAGTCACTTTCAGCCAGGGGCCTTTGGCGTCGCTGCCCTGTGCCAGGACCATGCCGCTACAGCGCAGCACCAGCGCGTCTTTTAGCTTTAGCGCCGCCTTTAGCATATCGTCGGGATCCACCAGTACCTGGCCGCACTCATGGCAGCGCCGGGCGGCGATATCATTTTCAGCATTACAGTTGGGGCACTGCTTAAAGCGAAAGCGGTAGCTGCACTGCTCGCGTTGGCCATCGTCGTCTTCGAACCAGCCCTGGCAGCGGCGCCCGAAGTGTTCGATGAGGGTGCCATCGGCAGCGGTTTTGCCCCAGAAGATGTTGGCGAAGCCGCAGTCGGGGCAAAAAACCTGCACCGGGACGTTATCGCTTTGCTTACGCGGTGTGCCCACTTCCGGGGCGTAGAGATCGTGCGGATTCCCGGCATAGTCGAGGATCAGGCAATTCTCTTTTCCGGGAAACAGCCGCAGGCCGCGACCCACTATCTGCTGATAGAGGCTAACCGACTCGGTAGGGCGCAGAATGGCTATCAGATCGACATGGGGAGCATCGAAGCCGGTGGTCAGCACCGAAACGTTCACCAGATAGCGAAACTGCTGGCGCTTAAAGGCGTCGATAAGCTGGTCGCGTTCAGGGCCAGGGGTTTCGCCGGTAATCAGGCGAGCCCGATCGGCGGGCAGCAGCCCGGTCACTTCCCGGGCGTGTTCTACCGTGGCGGCAAAGATCATCACGCCCCGGCGGTTTGCTGCGAACGTTTCTATCTGGCTGATGATATGAGGCGTAATTCGTCGCTGATCTTTCAGCTCGCGGTTGAGATCGCTTTCACTGAACAGCCCGTTTTCCCTGGCCTGCAGGCGGCTGAAGTCGTACTGTACCACCGGCATATCCAGACGCTCCGGTGGCGTCAGATAGCCGTGTTTTATCATATAGCGCAGCGGCAGTTCATAGATGCAGTCGCGAAACAGCGCTTTTTCGTCACCGCGCACCATACCGTGGTAGTGGAACTGATAGATCCAGCCTTTACCCAGACGGTAAGGGGTGGCGGTCAGGCCCAGCAGGCGCAGGCGCGGATTGGCATTTTTCAGATGACTGATAATTTGCTGATACTGACTCTTCTCGTCATCGCTAATGCGATGGCATTCGTCGATAATCAGCAGGGAAAATTCTGCGCTGAAATGGTCAGGGTTACGGGCCACCGACTGAACGCTGCCGAACACCACCTTTCCCTGACTTTCTTTACGCTGCAGTCCGGCGGCGTAGATGTCAGCTTCCAGCCCCAGAGCGCAATATTTGGCGTGATTCTGGGCCACCAGCTCTTTGACATGGGCCAGTACCAGTACCCGGCCGCGAGCCAGCCGCGCCAGCTCGGCGATAACCAGACTCTTACCGGCCCCGGTGGGCAGCACGATAGCGGCGGGAGCGTCATGATGGCGGAAGTGCTTCAGCGTGGCGGCGACCGCCTCCTGCTGATAGGGGCGTAAACGAAAAGACATAGCGCAGGCATTGGGTGAAACATCGCGGTATTATGCCATAACACCGCGTCAAAATGGGGTTTTCCTGCGCTTTTACCGAAGGCGCGAGATCGCTATACTGACCCACTGATTTACCATTTCTTGTATCCGCGCCGCTGCGGCCGGTATCTGCAACAGACAGGCATAATAATTTCATGCGACTTGATAAATTTATCTCCCGGCAGTTGGGCGTCAGCCGCGCCATTGCGGGGCGAGAACTTCGCGCCCAGCGGGTCACCGTTGACGGCAATGTGGTCAGAGACGGCGCCTTTAAGCTTCAGCCGGAGCATCAGGTAGCCTTTGATGGCAATCCGCTCGTTCAGCAGAGTGGCCCGCGTTATTTCATGTTGAACAAACCCCAGGGCTATGTCTGCGCCACCGAAGATCCCGATCATCCGACGATTCTTTATTTCCTGGATGAGCCGGTGGCCCATGAGCTGCACGCCGCCGGACGGCTGGATATCGATACCACAGGGCTGGTGCTGATGACGGATGACGGCCAGTGGTCGCACCGTATTACCTCGCCGCGCCACCACTGCGATAAGACCTACCGGGTACAGCTTGAATCGCCGCTGGCGGAAGATATCGCCCACCAGTTTGCCGAAGGCGTACAGCTTAACGGCGAGAAAGCGCCGACCCGACCGGCGCAGCTGGAAGTGATTACCCCTACCGAAGTGCTGTTGACCATTAGCGAAGGACGCTACCACCAGGTGAAGCGGATGTTCGCCGCCGTGGGTAATCACGTCGTGGCGCTGCACCGGGAGCGTATCGGCGCTATTACGCTCGACCCCGATCTGGCGCCGGGGGAATATCGTCCTCTGACCGCAGAAGAAATCGCCAGCGTCGGATTACCGCCGCGTTAAATTCAGGAGAACATCAGTGACCAACACCGGGAAAAACTCCTCACTGGGGATCGTTTTTATCCTCGGCCTGCTGGCCATGTTAATGCCGCTGTCGATCGATATGTATCTGCCTGCGCTGCCCGGCATCGCCCGGGAGTTCGGCGTGCCTGGAGGCAGCGCGCAGATGACCCTCAGCACTTATATCCTGGGGTTCGCCATCGGTCAGTTGCTTTATGGGCCGATGTCCGACAGTCTGGGGCGTAAACCGGTGATTCTGGGAGGAACGCTGTTTTTCGCTGCTGCGGCGGTGGCCTGCGCGCTGTCGCAGACTATCGGCATGCTGATCGGTATGCGTTTTCTGCACGGTCTGGCTGCCGCCTCCGCCAGCGTGGTGATTAACGCCCTGATGCGTGACACATACTCCCGGGATGAGTTTTCGCGCATGATGTCTTTTATGATGCTGGTAACCACAGTCGCGCCGCTGCTGGCCCCAATGATGGGCGGCGCGGTGCTGGTGTGGTTTAACTGGCATGCGATCTTCTGGATCCTGGCCGCCGCGGCGCTGCTGGCGTCGCTGATGATCCTGTTTCTGATCGATGAAACGCTACCGCGGGAGCGGCGTCAGAAGTTTCACATTCGCACCACGCTGGGGAATTTTGCCACGCTGTTTCGCCACAAGCGGGCACTGAGCTATATGCTGGCCAGCGGCTTTAGCTTTGCGGGGATGTTTTCGTTTCTGAGTGCCGGGCCATTTGTTTATATCGAACTGAATCAGGTTCCGGCCCAGCATTTCGGCTATTATTTTGCGCTTAACATCCTGTTTTTGATTGTTATGACCACCATTAACAGCCGTTTCGTGCGCAGGGCGGGGGCGGTGAATATGTTCCGCTTCGGCCTGTTCGTTCAGTTTGCCATGGCGCTGTGGCTGGTGGCGACGCAGCTTGCGGGCGTGGGCTTCTGGGCGATGGTGCTGGGCGTGGCGGCGTTTATCAGCTGTGTGTCGCTGGTGTCGTCCAACGCAATGGCGGTGATACTCGACGAGTTTCCCCATATGGCAGGAACCGCGTCTTCGCTGGCGGGTACCTTCCGCTTTGGCATCGGCGCTATTACCGGCGCATTGCTGGCTATGGTGAGTTTTCGTTCCGCCTGGCCGATGATCTGTTCAATGGCGCTGTGCGCCACCCTGTCGATTCTCTTCTATCGCTACGCCAGTCGCCGCTAATCGCGGGGCCGACTTGCTTCAGGGCGCCGGACGGCGCCCTGTTTCTTAATCCATATCAACAAAGTTACCGGTAAAGCTGATATAGTTGTTTAGCGTTTGTAACGTTATGGGATAAGAAAAGTCACATCTTTGTAGTAAAAAAAGTTGAGTTAGCTCCCATAAAAGGGTACATATAGCGCAAAATTATGGGTTCCCGTCACATAAACATCCCCCGCAGCGGCTGTGACTTAGCGGTTATTCAGTGCGATGAAAGAGGGAGAGGGGACTCTGGTTGATGTAATGTTAAACAACATTATGTTAACCTTTGTGCAATAATTATATCAATATGAGTACTTCCGGGGACTTCAGTTTGAATACACTACAGCTTTCCATCGTCCATCGCTTGCCCAACAGCTATCGCTGGGCCGCGGGTTTAGCAGGTTCAAGTGTTGAACCGATTCCGCCCACGCCAAACGGCCTGTGCGAAGACAACAGCCTGGTAGGCCTTAAGCTCCTGAGTCCGAACGGCGACAAGGCGTGGTCGGTTATGCGTAACCTGAGCCTGGCTCTGAGCGATATCGACGTCGAAAGTTCGATTCTGGAGTGCGAAGGGGAGCCCTGCCTGTTTGTGCGCTGTCAGGATGAATACGCCACCACCTGCCGCCTGAAAAACTGCGGCGTAGCTATCGCCGAGCCATTTTCCGCCGCCGCGCCCTTCTAAGATAGTCTCAGTCGGGCGCCAGTAGTAGCTGACGGGTATATTCCGTTTCTGGCGCGCTAAACACCTTCTGACACTCTCCCTGCTCCACGACCTCTCCCTGCCACAGCACCACTACCTGATGGCAGAGCGCGCGCACCACCTGCAGATCGTGACTGATAAACAGATAAGCCAGCCGGTGTTTACGCTGAAGGTTTTTTAACAGCGCCAGGATCTGCGCCTGCACGGTTCTGTCCAGCGAGGATGTCGGTTCATCCAGGATAACCAGCTCTGGTTGCAGAATCAGGGCGCGGGCGATGGCGATACGCTGGCGCTGGCCGCCGGAAAACTCCGACGGATAGCGATACCGGGTCTCTGGATCCAGCCCGACCTCTTGCATCGTGGTGATGGTGCGCGCTTCGCGTTCCGCCGCGTTCAACTGGGGATGGTGAACTTTTAGTCCCTCTTCGATAATCTGCTGCACCGTCAGGCGAGGGTTCAGCGATGAATTGGGATCCTGGAATACCACCTGAATGCGGCGGCGTACTGGCAGCATCTGTTTACGATTCCACTGGTGCAGAGGCTGGCCATCGAACAGAATCGTGCCGCTGGAATGGATCAGGCGCAGCAGCGCAAGTCCCGTGGTGCTCTTACCGGAGCCGGATTCGCCGACAAGGCCGATGCTCTCACCCGGTCGCAGCGTAAAGCTCAGGTGACGAATACCATAGTGGTGACCCACGGTTCGTTTGAGAATGCCGCGCCGGACAGGGAAAGCCACTGCCAGGTTCTCTACCTGTAACAGCGGCGCCTGCTGCGAGTCAAACGCTTCGGGCTCCCCGGAAGGCTCCGCCGCCAGCAGCATGCGGGTATAGTCGTGGCCGGGAGAGGCGAAAAGTTGGCGCATGGTATTGTGCTCCACGCAGCGGCCGCGGCGCATGACGGTAACGTCATCCGCCAATCGTTGCACCAGATTCAGGTTATGGGTAATAAACAGCATGCCCATATTCAATTCTTTTTGCAGCTCGCGCAGCAGCGAGAGGATCTGAGCCTGAACCGTAACGTCCAGCGCAGTGGTGGGCTCGTCGGCGATCAGCAGTTCAGGGTGAGTCAGCAACGCCATGGCGATCATCACGCGCTGGCGCTCGCCGCCGGAAAGCTGATGCGGAAAATCGTTGAGTCGCTGCCCTGGGTTGCGGATCCCCACCCGCTCCAGGCAGGTAATAATTTCAGCGCGCGCCGGCTCTCGCCGCATACCCCGGTGCAGCGACAGCACTTCATAGAGCTGTTTTTCCACGTTGTGCAACGGGTTTAGCGATACCATGGGCTCCTGGAATATCATGGCAATACGGTTGCCGCGAAGAGCGCGCAGCGTCCTTTCCGGCGCGCGCAGTAGCGGCTGACCGTGGAAAAAGATCTCACCGGAAGGGTAGCTGACGGGCGGCGTAGGCAGCAGACGCAGCACCGAAAGGGCGGTCACGCTCTTTCCCGAACCGGACTCGCCCACCAGCGCCAGAGTCTGGCCCGCTTCGATTTTCAGCGACAGATCCTCCACCACCTTCTGTTGGTCAAAGGCGATGGAAAGCTGGTCTATCGACAGGAGCGGCGTGGTCATGGTTATCGTCCCCGGGATGGATCGAAGGCGTCGCGTACGGCTTCGAAAATAAAGATTAACAGCGACAGCAGAATCGCCAGCGACAGAAAGGCGGCGATCCCCAGCCAGGGCGCCTGGAGATTATTCTTGCCCTGCAGCAGCAGTTCGCCAAGGGACGGCGAGCCCAGCGGCAGACCAAAGCCCAGAAAGTCGAGCGAGGCCAGGGTGGTAATTGAGCCGCTCAGGATAAACGGCAAAAATGTCAGGGTAGCCACCATGGCGTTAGGCAGCATATGACGCAGGATAATAGCGCCGTCGCTAACGCCCATCGCCTGGGCGGCGCGAATGTAGTCGAAGTTGCGGGTGCGCAGGAATTCGGCGCGTACCACGCCCACCAGACTCATCCAGCCGAACAGGGTGGTAATGCCCAGCAGCCACCAGAAGTTGGGCTGCACCACGCTTGACAGCAGAATAATCAGAAACAGGGTCGGCATGCCGGACCAGACTTCAATTACCCGCTGTCCCCACAGATCGACGCGCCCCCCGTAATACCCCTGGAGCGCCCCCACAAGAATGCCGATAACGCTGGCGCACAGGGTGAGCATCAGGCCGAACAGAATCGAAATACGGGTGCCGTAGAGGATACGCGCCAGCACGTCGCCGCCGTTGGCATCGGTACCCAACCAGTTACCCGGCGCCGGCGGCGAAGGGAAGGGCTGGTCGGTGGCGAAGTTGATACTGGTGGCGCCAAAGCGGATTGGCGCCCACAGCACCCAGCCCTGAGATTCCAGCTTCTGGCGCAGCCAGGGATCCTGGTAATCCGCGCGGGTGGGCAGCGGTCCGCCGAAGTCGCTTTCGCGATAGTCGCTTACCACAGGGAAGTACCAGTTGCCCTGATAATGCACCGCCAGTGGACGATCGTTGGCGATCAGTTCGGAAAACAGGCTGAGTACGAAAATCACCACGAAAATCCACAGCGACCAGTAGCCGCGGCGGTTTTGACGAAAGCGCGACCAGCGCGCCTGGTTAACGGGACTAAGACGGCTCATGAACGCCCCTCGAAATCAATGCGCGGATCGACCAGGGTGTAGGTCAGGTCGCTGAGGATGTTCAGCAACAGGCCTACCAGAGTGAAGATATACAGGGTGCCGAACATCACCGGATAATCGCGGGAAACGGTGGCTTCATAGCCCAGGAGCCCCAGGCCGTTAAGCGAGAACATCACCTCTATCAGAAGCGAACCGGTGAAAAACATGCTGATAAAGGCCGCCGGAAAACCGGCCATGACCAGCAGCATCGCGTTTCGGAAAACGTGACGGGTCAGAATGCGCTTTTCATCCAGCCCTTTAGCCCGGGCGGTCACTACGTACTGCTTACGAATTTCGTCGAGGAACGCATTTTTGGTCAGCATGGTCAGTGAAGCGAATCCGCCGATAACGGTAGCCAGCACCGGCAGCGTGATGTGCCACAGATAGTCGGTAATCTTCTGGTACCAGGGCAGAGTATCGAAGTTAGCGCTGACCAGTCCGCGCAGCGGGAAGATATCCAGCCAGCTGCCGCCGGCGAAGAAGACGATCAGCAAAATAGCGAACAGG
Source organism: Rosenbergiella sp. YN46 (assembly GCF_036620675.1). Classification (NCBI taxonomy): domain Bacteria; kingdom Pseudomonadati; phylum Pseudomonadota; class Gammaproteobacteria; order Enterobacterales; family Erwiniaceae; genus Rosenbergiella; species Rosenbergiella sp. YN46. Next base: position 19,272 of record NZ_JAZHEE010000012.1, read on the forward strand.
AACGACGGCACGGCGTAGCCAACGATGATCGCCGCACTACTCCAGATATCGAAGCGGCTGCCGTTACTGACCGCTTTACGGATCCCCAGCGGAATCGACACCAGATAGATAATCAGGGTGCTCCACAGTCCCAGCGAGATGGAAACCGGCAGGCTCTCTTTGATCAGATGCACCACGGAGGCGCTACGGAACAGGCTGTTGCCGAAGTCGAAACTCAGATAGTCCCTGAGCATTTTGAAGTAACGCTCGTGTATCGGTTTATCGAAGCCGTAGCGTTTGGTTATCTCCTCGATCACTTCCGGATCCAGACCGCGTCCCCCCCGGTACTGGCTTTCCCCCGGTCGGGCGATACCAGTATGGGCATGGCTGGCGCCTTCTCCGCCAGCGGTGACGCCGGGCATGCCGGGGGACTGACCAAACTGAATGGCGGCGATAGCCTGGTCGACCGGCCCGCCGGGAGCGACCTGAACGATGAAGAAATTCAGCGTGATGATGGCCCACAGGGTGGGGATCACCAGCAGTAGTCGACGGATAAGATAGGCGCTCATTATATTCCTTAGCGTCGTTCCGCCGGCAGGCGTGCGGCTTTGTTGATGTCATACCACCAGGTATCGAAACCCAACGAGTAACGCGGGCGAATCTCCGGATGGGAGAATTTATCCCAGTAAGCAAGGCGGTCGGTAGCCATATACCACATGGGCAGCATATAGAAATTCCACGTCAGCACCCGGTCCAGCGCTCGCCCCAGCGGCAGCAGCCTCTTCTCGTCGCCCTGATGGGCAATTATCTGGCTAATCAGCTTGTCCACCACCGGATCCTGAACGCCCGGAGTATTCCAGGTGGAGTCGATAAAGGCGGAATCCCAGAGGATCTGGAGATCGGAACTGGGATACGTCATGGCGCGGTATACCGTCGGCATCATATCGAAGTCGCGGCTGCGCAGACGGTTGGTGAGCTGGGAGTTATCCACCTGGCGGACGTTCATTTTAATGCCCAGCCGTTCCAGATTGTGGCTAAAGGGCAGCGCCCACTGATTATTGCCCCCGCCAGGCAGCAACAGTTCAAAAATGAAGGGCTTGCCGGTTTTGGCGTTAACCAGCTTGCCGGATTTTAACTCCCAACCGGCGGCCTTCAGCAGCGCCAGGGCTTTCAGAAGGTTATCGCGGTCGAAACCGTTCCCCCGGGAGACCGGCGGTTGATAGACCTGGCTAAATACCTCGGGCGGCAGCGATTTTTTAAATGGCGCCAGTATCGTCAGTTCGTCAGCCTGAGGGTAATTGCGGGCCGCATAGTCGGTGTTCTGGAAATAGCTGTTGGTACGGCTGTACGCGCCGTAAAACAGCGCCTTGTTCATCCATTCGAAGTCGAAGGCCAGAGTAATGGCTTCGCGCACCCGGCGATCGGCAAATATCGGGCGTTTGATATTAAAGGCCAGCCAGCGGGCATTCTGGGCGGAGTTGTTATTCTGCTCTTCGCGCACGATATGGTTATTGGTGAAGTTTTTTCCTACGTAGCGGGTCGCCCAGTTTTTCGGGCTGGGCTCTTCGCGAAAATCGAAGGCCCCGGCCTTAAAGGCTTCGAAGGCGACATTGTCATCCAGGTAGTAGTCATAACGGATAGTATCGAAATTCCAGCGGCCACGGTTAACCGGCAGGTCGGCGGCCCAGTAATCTTTCACCCGGCTAAAGATAACGTACTGCCCCATACGCCAGGCGCTGATGCGATAAGGCCCGCTGGAGAGCGGCGGTCTGGGGAGCGGTTCACCCAGATTGTGATGGCGCCAGAATTTTTCCGGCATCACCGGCAGGGTGAACAGGCTCAGCATGGTGTCCTTACTGGGCTTCGGCAGTTCGATACGAACGGTTAGTCGGGAGATTGCCTTAACCTTCACGCCCTTATAGTAGATACGAAACTGGGGCACCCCTTCGGTCATAAACTTATGGAAGGTATATTCCACATCTTTGGCGGTAATGGGACTGCCGTCGTGGAATCGGGCGCGGGGATTAATGCTGACTTCGCTCCAGGCGTAGTCAGCCGGATAGCGAGCCTTTTCGGCGACCAACGGGTAGTAGCTGCCCGGTTCGTCATCGGAGGTGGCAAACAGCGCGTCATACAGTTCACCGGTGCGGATACTCGCGTTGCCGCGTAGCGCATAACGGTTGAAGTTATCAAATGTGCCAATAGCCGACAGAGTGATATTGCCGCCTTTGGGCGCTGCGGGGTTAACGTAATCGAAGTGATTAAAATCGACGGCGTATTTAGGCTCTCCGAGTACGGAAAACGCGTAGCTTTCGTGAATTTCCTGCGCCATGACGGAACCGCTTATCAGGCCAAGCAGCAGGACGAATATGCGCACAAACATCGTCGTCAGCAATCCTGTTATAAAGGAAAATGCATCGCCGAAATAGTCTCTTCCTGAGGCGAACGGCGATAAGAACCACGGAAAAACCAGTGGCTTGATAATAAGTGACTGAGGCGCGATTGTGAAATTAATCCTGCCGCTTCTGCCATTCGATAAGCTCCTCGATGGGGAGTGGGGGACTGAACAGATAGCCCTGCAGATAATTAACCCCCTGTTCCACCAGCCAGCGGGCCTGCTCCTGAGTTTCAACGCCTTCGGCGACGGTGGCCATATTCAGGCGTTTTGCCAGGGTGATAACGGCGTCAAGCACTGGCGTTGTCACCGTTTCCATACCGATACTGCTAACGAAACCCCGGTCGATCTTCAGATAGTCGAGTTTAAAACGCTCCAGGTAGATAAGGGCGCTGTGGCCGGTACCGAAGTCATCCACTGCGATTTCAAAGCCCTGCTGATGCAGCCAGTTAAAAACGTCGCAGGCCACATTTTCATTCAGCATATCGCGCTCAGTGATTTCAAAAACCAGCTGGAAATGGTTCGCCGGCAGGGCGGCCACCAGATCGCGGATATCCTGCTTAAATTCCGGTGCGTGCAGGTGACTGGGGGCCAGATTAATGCCGAGCTTACTGCCGACCGGCAGTATCTGGCTCAGGCGCGGCGCATCCCTGGCGATTAACGTAAACAGATGGCGGGTTAGCGGTACAATCAATTGACGAGCTTCGGCCCAGGCGATGAAGACATCCGGAGAGATAGGGCCGGCGCTGGGATGATCCCAGCGCATCAATACCTCAACGCCGGTGAATTCCATTCCTGGTGCCGTAACAACCGGTTGCCAGACGATATGGAATTGGTTGCGGCGTATGGCGGTCGGGATTTCCCGTCCGTTACGCAACCGCGTCATCAGTATCAGGCTACACAGAAGCCCGCTTCCCAGGCCCAGCACCAGTCCGGCCAGCAGGCTGAGCTGGATATCCTCGGTGGTCAGGAGATCGCCATACAGCCACAGCGACATCGGGAATCCCTTGATATTGGTAATCCGGGTCGGGTGGCTCCACAGTTGATCTACCGCAATCACCCGCGGCGAAAAGGTGGTCAGCGCTTTATCACCAATCACCAGCGCGATACCGTTGACGTCCCTCTGGCGCTCGGTATAGAGCAGATAGGGGGTCAGGTTGACATTCAGGGTTGTGAATATGCCACGATCCGGTACCAGCGGGTTGCGATACCAGGCCGCAATGGCAGGTTTGTTAGGCAGCATGGGCGTGCCTTCCATAATCGCCAGATCCACCGCCTTATTAATGTTGATATTCGGCGCCAGCTGTTGAAGCGGTAAATCCATGTGGCCGGTGGCGGAAGAGCAGTAGGCGGCGCCATCCTTTACCAGTAAGAAAGCGCGTACGTTAACGTTGAAGGCGGCATGGGAGGTGAGCTGCGAGACGACATGACCGCAGTCCGTCATGGTCAGAGGCTGAATGGCCTGTGCCGTGGCGCTCAGTTCGCCAAAAAAGGCGTCCATATAGCCGCGAATATCCTGGATCAGAACGTCGTAGCTGGCCTGACGTTTATGATACAGCCAGCTTGCGGTAAAGCAGCCTGCAAAAATGGCGCATAATAGTCCAATGAGAAGGCTTAATGCAGCGATTCTTCTGGGCGTTGAGAGGTAATGGTCGAATATTTTTCTGCCGGGCACGTTAGAGACCAAATTAAATGTCTGTCTATGCGACGTTGTTTTAGCCACAGACTAAAAGGAAAGCATGCTTTTATATGTGAAGATAGTCACGTAAGTTAATAAAAGCATCCGTAGTATTTTGCTACTAAATGGTTTTTTCAGGTAATGATAATCATAGTGTAACCATAAAAAAAACGCTGCCCGGCAGCGCTTTTTCTTTCTCTTTCCCTGAGAAGGTATCAAGGGACTGAAATAATCTTAACTGCGGGTTAAAACCCGTCTTGCCTGGTTATAACGCTTGTTCCAGTACGGCTCATCGAGATTAGAAATCATGACGCCGCTGCTGGTGGATGCGTGAACAAACTGGTTATTACCAATATAGATGCCGATGTGACGTCCAGTGGAACCTGCACGGAACAGAACCAGATCGCCGGTGCGCAATTTACTGCGGGAAACGGGAGTGCCACTGCTTCTTTGTTGTGAGGTGGAGCGGGGAAGTTCAAGACCAAACTGTTCGCGGAATGTGCGTTGTACAAATGCGGAGCAGTCAACGCCTCTTTTGGTATCGCCGCCCAGTCGGTAACGAACCCCTTTCCAGCTGGCGTATTGATCCATTAAACGGGATTTAATATCCAGGTTGTGCACCATGCTTTCGAATTCGTCCTGAGAAGTCTGGAGTAAGAATCCGTTATTACCGCTGCTGGGTGAAGGTGTGTGCATAGTGTTAGCAGTATTGGTGGAGCTACAGGCCGAGAGCACGGCTGCCACCGCGACTGCGGGGATAGCCCGCAGAATATATCTCAAAATCGGCTGAGATGTGACCATTGTGTTTTTGATCCCTTGATGTCCTTAACGACAACGTCGTTATGAAAATGCCAAACGTGACGAGAATAAGTATCGAACGGGAATGAGACAAATCTGGAATAATAAAACTGTGGCATGGCGCACGTTTTATTATTCAGGGTACCCAAAAACCCGGCGATAAAACGAGAGAAAGATTACCCGATCAATCGCCGGTTGGCGAGGGCTTTTACGTCTGTTTTACGATAAGTTTTGTGATGGATAGCCTGTAAATGTTAGCGAATTTTACAAGAGCCTGGCGGTTAAAAAAAAGGTGTTGTGGTGGTTTTATGAACAAAAAGAAAAAGTGTTAGCGATGAGATCAAATAACTCAGAGAAATTGCCGGGAATTATTCCCGGCAATTTATGAAGGTTGTGTTGAATTAATTAGTCTGAAATGTTGCTTGTTTGTTTATATTTGCCGGGAAGATGACGGTCAAACCAGAGAATAATCCGATCGCTTAATGGGGTCATCAGGCACCAGGGCAGTCCCACCAGTACAACCGATAATGAACCGACAAAAACGTCGGTAAACCAGTGAGCACCGCTCATCATACGCGGCAGCGAGAAGAGCACCACAATGATCAGCGCGACGGTGAAGGCCCGGCGTCCGAAATAGCGCAGCATAAAGCCAGCGAAGATCAGCAGCATCATTCCGTGGTCACCAGGGAAGCTGTCACGCGAGGCGTCTTTAGTGGAAACCGGCAGCAGGTCACGGACGCGATGTGCGTTTTCAAAGGTCAGTGTCGGACTCGGGCGCTCTACCGGAATACGCTGCCCTAGCTGGTTCAGCACGACGGCGGTCAGCAGCATAGTCAGACCCATAATAAATATCCAACGCCGCTCGCGGGCGGAGCTTCCCCACCAGTAGCTTAGCATCAGCAGACCCATACACAGCAGCGAGCAGAGATCGAAAGCCCGGTTGTTAGTGATGGCTACCAGCCACAGAAAAGCGCGGCTGTTAACCAGCCCGGCGTTAAAGAAATGAAAAATACCGGAATCTATCGCAAACCAGAATCCGTGGTTCGCTGGCAGATACCACGAAAAGAACAGCGCCAGTCCCAGCGCGTTCAGTAACAGAATGTGAGTGTAATCAGAACGAGTCATAGGTTTCCCACCAGTAAACGCTGGTGGGAAACACGCTAACCGTTAACCGGTAAACGAATCGTCAACGGTGGCGGCGCTCTGACCCTCGTCGGGTAAACGAAGCTTCAACAAATCCTGTTGAAGTCGATTCCAGTCGCATTCTTCACTGTGAATGATCTCGATACGGCTGTCCGGCGGAGCCACATTCTGGGTTTCGATATGGAAATCCTGACCCTGGCGATTGATGCGCACCAGACCTTCGGGGATGCGCATAACGCCTTTAACACGCTCTACCGGCGCCAGGCGCGCCCATTCCAGCAGGCCGATGGTATCGAAGCATGTTTCCGGGTCGAAGATCCAGCCGCAGGCGTGGTGGCCCTGGCCGCTGTTCAGGCTGCGGCGCCAGCGTTGATGAGACGCCAGACTCAGGGCCGCCAGTCCCCGGGAAGCGGAATGAGAATGGCTGTGACCGGCGCTTGTGGGCAATGCCCGCAGATTGCGGCGCGGCTCTTCCAGCAGGGCGGGATCGATCTGGCCCTGGCTTACGGTAACGACTTTGCGCTCATCCTGATTGCGACTCAGCCATTCCTCCAGCGCCGCGCGGCTCTCCCGATCCTGCCTGTCAGCCTTATTGGCAATGATAATGTCGGCGGCGGCCAACTGGTCGCGGAAGTTTTCGTCGTTTTGCAGGCGGGGCTCCAGCAGCTGGCGCGGATCGAGCAGCGTCAGAGTAGCGCGCAGATCGATCCACGGTTGGTAAACGTCGGCGCTCAGCATATCCAGGATCTGTTTCGGATGCCCCAGCCCGGTGGGTTCGATCAGCAGGCGATCGGGTCTCCCCTGGCGCAGCAGAGTATTGAGTCCCACCTGCATGGGCAGACCGTTGACGCAGCACATACAGCCGCCGGGAATCTCTTTCAGCAGCGCGCCGCTATCGGCCAGCAGCGCGCCGTCAATACCTATCTCGCCAAATTCATTTACCAGCACCGCCCACTTCTCATTTTCAGGCTTGTGGGCCAGCAGGTGAGTGATGGTGGTGGTCTTACCGCTGCCAAGAAAGCCGGTAATCAGATTGGTTTTTGTCACAGGTGCTCCGGGATAATAGTGATGTTGCGGCAGCGCCGCGAAGGAACCGTACTATCCTGGCGAAAAAAAAACGAAAAGAGAAGGGCGCGGCCAGGCGTTTGCCGTCGCCCTGAAGGGTTAACCGGCAAGTGTCGCGGCTACGGCGCCGCGCGCGCCCTTACGGCACAGCAGATGCCAGGCTTGCTCCACGGCGTCGACAAAGGCGGGATTGGCCGGCAGGTCGTCGCCGAAGATCTCTTTGAGCGTCAGCAGTGCGCTAACGCGTTCCTGCTCGCTGCTTTGCGCCACCCGGACGGTGATTTTTTCCCGCAGCGGATCGCGGATGTCGATCGACTCGCCGCGATCGTCCACGCCGCTGACGTAGCGCATCCAGCCCGCCACGCCCAGCGCCAGTAACGGCCAGTCGCTATCGTTAGCCAGATGCCAGCGAATACCGTTCAGCATCCGCTGCGGCAGTTTCTGACTGCCGTCCATGGCGATCTGCCAGGTGCGGTGCGGTAGCGCGGGATTACTGAAGCGCGCGATCAGGCCGCTGGCGTAATCGTTCAGATCGACGTTGTGAATATTCAGCGTGGGCGCCTGTTCCTGTAGCATCAGGCGCCGGGCGGCGGTTTGGAAATCGGCGTCGGCCATGCAGTCGGCAATGGTATTAAAGCCCGCCAGATAGCCCAGCCAGGCAAGAAATGAGTGACTGCCGTTAAGCATGCGCAGTTTCATCTCTTCCCAGGGCAGGACATCCTGAACCATTTGTACGCCCACCTGCTCCCAGGCCGGGCGTCCGGCGACGAAGTTATCCTCAATCACCCACTGAATCCACGGCTCGGCGCAGATGCCGCAGGGATCTTCCACCCCCAGCGTATCGGCTATTTCTTGCAGTGATGACTCCGTGGCGGCGGGTACGATACGGTCTACCATGGTAGAGGGGAAGGTCACGTTATCGCGGATCCAGTCCGTCAGGGCTTTGTCGCGCTGTTGCGCCAGGCCCAGCACGGCATTGCGCACCGTATGACCATTGTCGGGAATGTTATCGCAGGAAAGTACGGTAAAAGGCGCCAGGCCACGCTCCCGGCGGCGAGCCAGGGCCTCCACCAGAATGCCCGGCGCGGAATGGGGCCGATCCGGATGCTCGAGATCGTGACGAATTCGCTCATTATTCACATCGAGCTGGCCGCTGGCCGGATCGATGCAGTAACCCTTTTCGGTGATGGTGAGCGACACAATGGCGACCTGAGGCTCGCAGAATTTTTCAATAATGGCGGGCAGACCATCGAGCCGGGCATTCAGGCATTCGTTAACGGCGCCGACTACGATAGCTTCACTACCCTGCGGGCCTTTTTCCAGCACGGTATAAAGGTGATCCTGAGCGCGCAGCGCGCTCATCAGTTTGTCGCCGCTGAACAGGCTGATTTCGCAAATGCCCCAGTCGCCGCCCAGCAGGTTTTGAACCCGGTCAGTCAGCAACGCCTGATGGGCGCGGTGAAAGGCGCCAAATCCCAGGTGAACGATGCGGCTTTTAAGCTGTGTGCGGTCATAGCCCGGCAGACGAACGCCGGACGGCAGCGCGGCGCTGGCGATAGTGTTCATGAAATGTTATTCCCGATAACCATTGATTAACATTGCCAGTGTAAAGTTATATGACAACAAATGAAATTGGTGTGCCTTATTTATCGGGGGAATGTGAAGTAGATCAACCAATACTGCGGATAATATTGACGGAATTTGCAGGGCATGTAGGGTAACTGCATTAACTGATTGGTATAACATCTTTTGCGAGGAGATGGCGATGGAACAAACCTGGCGTTGGTATGGGCCTAATGACCCGGTTACCCTTGATGATGTTCGGCAAGCGGGCGCGACTGGGGTGGTCACTGCGCTGCATCATATTCCCAACGGCCAGGTCTGGCCGGTTGAAGAGATCCGCGAGCGTCAGCGGCTGCTGGCGGAAAAAGGGCTCACCTGGTCGGTGGTCGAAAGCATTCCGATCCATGAAGATATCAAGACCCATAGCGGCGACTACGATCGGTATATCGCAGCCTGGCAGCAGAGCGTGCGTAACCTGGCCGAATGCGGCATTGATACCGTTTGCTACAACTTTATGCCGATTCTGGACTGGACCCGTACCGATCTGGCCTGGACTCTGCCGGATGGTTCAAAGGCGCTGCGTTTCGATCAGATTGCCTTTGCGGCGTTTGAACTGCATATCCTCAAGCGTCAGGGGGCCGAAGCCGACTATACCGACCAGGAGCGCGCCCAGGCGGCGGAGTACTTCGCCGCTATGAGCGAAGCTGATATTGATAAGCTGACCCGGAATATCATCGCCGGTCTGCCCGGGGCTGAAGAGGGTTATACCCTCGATCAGTTCCGAGCTCGTCTGGCGGAATACGACGGCATCGATAAAGCGAAGCTGCGCGAAAACATGGCTTATTTCCTGAAAGCGGTGGTACCGGTGGCAGAAGAGTCTGGCGTGCGCCTGGCGATTCACCCGGACGATCCGCCGCGCCCGATCCTGGGTCTGCCGCGTATTGTCTCTACCATTGAAGACATGCAGTGGATGAAACAGACCGTAGACAGTATCTATAACGGCTTCACGATGTGTACCGGCTCTTACGGCGTGCGCGCCGATAACGATCTGGTGAATATGATCGAAACCTTCGGCGATCGCATTCACTTTACCCATCTGCGCGCCACCTGCCGGGAACAGAATCCGAAAACCTTCCACGAAGGGGCGCATCTGCAGGGAGATGTGGATATGGTCGCGGTAGTGAAGGCGATTCTGAGCGAAGAGTCGCGACGTAAGGCGGCAGGTGACCTGCGTCCGATCCCGATGCGTCCGGATCACGGCCATCAGATGCTGGACGATCTGCATAAAAAGACCAACCCGGGCTATTCCGCCATCGGGCGTCTGAAGGGGCTGGCGGAAGTGCGCGGCGTTGAGCTGGCGCTGAAAAAGCTGCTGTTCCCTGAACTGCTGTAATCGGTTATCAAAAGAAACGGGAGGCCCTGGCCTCCCGTTTCTTTATGGCCGATTACTCGGCGCGTCCCATATAGCGGCGCTCGGCCACGTGAATACGGATTTTCTCACCAGTCACCAGATATTCCGGCACCTGAATCGTCAGGCCGGTTGAGAGGGTGGCCGGTTTGGTACGGGCGCTGGCGGAAGCGCCCTTAATGCCCGGTGCGGTTTCGGTAATTTCCAGATCCACCGTCTGGGGCAGCTCCAGCGCCAGTACCTGGCCGTCCCAGGTCAGAACCTGCATACCGGGAATACCGCCTTCGGGAATAAACTGCAGCTCGTCGGCAATCTGCTCCTGGTTAAAGGAGTAGGGGGTGTAGTCTTCGTCATCCATAAAGACGTATTCGTTGCCGTCGACGTATGAAAAATTAACCGGGCGGCGGCTGAGTATGATGGTGTCCAGAATATCGTCACCCTTAAAGCGCTCTTCCACCTTGAGACCGGTGCGGACATCCGAAAAGCGCATCTTATAGAGCGTGGCCGCGCCGCGGGCGCTCGGGGCCTGGATATCGATATCTTTCACCAGCAGCAGCTTGCCATTGTAGTTGACGGCCATGCCGCGCTTGATTTCGTTAGCTCTTGCCATACATCAATCCTGATCGATAACGCGATAAAAATATGGCGACAAGGTACTCGCGGCACCGCGTTCAGGCAAGAAAATTCTCTGTAGGTAAAGAGGGTGGCTGTGGGGGAAATGGGCTGTTAGAGTAGCGGTTTTTCCGGCCGGAGCCTTCAGATGGACTGTCGCCCTGACTGCGGTGCCTGCTGCACCGCCCCTTCAATATCCAGTCCGATCCCCGGTATGCCTGAAGGCAAGCCTGCGGGCGTGCCCTGCGTGCAGCTCGACGAGCGTCAGCGCTGTAAGCTTTTCGGCTCGCCACTGCGCCCTGCCGTTTGCGCCAGCCTGAGTCCGCACGCCGCGATGTGCGGCACCAGCCGGGAGCAGGCGCTGGCGTATCTTATCCATCTTGAGGAAGCGACGGCACCCTAAACGTCGCGAATGCGCAGTAAGCACCAGACGGCGACGGCAATCATTCCCAGCGCCAGCCAGAATACCGAATGATAGCTCCAGAGCTCTGCCGCTATACCTGCAAGCCCACCGGCGATAATCCAGCCAACGCGGGTGGTGTTGGTGTACAGCGTGGTGGCGGCGCCCGCCTGGCCTGGCATCAGGTCCTGGAAATAGAGCATGCCGATGCCCGCCAGTATCCCGATATAGACGGCATTCATCAGCTGTAGCGCCAGCAGCAGCATCGGGCTGTGCAGCGTCAGCATACCGATATAGAACAGCATCCCGCCGACCATCGCCACCCGTATCAGAAAGCGTTTGCCGAAGCGCCGGGCGTAATAGCCGGCAATAAGCATGGTGGGAATCTCCAGCCCGGCAGCGGTGCCCATCATCAGCCCGGCCAGTTTTTCCGGCAGTTTAAGCTCGTGGATGATGTAGAGCGGCATATTAATGATGTAGAGACTGTTGCTGCCCCACATCATGGTACAGGCGATGAACAGCAGCAGGGCATCGTGGCGATTACTGTGCGGTGCTTCCAGGCGGCCCGCCCCGGCGGCGGGATCCTTACGCATCGACGGCAGCCAGAACCAGACGATGAGCCCGCACACGATAAAGGCCGCTGCGGCACTCAGATACATCGCCTGAAAACCAAAACCCAGGGCCAGCGCATAGGCCAGTGGCGGCCCCACCACCCAGGCCAGTGACACCTGGGCGCGCAGGATAGAGCTGAACATGACCGCTTCGCGCCCGGTACGATCTGCGTGCTCCCGGGCCAGGGCGAACATCTGCGGGTTCGCCGTAGAACCAAAGCTACTCAGAAAGACGCCAATAAATAACAGAATAAAGTAGTTACGGTTCCAGGCGAACAGTACGCAGGCCAGCGCCCCCAGCAGGCAGCAGACCAGGATCAGGCTTTTGCGATCGCCTCGCCTGTCAGAATGGCTGGCCAGAAACTGACTGACCAGGATGCCGATAACCGCGCTGCCGGTAAAGAACAGTCCCACCATGGCCGGACGGGCGTGTACCTCTTCGCTCAGGAACAGGCTCAGGGTAGGCGTCTGGAGCGCGCCGGCAATACCGGTCAGAAACGCGACGATCAGGAACGCCGCCGACGTCAGGTTCACGGGGCCTGAACGAGGCAGGGTAGAGTCAGGTTGCATGGAAAATGTTTGAGTTGATGAATTAACGCGCGCAGTGTAACGGGCCTGAAGATAAATAAACAGTCACTAAAATCAAAATCGGCATCGAAAATCAAAACGCTATTCCATCTTTGTAAGCAGGGCGGTGAGTGATGAGCGGTTTTTTGGCGCCGCACCGGGGGCTGATATCGGCTGAAACTGTGCTGAAAATCAAACTTCTGTGGCCGGAATCAGCCAGGAACTTGCCTGAATTCGGTGAATGACGGACACTATTGCGGGATTTTTTGAAACGTTTCAGCGCCTATATCCTGCGGCGAAAAGTTGCATGGCGTCGTTTTTTATGGTCCGATAGCTGAAACGTTTCAATTTATGACGGGAGTCGCTATGCCGCACGCGGGGCGCCAGACTCTTTCCATTGGACCGGCGGAGCGCTGATGGAAAAGGGGCCGCACAGCCAGTTAATTTTTGATGCCGGTACCCTGATACTGGATGCGGAAGCCCGCGATCTGGCGGTGCTTCAGGCCCTGAATATCGGGATGCTGAAGGCCAGAGGCGCGATTAACGATGCTTTCGCGCATAGCGCCAGTGAACAGTGCCCTAATCATCTGGGGCAGGGGGTCTGGCTGAACGACAGCCTGCACGGTAATCTCATCAGCGCTGTCGCCATCAGCCGCCCCAGAACGCCATTCCTGGCAGACGGGCTCCCGGTCGCGTTGCTAATCACCACGTCGGTGGCGGATGATAAAGCGCTGCAAATTCTGGGGCGTCTGAGCGCGCTGCTCAGCCAGGGAGAGGGTGAACGTCTGCTAAACGCTAACGTCGCGACGCTGCTGAGGCTGCTGACCCGGGATGAAACTGCCAGTGAACCCACGCCGCAGATAGCAGATTTTGTGATACGCAACGAATACGGTATTCATGCCCGTCCGGGCGCCGTACTGGTCAATATTATCAAACAGTTTAAGAGTGACATTACCGTGATAAACCTCGACGGAACGGGCAGGGCGGCCAGCGGCCGCAGCCTGATGAAGATAGTCGCGCTGGGCGCGAAAAAGGGACACCGTCTGCGTTTTACCGCCTGTGGCGAGGATGCCTCACCCATGCTGAAAGCGATCGGTGAAGGCATCGCCAGTGGCCTGGGGGAGGATGTGGCATGACCAGACGCGTTGCCACTATTACCCTTAATCCGGCCTATGACCTGGTGGGTTTTTGTGAAGAGATTGAGCGCGGCGAAGTGAACCTGGTGCGCACCACCGGTCTGCACGCTGCAGGAAAGGGCATTAACGTCGCTAAGGTGCTGAAGGATCTGGGCATCGACGTGACCGTCGGCGGCTTTCTGGGGAAAGAGAATCAGGAAGGCTTCCAGCACCTGTTCAGCGAACTGGGTATCGCCAACCGCTTTCAGGTGGTGCAGGGGCGAACCCGCATCAATGTGAAGATGACCGAAAAAGATGGCGAAGTGACCGATCTCAACTTTTCCGGTTTTGAAGTGACCCGCCCGGACTGGGAGCGTTTTGTTACCGATTCCCTGAGCTGGCTGGGCCAGTTTGACATGGTGTGCGTCAGCGGTAGTTTGCCGGTGGGTGTACAGCCCGACGACTTTACCGACTGGATGGTACGCCTGCGCCGCCAGTGTCCGTGCATTATCTTCGACAGCAGCCGCGAAGCGCTGAAGGCCGGTCTTAAAGCGGCGCCCTGGCTGGTGAAACCTAATCGTCGTGAACTGGAGATCTGGGCCGGTCGCCCGCTGGAGGGCATGCAGGATGTCGTTGAAGCAGCCCATCAGCTGCGCGAACAGGGCATTGCCCATGTGGTGATTTCTCTTGGCGCCGAAGGGGCGCTGTGGGTCAATGCCTCCGGCGCCTGGATAGCCCGTCCACCTGCCTGCGACGTGATCAGCACCGTCGGCGCCGGTGATTCCATGGTCGGCGGCCTGATCTATGGGCTGCTGATGCGCGAAAGTAGCGAACATACCCTGCGTCTGGCGACGGCGGTGGCGGCACTGGCGGTGAGCCAGAGCAATGTAGGCGTCAGCGATCGTTCCCGGCTGGCCGCCATGATGGCGAAGGTGGAATTAAAACCGTTTAATGGCTGAATGACGCGGGGCCGGCTGTCGGCCCCGCGATGTGCGGCGATTAGTCGTTCTGCTGGGCGCGCAGCCAGGCAATCTCTTTATCCCAGATATCCGGATTAATGGTTTCCAGTATCAGCGGAATGCCGTCGAAGCGCGGATCGCGCATTATCCAGCGAAAGGCTGTATGGCCGATATTGCCTTCGCCCAGGCTGTGGTGGCGATCCACCCGGCTGGCGAATTCGCTTTTCGCGTCGTTCAGATGCATGCCCCGCAGATAGTGAAAGCCGACCGTTCGTTCGAAATCGGCAAAGGTTTCGCGACAGGCTTCTTCGGTGCGCAGGTCGTAGCCGGCCGCGAATGCGTGGCAGGTATCAATGCAGACCCCTACCCGCGACTTATCCTCGACGCCTTCGATAATTTCCGCCAGCTGTTCGAAGCGGAATCCCAGGTTACTGCCCTGACCGGCGGTGTTCTCAACGACCGCCGTCACCCCTTCGCTCTGCTCCAGCGCAATATTGATGGAGTCGGCGATGCGCGCCAGGCATTCGGATTCGGAAATCTGTTTAAGGTGGCTACCGGGGTGGAAGTTAAGCAGCGAAAGCCCCAGTTGCTGGCAGCGCTGCATTTCGTCGATAAAGGCAGTACGCGATTTTTCCAGCGCCTCCTGAACCGGGTGGCCCAGATTAATCAGGTAGCTGTCATGGGGCAGGATCTGGCCTGGGCCAAAATGGTACTTTTTACAGGCCGCCTTAAAATTTTCGATGGTCTCTTCGCTGAGCGGCGCAGCCCGCCACTGGCGCTGATTTTTGGTAAACAGGGCGAAAGCGGTGGCTTCCAGCTCTGCGGCGCGGATAACGGCGTTCTCCAGGCCGCCAGCCGCGCTGACGTGCGCTCCAATATACTTCATTATCGTTGTTCTCCGGTCGTCCCGCAGGGAAGTGCCTATAATAGCGGTTCGACCGGCAAAAATCTTATCCCCTTTATACTTCGGGCTGCCTCTTTGTTGGCGGTCTTTGCTCGCCCCGGCCCCTGGTATGGCGATGCTCCCGGGGGGATGAGCCTGCGGGCCGGCGTACACGTTGTTCAAACCGGTTTGTCGCTCGGTTGCCGCTTTGATGCAATCCGAACTAATTCGGGTATCAATCACGATGAGAACAGATGTTGCACCGCCAGATTAATGGTGCCACCGCCGACAATCAGCCAGATAAACAGGATGAGCGCTAACAGCATCGGCCGCAGCCCGGCTTTTTTCAGGGCGCTGACGTGGGTAGTCAGACCCAGAGCCGCCATGGCCATGGCCAGCAGCGCGGTATCCAGTGCGACTATCTCCTGTACCAGCGTATCCGGCAGCAGGTGAAAGGAGTTAAACACTGCCACCACAATAAACAGCACCGCGAACCAGGGAATGGTGATTTTACTCTTTTCCTGTTGACCGGTAGGGGCCAGTTGCTTCACTCGCGCCGCCAGCAGCAAGAGGAAGGGGGCCAGCATCATCACCCGCAGCATTTTGGCGATGACCGCGCTGTTTTCGGTTTCCGGGCTGACGGCGTGCCCTGCGGCCACCACCTGAGCTACTTCGTGTACCGTTGAGCCTGTATAGATACCGAAGGTTTCCGGGGTAAACCAGTGGCTGAGCAACGGCCACAGCGCCGGGTAAATAAAGATGGCGAGGGTACCAAATATCACCACGGTTGCTACCGCCACGGTGACCTTACTGGCCTCCGCCCTGGCCACTGGCTCTGATGCCAGTACCGCCGCCGCGCCGCAGATGCTGCTGCCGGCGCCAATCAGCCAGCTGGTCTGACGATCAAGACCGAACAGGCGCTGGCCCAGCAGACAGGCCAGCCCAAAGGTGCTGGAAAGGGTCAGAATATCGATAACGATGCCGCTGGCGCCGACATCGGCAATTTGCGCAAAGGTCAGGCGAAAGCCGTAGAGAATAATCCCCAGTCGCAGCAGATGCTGCTTAGAAAAAAGCACTCCTGCGTCACACTGACGCCATACTTTAGGGTAAAGGGTATTACCCACCACCATACCGAGCAAAATGGCCAGCGTCAGGGCGCTGAATCCGGCGCCTGCCACCAGGGGCTGATTGCCGCCCCACAGGGCGATAGCGGCAATCAGCGCGCTCAGCAGCAGGCCTGGCGCGAAGTGCCACAGGGTACGACGGTGTGGCGCGGATAACGTAGACGTTGTCATAAATCTCCTCCCGAATGATGGGGAGAAGCTTAAGCCCGGCTGGTATAAAGATAAAATTGATTATATCTTTATAATCAATCTGAATAAGTAGTAACGCTCGTCATGCTTCAGGCTGTAGATAGGTTAGCGGTACTTAGCCATTCGGCCCGTTCATGGGCCTCGCACCATAGGGCCGTGCTGAAGCACGGACATATCTGCCTGTGGCAGCGATGTCCTGCAATTCAAATTATTTAGAGCATTACGGGTCGGACTGGCCCATATCATGGGGATTCTATGCATATCACACTGCGTCAGCTTGAGGTCTTTGCCGAAGTCCTGAAGAGCGGTTCCACCACTCAGGCCTCCCAGGTGCTCTCTCTGTCCCAGTCAGCGGTCAGCGCCGCCCTGGCCGATCTGGAAGGGCAGCTTGGTGTTCAGCTGTTCGATCGGGTCGGTAAACGGCTGGTGGTAAACGAGCATGGACGTTTGCTCTATCCCCGGGCTGTGGGGCTGCTGGAGCAGGCCGGGGAGATTGAGCAACTGTTTCGTAACGATGTCGGGGCTATCCGCGTCGGCGCCAGTAGCACTATCGGCAACTATATTCTGCCGGAGGTCGTCGCCCGCTATCGCCGCGACTTCCCCGAGCTGCCGCTGGATATCAGCATTGGCAACAGTCAGGATGTGATTAACGCAGTGGCCGACTTCCGGGTAGATATCGGCCTGATCGAAGGGCCCTGCCATAGGGCGGATATCGTCACCGATCCCTGGCTTGACGATGAGCTGGTGGTTTTTGCCGCGCCGACTTCGCCGCTGGCCCGGGAGCCGGTTACTCTGGAGCAGCTGGCCACCGCGCCGTGGATTCTGCGTGAACAGGGGTCCGGCACCCGTGAGATTGTTGATTATCTGCTGCTTTCCCATCTGCCGCACTTTCGACCCGGCATGGAGCTGGGTAATTCCGAGGCTATCAAGCATGCGGTGCGTAACGGTTTGGGGGTGAGTTGCCTGTCGCGACGGGTTATTGAAGAGCAGCTTGATAACGGCAGCCTGGTGGCGCTGGAGGTACCGCTACCTAATCTGGTGCGTACGCTCTACCGTATTCACCACCGCCAGAAGCATATCTCCAGCGCGCTGCAGCGCTTTTTGCGCTACTGCGAGCCGCTATAGCCGATGCGCTATTCTTTGCTTTACTTATAATTCTTCGGCTGTCATGAAGCGATCTTATAACCGGTGAATTGCGTCGGGCGCTTTTGGCAACTTCTGCTACAATCGCGCCTCATTATTTGAATAAGCAACAATTTTCTTATGGTTTCTGAAGATAACAGCACACAGCCGACTGGGCTACGGCGCGAACTGAAAGCGCGCCATTTGACGATGATAGCCATTGGCGGTTCGATTGGCACAGGGCTGTTTGTGGCCTCCGGCGCGACAATTTCTCAGGCAGGCCCGGGTGGCGCGCTGCTCTCCTATATGCTGATTGGCCTGATGGTCTACTTCCTGATGACCAGCCTTGGCGAACTGGCAGCTTATATGCCGGTTTCCGGTTCCTTTTCGACCTATGGGCAGATGTACGTGGAAGAGGGCTTTGGCTTCGCGCTGGGCTGGAACTACTGGTACAACTGGGCGGTGACTATCGCTGTCGATCTGGTAGCGGCGCAACTGGTGATGACTTACTGGTTCCCGGATACCCCTGGCTGGATCTGGAGCGCCCTGTTTCTGGGCATAATGTTCCTGCTCAACTACATTTCGGTAAAAGGCTTCGGTGAAGCGGAATACTGGTTTTCGCTTATCAAGGTGACGACCGTTATCATCTTTATCGCTACCGGCCTGTTAATGATTTTGGGCATCTTCAAAGGTGCGCATCCCGCAGGGTGGGCTAACTGGAGCACCGGAGACGCTCCCTTTGCGGGCGGCTTCGCAGCCATGATTGGGGTGGCGATGATCGTCGGTTTCTCGTTCCAGGGCACCGAGCTTATCGGGATCGCCGCCGGTGAATCCGCCGACCCGGCGAAAAATATCCCTCGTGCGGTACGCCAGGTGTTCTGGCGAATTCTGCTGTTCTACGTGTTCGCTATTCTGATTATCAGCCTGATCATTCCATACACCGATCCGAGCCTGCTGCGTAACGACGTGACCGACGTCAGCGTCAGCCCCTTCACGCTGGTGTTTGAACATGCCGGCCTGCTTTCCGCGGCGGCGGTAATGAATGCGGTTATTCTGACCGCCGTACTTTCTGCCGGTAACTCCGGTATGTATGCTTCTACCCGTATGCTGTATACCCTGGCCTGCGATGGAAAGGCACCGAAGGTGTTCTCGAAGCTGTCGAAGGGCGGAGTGCCGCGTAACGCCCTGTACGCCACCACCGTGGTGGCCGGGCTGTGCTTCCTGACCTCGATGTTTGGTAACCAGACCGTGTACCTGTGGCTGCTCAACACCTCCGGGATGACCGGTTTTATCGCCTGGCTTGGGATCGCTATCAGTCACTACCGCTTCCGCCGTGGTTATGTGATGCAGGGCCATGATATTAATGAGCTGCCGTATCGTTCTGGCTTCTTCCCGCTGGGGCCGATCTTCGCTTTTGTTCTGTGCCTTATCATCACCCTGGGTCAGAACTATGAAGCCTTCCTGCAGGATCGCATCGACTGGGTGGGGGTCACCGCCACCTACATTGGTATTCCGCTGTTCCTGGCTATCTGGTTCGGCTATAAGCTGTTCAGAGGCACCCACTTCGTTCGCTACAGCGAGATGGAGTTCCCGGAGCATCTGAAGAAGTAATTTTCCTGTCTATGGGGCGCTTTGGCGCCCCGTTTTTTATCCTTTCCTACTGTTCCTGATCTGTCACATTTCTATATTCTCCATTTATTTAATAAAGATATTGATAACAATTATCATTTGCTTTATCTTTTGCAAAAATTGTAAAAAAGCGTGTTTGGCTGGCTTAAAGTCATTGATCGTTCTGGGGAATCACGGTCAAGGGCGGCGCTGAATAACGGGAAAATACCCGTTCGGAGGCCAGTATGATGACCGCCGTCATCGACTCTGATGACTTTGCTGTGTGAGCAAATTTGATTGATTTGCGTTATTTACCTCATGGAGAAAAGAATGTTTAGGTTAAATCCTGTGGTGCGGGGAGGCGTGTGCCTGTCCGCCGCCGCGCTGATGCTGCCCGCCTGGGCTGAAACCGACGCGGAGCGGAAGGAAGAAGATGTGATGGTGGTGACGGCCGCTGGGGTAGAGCAAAACCTGAAAGACGCGCCCGCCAGCATCAGCGTGATTAGCGGTGAAGATCTTAAGCGCCGGCCGGTGCAGAACCTGAAGGATGTCCTGAAGGAGGTGCCGGGGATTCAACTGACCAATGAAGGGGATAACCGCCAGGGTGTCAGTATTCGCGGCCTCGACAGCAGCTATACCCTGATTCTGATCGACGGCAAGCGCGTTAATTCCCGCAATGCGGCATTCCGCCACAATGATTTTGACCTGAACTGGATCCCGGTGGACGCCATTGAACGTATCGAAGTGGTGCGCGGCCCGATGTCATCGCTGTATGGATCAGACGCCCTCGGTGGCGTCATCAATATCATCACCCGTAAAGTCGGGCGAGCCTGGCACGGCAGCCTTAGCCTGGATACCACGGTTCAGGAAAATCGCGATCTTGGCGATAGCTATGACGGTAGCCTGTTCGTTACCGGGCCTGTTATTGATGACCTGCTTGGGGTGAAGTTCTGGAGTAGCCTCGGCAAGCGTGAAAAAGATAAGCAGCAGCGCTCTGCTACCAGCAGTACCGGGGAATCGCCGCGCATTGAGGGTTATACCACCCGTAGCGCTAACGTTGAATTCGCGCTGACTCCCACGGATAACCAGGATATCGATTTCGGTTACGGATTCGATCGCCAGGATCGCGCCTCGGACTCGCTGGATAAAAACCGCATGGAGCGCCAGAACTACTCGCTGGCGCACCGTGGCCGCTGGGATTACGGCAACACCGAGCTGCGCTTCTATGGCGACCGTCTGGAAAACCTGAATTCCGGCAACAGCGCGCCCATCGTGTCGCGCAATAATACCCTGGACGGTAAGCTGGTGCTGCCGCTCACTGAGTTTAACCATATACTCACTATGGGCGGCGAATGGCGCCACGATAAGCTGAGCGATTCGGTGAATTTGACCGGCGGCGGCGGTAGCAGCACTTCTGCAAGCCAGTATGCGCTGTTTATCGAAGATGAATGGCGTTTGTTCGAACCGCTGGCCCTGACCACCGGTCTGCGTATGGACGATCATGAAACCTACGGCGATCGCTGGAGTCCGCGAGCCTATCTGGTGTGGAATGCGACGGACAGCATGACGGTGAAAGGGGGCTGGGCCACCGCCTTTAAGGCGCCGTCCCTGCTACAGCTTAGCCCGAACTGGCAGAGTAATTCCTGTCGCGGCTCCTGTAAGGTGGTAGGAAGCGCGGATCTGAAGCCGGAAACCAGTGAAAGCTTTGAACTGGGGCTTTACTACGCGGGCGAAGAGGGCTGGCTGGAAGGGGTGACCGCCAGCGTCACCGCTTACCAGAATGATATCGACAATATGATCAATATCAGCCGTACCTCAAATGCCGCACTGGCGCCGAGCTGGCCTAACTACGTCGGTATGATCGACGGCAAGCCCGCATTCCGCTATTACAATGTGGATCGGGCGCGGATCCGCGGCGTAGAAACGGAGCTGAAAGTACCGTTCAGTGAACAGTGGAAGCTGACGCTTAACTACACCTATACCGATGGCCGCAATCTGAGCGACGGCGGCAACAAGCCGCTGGAAGAGCTGCCATTCCATACCGCTCATGCGACCCTGGACTGGCTGCCGGTCGATGACTGGTCGTTCTACATTCAGACCGACTACACCGGCGAGCGCCGTACTATCACCAGCGGCAATCCGACGCCCGGCGGCTACACGGTCTGGAATATCGGCGCTGCCTGGCAGGCGACAGCCAACCTGAAGCTGCGCGGCGGGGTGCTCAATCTGGGCGATAAAGCGCTGAATCGCGACGACTACAGCTATAACGAGGATGGCCGCCGTTACTTCCTGGCGGCGGACTACCGCTTCTGATCCTTCCGACTGGCCATGTCTTCAGGCGACATGGCCTTTCTTGCGCGATGAACCTTAAAAACAAACCGCTTTACCGCTATCATGCCCGACATCTTTTCCTGCCTGCGGAGCAACCATGGGCCAGACCAAAAAAGGGATTATCTGCGTACTCTTCGCCGCCGTACTCTGGGGCAGTTCCGGAGTGTGCGCGCAATATATAATGGAGAGCAGCCGGGTGTCAGCTCAGTGGCTGACCATGGTCAGACTGCTGTTTTCCGGCTTGATCCTGCTGATGCTGGCGTTTATGCAGGGCGAACGCATTTTC
This sequence comes from Rosenbergiella sp. YN46, assembly GCF_036620675.1. Lineage (NCBI taxonomy): Bacteria > Pseudomonadati > Pseudomonadota > Gammaproteobacteria > Enterobacterales > Erwiniaceae > Rosenbergiella > Rosenbergiella sp. YN46. The sequence continues at coordinate 41,108 of NZ_JAZHEE010000012.1, forward strand.
CGCATTTTTACCGACCGCGCGGATCGCTACCGGCTGCTGTTCTTTACTCTGTTCGGCGCGCTGCTGGTGCAGCTTTCGTTCCTGGTGACCATTGAAAAATCCAACGCCGCTACGGCGACGGTGCTGCAATTCCTTGCGCCTTCGATTATCGTTGCCTGGTTTGCGCTGGCCAGGAAAAGCTGGCCGGGCCCGTTTGTGCTGGTTGCCATCATAACGTCGCTGGCGGGAACCTTCCTGTTGGTCACCCACGGCAATCCCACCTCGCTCAGCATTTCCGGCGCGGCGCTGCTGTGGGGGATTATCTCGGCCTTTGCCGCTGCCTTTTACACTACTTATTCGTCGGGTCTTATCGCCCGTTACGGCACGCTACCGATCGTCGGGTGGAGCATGCTACTGGGTGGATTGATGCTGGTGCCGTTCTACGTGCGCCAGCCGGTGCAGATCGCGGGCGATGGCCGCGTATTAATGGCTTTCTTCTATCTGGTAGTCGTCGGTACCGCGATCACCTTTAGCCTCTATCTGAAAGGGGCGCAGGTTATCGGCGGGCCGCGGGCCAGCATTCTGAGCTGCGCCGAACCGCTCAGCAGCGCGCTGCTGTCACTGCTGTTGCTTCACGTGGTTTTCACTATTCCGGACTGGGTGGGGACGCTGCTTATTGTTTCCTCGGTGATGCTGATAGCGCTGGATTCGCGCCGCAGGCAGGGGCGTTATGCCCCGCGCGAGAGCGGGGCCGGAGATGTTACTTAAACAGATACCCCGCGTGAAAACGCAGATGCTCTTCAATAAAGCTGGCGATAAAGTAGTAGCTGTGGTCGTACCCGTGCTGGATGCGCAGCTCCAGCGGCCAGTCGCGGCAGCGGGCCGCTTCGGCCAGTCGGGCGGGCTGTAGCTGTTCCGCCAGGAAGGGATCGGCATCACCCTGGTCGACCAGCATCGGTAGTTGCGCCGCTTCAGGTGCGCCAGCCAGCAGTTCGCAGCTGTCCCATTCACGCCAGGCGGCCTCGTCGGGGCCCAGATAAGCGCTGAATGCCTTTTGTCCCCAGGGTACCCGGCACGGATTGACGATGGGGGCGAAAGCGGACACCGAGCAGAAACGCCCCGGATTTTTCAGTGCCATTATCAGCGCACCGTGGCCGCCCATCGAATGACCGGCAATGGCCTGCTTGCCAGAAAACGCAAAGTGGCTATCCAACAGGGCGGGCAGTTCATCGCACAGATAATCGTACATCCGATAGTGGCTGGCCCAGGGGTGCTCGCTGGCGTTCAGGTAGAAACCGGCGCCCTGGCCCAGATCATATGCGGCGTCATCGGCGATAGCGTCTCCGCGCGGGCTGGTGTCCGGCGCGATCAGCGCAATCCCCAGTTCCGCGGCCATCCGCTGAGCGCCTGCTTTGGTGGTAAAGTTTTCATCGTTGCAGGTCAGACCGGAGAGCCACCACAGCAGCGGTGGCGCATTTTCGCGCGCAGGGGGCTGGAACAGGCTGAAGGTCATGGGACAGCCCAGCGTCGTCGAATCGTGGCGCCAGCGCTGCATTAGCCCGCCAAAACAGCGATGCTCTTCGATTTTTTCCATCATGTCACTCCATGTTGTCTCGCACACGTGGCTTTCATCATAGCAGCCGTTGGGCAATAATTTCACGACGACTGAGGAAGTTTCACTTCACCCGCTGTCGGGAATGGCGCATCATTCCCTCGTTACGCCCGGGGTTGAAAGGCAGCAACTATTTCAGCCATTATCGGGCTAGCCGCTGGATTCTGTGCGCCTGCTACCGCACAATGAGCGCACGCTCCGTCCCATGAGGCGGAGATTAGCCACACCTGCAGGAGAAAAATAAATGCCGTCACTCAGTAAAGAAGCCGCCCTTGTTCATGAGGCGCTGGTCGCTCGCGGGCTTGAAACTCCGCTGCGTCCGCCGGTGCACGAGCTGGATAACGAAACCCGTAAAAGTCGTATCGCTGGTCATATGACGGAGATTATGCAACTGCTCAACCTGGATCTCAGCGATGACAGTCTGATGGAGACGCCGCATCGCATCGCCAAAATGTATGTGGATGAGATCTTTTCCGGCCTCGACTATGCGAATTTCCCGAAGATCACCCTGATTGAAAATAAGATGAAAGTGGACGAGATGGTGACGGTGCGTGATATCACGCTGACCAGCACCTGCGAACACCACTTTGTGACCATCGATGGCAAGGCGACCGTCGCCTATATTCCCAAAGATACGGTGATTGGCCTGTCGAAAATCAACCGCATCGTGCAGTTCTTTTCCAGCCGTCCGCAGGTTCAGGAGCGCCTGACCCAGCAGATCCTGGTGGCTCTGCAAACCCTTCTGGGCACCAACAATGTGGCGGTATCCATTGATGCAGTCCATTATTGTGTGAAGGCGCGCGGTATTCGTGACGTGACCAGCGCCACCACCACCACTTCGCTGGGCGGTCTGTTTAAATCGAGCCAGAATACGCGCCAGGAGTTCCTGCGCGCCGTCCGTCACCATAGCTAATCATTCGGGCAGGAGAAAATGGAGAGAAATGTCACGCTGGATTTTATTCGCGGCGTTGCCATTCTCGGCATCCTGCTTCTGAATATCAACGCCTTCGGTTTGCCGAGGGCGGCCTGGCTGAATCCCGCCTGGGCTGGCCATATCTCGCTTAGCGACGCCTGGACATGGGCGTTGCTGGATCTTTTCGCCCAGGTCAAATTCCTGACCCTTTTCGCGCTGCTGTTCGGCGCCGGATTGCAGATGCTGCTGGCACGTGGCAAACGCTGGATCCAGGCGCGCCTCAGTTTACTGGTGCTGCTGGGCTTTCTGCACGCTGCGCTGCTGTGGGACGGCGATATTCTGCTGTCTTACGGCCTGGTGGGGCTGATTTGCTGGCGTATGGTGCGCGACGCTTATGGCGTTCGTCAGCTGTTCAATACCGGCGTGCTGCTTTACCTGATTGGCGTGGTGGTGTTGCTGGTGCTGGGTGGCATTCAGGGTAATGGCTTCAGCCGCAGCTGGGTACCTGATACCGCGGCGCTTCAGTACGAACGGCTGTGGAAACTGGCTCAGGGCGGCGAGGCTATCCACGAGCGGCTGGGGGCGCTAAGCGACAGTCTGCTGGCGCTGGGGGTACAGTACGGCTGGCAGCTGGCAGGTATGATGCTGCTGGGTGCCGCGCTGATGCGCAGCGGTTGGCTGGCCGGGCGTTTCAGTCTGGATCACTACCGGCGCAGCGGTTGGCTGCTGATAGCCCTGGGCATGGCGATTAACCTTCCCGCTATCGCTGCCCAGTGGCGCCTGGGGTGGGATTATCGCTGGTGCGCTTTTATCCTTCAGGCGCCGCGTGAACTGGGGGCGCCGTTTCAGACCATTGGCTATGCCGCGCTGGCGTTCGGCTACTGGCCGCGCCTGGCCCGTTTTCGTCTGACGGTGGCGGTGGTCTGCGTAGGCCGCATGGCGCTCACCAACTATCTGCTGCAGACCCTGATCTGCACCACGCTGTTTTATCGCTTCGGGCTGTTTATGCAGTTCAGCCGGCTACAACTGCTGGCTTTTGTGCCGGGAGTATGGGCAGTCAATCTGCTGTTCTCGCTACTGTGGCTGCGCCGCTTCCGCCAGGGGCCGGTGGAGTGGTTGTGGCGCCAGCTCACCGCCCGGGCGGCTGGCACCAACAATCAAACGGCCTAACGTTTCAGTTTCTTTTCCAGTTCGACCAACTGTTCAGGGGTGACAGCCGGATAATTCTGGGCGTCGGTGGCTATCTCGTGGGTGGCCGGAATCGGCACCAGCGGCCCCAGGAAGCGCGGTTCGCGTTTAAAGATGTAGAGATCGGCCAGTGCGCTCAGGCGGGCGCCGAATTCGCGGATGCGCACCGTCAACATGTTCTTGGGGGAAGGAACCGCGTAACACTGGGCCTGAATGCCCATATGCCAGGCGATAAACAGCGCGCGTTCGCAGTGAAAACGCTGGGTGATAATGATGAAATCGTTGGTATCGAACACTTTACGGGTGCGTACGATGGAGTCCAGGGTGCGAAAACCGGCGTAGTCCAGCACGATAGCTGAAGGATCGACGCCAGCGGCGATCAGATCGCGCCGCATGGTGCGCGGTTCGTTATAGCTTTGTTGGGCGTTGTCGCCACTCAGCAGCAGATAATCGACCTTACCGCTGTTCCAGGCATTAATTGCCCCCTGAATGCGGTAGCGGTAATACTGATTAATCACCCCGGTGCGGTAATACTTGGCGGTGCCCAACACTACGCCGACCTGGCGGCGGGGCAGATCCTGGATTTCGTCATAAACCCAGGGGGCGGTTTTCCAGCTCATCCAGCGGTCCAGCGCGAAAACGGACAACAGCAGTAAGCCGATAATGACCAGCAGGCTGTATAACAGGCGCTTCAACATGGACTTGCGGGCTCGGTATCGGGAATCAAAAGGTTATCCAAGGCTACTGTATCCGTGGAAGCGGCGCAACACGGGCGAATCCGGTTGCGCTAATTTTCAGCCAGTTATCGCTCAGACCAGCAAAGCACGATCGAGGCTGCGGCACTCCATGGTGCGCAGCAGCGCAACGGTGGTTTCCCATTGGGTCAGGGTGCCGTCCGGTCGTTCAGCCAGTATGGCGCGCAGCAAATCCTGTGGCTGATAGCCGCACAGGTACATCAGATTTAACGCGGCCTGAAGCGGCGGCAGCGAAGGATTATAGGCGGCGTTTTCCGCATAGCTGCCGGTAAACAGCGTGCCGTCTCGCATCTCCAGCGCCACGCCGGAGGGTGACTGGCTGTATGGAGCATGGCTGCGGTTAGCGGCGGCGATAGCGGCCCGGCTCAGGGCATCGCCTTCCAGCGGATAGCCGTGATCTTCTTCGTCCATCATCAAGGTGGCAATATTCAGATCCCGGGGCCCGAAGGCGTCTGGCAGGTAGTCGCCCAGGGTGGCAAACGGGCGACCCGGTAGGTGAATATGCAGATCGGTGCCGCTGTTCAGCTCATTCATAAACTGACGGCAGTGGCCGCAGGGGGTGTAGTTGACGGTGATGGCCATCAGGCGACGCTCGCCGCGCATCCAGGCGTGGGCGATGGAGCTCTGCTCGGCATGCAGGGTCTGCTGCATGGTGGTGCCGGGAAACTCCATATTAGCGCCAAGATAAAGATTGCCGCTTTCGCCCCGGGCTACGGCGCCGACGTTAAAGCGTGAAATCGCGGTACGGGCGCAGGCGGCGGCCAGCGGTAGCAGCGCAAAGGCCAGCGCGTCATCGTCCAGTCCGCTGTGGCGCTTCAGGGTTTCGACCTCCGCTGCGCTGAACATAGCGGGGAAGTGGTCATCGGCGACGAGCGGTGCCAGCGCGGCGTGCAGTTGCGTTGGAGTCTGGTCGAGGGCGACCTGGAAACGTGAATGCATGAAAGGATTCCGAATCAGCTTAATGGAACCGTAGTGTACGGCGCTGTTGGAAAGCTATATGTGATCATAATCTAATTATTAATGTAACAAATGAAAATTAACTTCAACTCAGAGTAAAGCAGCGCACAGTTTAGCCTAGCCCATTAGCGCCATGATTATCGGGAACATAAAAGGGGCCAGCAGCGAGGTGAAGATACCGCAGATAACCAGCGCCAGGGAGCCAAAAGCGCCTTCCTGATAATCGAGTTCTGCGCAGCGGGCGGTGCCCAGCGCATGCGAGGCGGTACCCATCGCCAGACCGCGCGAAGCTTTGGTACTGATGCGCATACTGTTAAGCAGGGTATGACCAAATACCGCTCCCAGAATGCCGACGAAAATTACGCACACTGCGCTAATTGCCGGAATGCCGCCAATACTGCCGCCGACTGCCATGGCGATAGGTGTGGTGACTGACTTCGGCAGTATCGACGCCGCTATCTGCGGAGTAGCGCCCATTAGCAGGGCCACGGCGGTGCCGGTAAACATCGCCACCAGGCTACCGATAAAGCAGATGCTGATAATCGACTTCCATCGGGCGCGAATCTGGTGCAATTGCTCATAGAGCGGGAAGGCCAGCGCGACTACCGCCGGTTGCAGCAGATCGTTTAGCACTTTGCTGCCCCGGAAGTAGTGGGCGTAAGGCGTGCCGCTCAGCAACAGTAGTGGAATAATGACCACCATTGAAACCAGTAACGGATTGAGCAGCGGCGTTTTCAGCCAGCTCCCCAGTCTGCGTGCCGTGAAGAAGACCACCAGCGTCATGGGAAGCGACCACCAGATATCGTGGATCATTTTTTATTTGCCTCTTTTTGTCCGATAACTTTGCGCTCGCCGTGAATCAGATGGGAGCTCCAGCTCACCACCACCAGCACCAGCAGAGTGCTGACCACGCAGGAGACCACGATAGGTCCGAACTGGGCGCGTAGCAGATCGAAATACTGCATTACCCCAACGCCGATAGGCACAAACAGCAGCGCCATATAGCGAATCAGCAGATGGCAGCCCGGTTTAACCCACTGGGCCGGCAGAATTTGCAGTGACAGCAGCAGAAACAGAATCAGCATACCGATAATGCTACCGGGAATAGTGACAGGCAGCAGGGCGGCGATGGCGATACCGGCATATAAGCAGGCGTAAATCAGCAGAAAGGCCCGCAGGTAGTGCCAGACGATCTTTAAAGTCTTATGCATGGCGTTAACCCTTAGTGAAACGCATTCATCATACAATTAAATCCAATTCTGTGATACAGGTAGCAACATGAATTCCAGGAATACCTTTTATTCCTGGCCTGCCTGACGGCGAAACGCAAGGTTACGCTCTGCGGCCAGAGAGACTTTATTCGCCATGACAGAAACGCTAGCATAGCGCCTCTTTATTCAACGGGCGGATTTATGCGGGTATTACTGGCGCCGATGGAAGGAGTGCTTGATGCGCTGGTGCGCGAGCTCCTCAGCGAAGTGAACGACTACGATTTGTGCATCACCGAATTTTTGCGGGTGGTGGATAAGCTGCTGCCGGTAAAGTCTTTTCTGCGTATCTGCCCGGAGCTGGAACACCAGAGCCGTACCCCCAGCGGTACCCCGGTGCGTATTCAGCTACTGGGACAGTATCCCCAGTGGCTGGCGGAAAACGCCGCCCGGGCCGTGGAGCTGGGCTCCTGGGGCGTGGATCTTAACTGCGGTTGCCCGTCGAAGGTGGTGAACGGCAGCGGAGGCGGCGCCACGCTGCTGCGCGATCCGGAACTAATTTACCAGGGGGCGAAGGCGATGCGCGAAGCCGTGCCAGCCCATCTGCCGGTAACTGTTAAGGTGCGGCTGGGCTGGGGCAGTAGCGAGCAGCGATTCGAAATCGCCGACGCCGTACAGCAGGCTGGTGCCAGTGAGCTGGTAGTACACGGACGTACTAAAGAAGACGGCTATCGGGCGGAACGTATCGACTGGCCGGCCATTGGCGAAATCCGCCGCCGTCTGTCGATTCCGGTTATCGCCAATGGCGAGATCTGGGACTGGAAAAGCGCACAGGCTTGCATGAAAGCGACCGGCTGCGATGCGGTGATGATCGGTCGCGGTGCCCTTAACGTGCCCAACCTGAGCCGGGTGGTGAAAGAGAACGCGGCGCCAATGCCATGGCCGGAGGTGGTTCAACTGCTGCGTAAGTACACCCGGCTGGAAAAACAGGGCGATACCGGCCTGTACCATCTGGCGCGCATTAAGCAGTGGCTGGGCTATTTGCGCAAGGCTTACCCCGAAGCGGGAGAATTGTTCAGCGCGGTGCGCCCTTGTCAGACCTCCCGGGCGGTATCCGAGGTTATTAACGGCTGGCAGCTTCCGCAGCAAGTCGGGATTGAATAAACCCTCTAAGCCACATTAGTGCCGGATCGCTGCTGTGACGCTGATGCCATAGCAGCGACAGTTCGAACGGCGCGATCGCCAGCGGCGGCGGGCTACAGCGCAGCCCGGCGCTGCGCTGCCACGTTTCGGCCAGGCCGGCGGGCACCGTCGCCAGGGCGGGCAGGGTTGCCAGCACTCCCGGCATGGCGGCGAAATGCGGCGTGGTATAGCAGATATGCCGTTGCAGGTTCTGCTTACCGAGCAGGGTATCGATCTGGCTGCTGGCGGCTTCACGGTAGCTCACCAGCAGATGCGGATGTTCGACGTACTGCGCCAGGGTTAGCGGCGTATCCAGCGTGAGCTGCTGTGGATGCCATAAGGTGGTAAAGTCCATGGCGGTCAGCACCTCGCGTTCCAGCCAGCGCGGGCCGCCAGCGGCCACGCTAATCGCCATATCCAGCTCCCCCGTTTCCAGCCGTTGCGGATCGCTGAAGGGGGTGCCTGTCACCACATTCAGGCGAATTCCCGGCGCCGTTTCGAAAAGCAGCGGCAGGATCTGCGGCATCAGCCACATTTCCACCCAGTCCGTCATACCGAGAGTAATGGTCGCGCTGGCCCGGGCCGGATCGAACTCCGGGCGCTGGAACAGCGCCGATTGTAGCTGTTCCAGCAGCGGCATCAGTTCGTCGTGCAGCTCAATAGCGCGGGCGGTCGGCAGCATCCGGTGGCCGCTGCGGATAAACAGCGGGTCGGCGAACATTTCCCGCAAACGTGCCAGAGAGCCGCTGACCGCAGGCTGGCCCAGGTGCAGCTTTTCTGCCGCCAGTGACACACTCTGTTCGCGGAACAGCACCGCAAAGGCGATCAGAAGATTGAGATCGATTCTTCGGAAATCATTTTCTTTGATAGTCATTATTTCTCCAATCAATTGGAGTGATGATATCGGTTCATCCATACTTCAGCAAGATTTGTTCACAAGCTGGAGAATAAGATGAAAACGCTGGTTGTGCTGATGTTACTGACAGTCTCCGCCGTCGCTCAGGCGGCAGAGACTGCCCGCTCCCTTGAGCTGGGGGACTGGCGGGTGACTGCGGTCTCTGATGGCAGCGCTCAGGTGCCGCTGGAAAAATTGATGAAGAATATCAGCCCCGCCAGCCTGCGACAGCGCCTGGCGGCGGCGGGGGAGGCTTCTCCCACCCCGACCGCGATTAACGCTTTTGTGATCGATACCGGAAAGCAGCGCATCCTGGTGGATACCGGAGCCGGGCCGCTGATGGGGCCGGACAGCGGCCGACTGGCGGATAATCTGCGGGCCGCTGGCATCGCGCCGCAGAGCATTAATACCATTTTGCTGACTCACATTCACGCCGACCATTCAGGCGGCCTGCAGCGCGACGGACAGTTGCAGTTCCCGAACGCCACGGTATGGGTTGATAAAAAAGATGTCGATTTCTGGCTGGATCCGACTCACGGCGACCTGGTGACTGAGGCGGAGCGCCATACCTTTGAGGAGTCACGCCTTTCACTTGCGCCGGTACAGGCGGCCGGAAAATTGCGTACCTTTACGGCACCAGCGCGGCTCGTTGACGGTATCGAGGCCGTGGCGGCGCCAGGACATACGCCTGGCAGCGTGATGTACCGGGTGACCCGTGGCGGCAAAACGCTGGTGCTGTGGGGGGATATTATCCACGCCGCCGCCGTACAGTTCGCGCTGCCGGATGCCGCGATTCGCTTTGATGTGGATAGCCGCCAGGCGGTGAAGACCCGCAAGCGGATACTGGAACAGGTTGCCGATGAAGGAGACCTGGTGGCCGCGCCCCATATCGCTTTTCCGGGGTTAGGCCACGTGGTGCATCAGGGCAGCGCCTTTCAGTGGCAGCCGCTTTAATTGTGAGGACGGCGAGCCGCCAGCAGGAAAAACATCGGGCGATCGGCTTCTTCGGCAAGCTGGGGCGCGGCGGTGATTTGCTCAGCCGTTGGGCCCCATTCATCAAGATGAATCAGCTCAAGGCCGCTTGCCAGTACCAGGTTTATCCAGGTGGCGAGTTTACGATGCTGCTTTCTGACATCAGCATTAAACCAGTGGTTGACCCGTTCGCCTTCCTGCTGGTAATGGTTAACCGGCCAGCTGCGGCGCCCTTCGGTATCGCTGCACCAGCCCGGCGCCAGCGGTGCGGTGTAGATCGGATGTTCGGCAGAAAAGATCAGCATACCGCCGGGGACCAGCGCCTGATAAACGGTGGCGAACAGCGCCGGAATGTTCCGCAGATAGTGCAGGGTCAGGGAACTCCAGACCAGATCCAGCGAAAGTTCCGGGAGCGTCAGCGTTTCGAGATCGGCATGCTGCCATGCGATATTCTTTTCCGGCGTCATAGCTGCGGCCCGTTCCAGCATTTTATGCGAGACATCGAAACCGGTGACCCTAACGGCGCCGGCATCCCGGGCGTAGCGGCAGAACCAGCCGTAGCCGCAGCCAAGGTCGGCAACGCGCTTTCCGGTTAACTCCGGCAGCAGGGCGCGCAGAGCAGGCCACTCCGGAGCGCCTTCCAGACCGCGGGTGGAGCGGTCAAGGGTGGCATAACCCGCAAAAAATTGCGGATCGTCATAGATATTCTGGGTCATAAAAACTCCATGGATGGGGCGTTAACCCGCGTTGTTATCCTCACTTCGGCGGGCATTGCGCCGCTTCAGCCAAAGACGCGCCAGCCACACCAGGGCTATCACCAGCGCCAGCCAGATCAGATGCTTGATATGCTGGTCGAACTGGTGCAGCCACGGGGCTATCATCTCGCCGCCCAGATATCCCAACGCGCTGAACAGGCTGGCCCAGACAATCGCTCCCAGGATATTGAGCGGCAGAAAAATGCGCGGCGGCAGGTGACTGGCGCCAATCAGGATTGGGCCGATAATCCGGAATCCGTACATAAAGCGGGTACCGATGACGAACAGCCAGGGGCGATGATTAATCAGGTTACGCGCCCGGGCAATCTGTTTTTTATGGCGTGGAAAGCGCTTTAGCAGGCCGTTGCCGAAGCGGCGCCCCACCAGGTAGAGAAGCTGATCGCCGATCATCCCGCCGAGCGCGACAGCGGCCACCACCAGCGGAAACTTCAGCAGTCCCTGATGTGCGGCCACACCGCCGAGCAGAGTGACGGTTTCGCCTTCCGCCAGGCTGCCAACAACCAGCGCAACATAGCCGTAGTGGCTGATTAAGCTATTAATATCCATTGGCTGATAAAACCTTACTCTGTCGCGTGTTTTACCTTTAAGCATACACCCACAGGGCGTCTGTAGCTTCAACGGACGCCCTCTGCGACGCTGGCTGCTCATAAAATCATCTATACTTAACCAGACGCGGTAGCGCGGCATCATGAGATGAGGGAGGTTGTTATGAACCATGTCTGGGGGCTGTTTTCCCATCCCGATCGTGAAATGCAGACCATTAAGCGTGAAAACGAAACGGTATCGCACCATTATTTGCACCACGTGCTGATCATGGCGGCGATTCCGGTCATTTGCGCCTTTATCGGCACCACGCAGATAGGCTGGAACTTTGGCGCTGGCAACTATGTTCAGCTGTCGTTGAGCACCGGAATTGGGCTTGCCGTACTGTTTTACGCCCTGATGCTGGCCGGGGTAGCGGTCATGGGGCGGGTTATCTGGTGGATGGCGCGTAACTATCCGCAGCGTCCGTCTCTGGCGCGCTGTATGGTGTTTGCCGGGTATGTGGCGACGCCGCTGTTTCTGAGCGGTATTGTGGCGCTCTATCCGCTGGTCTGGCTCTGCGTGCTGGTCGGTACCCTTGCGCTGTGCTACACCGGCTATCTGCTGTATGTGGGTATCCCCACCTTCCTGAACATCACTCGCGATGAAGGGCTGAGTTTTTCCAGCTCGACCCTGGCTATTGGCGTACTGGTGCTGGAAGTGCTGCTGGCCCTGACGGTGGTGCTGTGGGGCTATGGATATAGATTATTCTGAAAACCGCAGCGTCACGGCGATTTCGTGCGCGGCGCAGCATTTAGTGACGATTACAGGCTGGCGACGGCTGTCGGGGGCGGAGTATGATGCCGTTTCCGCGCGCCGTCGCGTATTCGAGGCTGACGGCGGCGGGTAATGTTATTTTCCCGTGGACAATTTGAAGCCGATCATGCCGAAACTCCGTCTTTCCCTGTTCAGCCTCGCGCTGATGCTAGCCGTTCCTTTTGCGCCTTCTTCCGTTGCTGCGACCAGTACCGCCGCTCCTTATGCCTCTACGCCGCAGATTGCCTCCGGCAGCGCCATGATTGTGGATCTGGCGACCAATAAAATCGTCTGGTCCAGCCATCCGGATGTGGTGCGGCCTATCGCTTCGGTTTCTAAGCTGATGACCGCGATGGTGGTGCTGGATGCAAAACAGCCGCTTAACGAAAAGCTGTCAGTGGACATCAGCCATACGCCGGAGATGAAAGGGGTCTATTCCCGGGTGAGATTAGGCAGTCAGATCAGCCGTCACGATATGCTGCTGCTGGCGCTGATGGCGTCGGAAAACCGCGCCGCCGCGAGCCTGGCGCATCACTATCCCGGTGGCTATGATGCCTTTATTCAGGCCATGAATGCGAAAGCGAAAGCCCTTGGCATGACCCATACCCATTTTGTGGAGCCGACCGGGCTTTCCGAAAGCAATGTCTCTACCGCTCGCGATCTGAGCAAACTACTGATTGCCAGCCAGCGCTATCCGCTGCTGGGCAGCCTGAGCACCACGGTAGAGGATACCGCCACCTTTAGCCACCCGGCATACAGCCTGCCGTTCCGTAATACCAACCATCTGGTGCGCCGCAGCGGCTGGAATATCCAGCTGACCAAAACCGGCTTTACTAATGCCGCGGGCCACTGTCTGGTAATGCGCACCACTATCAATGGCCGCCATGTAGCTATGGTGCTGATGGACGCCTTTGGTAAGTACACTCACTTCGCCGATGCCAGCCGTCTGCGCACCTGGCTTGAAACCGGCGAGGTAAAACCGGTGCCCGCCGCCGCGCTGGCATATAAAAAAGAACGCGCGGGCCAGGTTGCCGAAAATTAATTTTTTACAGGAACTCGTATTTGGGGTTAGCGAGCGAATTTCTGAAAATATGGGGCGGGGTAAACTGCCCCTGAACCAGAATATAGCTATTCTTTAGTGTTCGACGATGGCTTACCGTTAGGTGACTGGAAATTGTGTGGGAAAAGGCTTGCCGGAGGTATAAAAAGCGGTTAATAGAATAATAAAGACTGAATTGTCCCAGAGACATGGAAATGGAGGATGTGAGACATGGAACCCAAAGAGGGCGGGTTAACTTACCGTGCTGAAGGAAATAATATTCCTGGAAGCCCCTATTATTCCAGAAAAATTCACTGGCCGGGGATTTCATTCCGGTGTCATACTTATGGTTCTGGCGTGACGATAGGGCGAGGTTACGATCTCAAACATCGTTCCCGCCGTGAAATTGTCCACGACCTGACTCTTGCCGGTGTTCCTTCTGAGCAGGCAGAAAAAATCGCTGAGGCAGCGAAAAAAAGCCACTGCAGTGCCAGAGATTTCGTTAAACGAGAAAGAGAATATATTGGTGAAATTACTGAGCTTCAGCAGTTACGACTGTTTGAGTTGACGTATCAAAAGTATATAGTAGATTCCATACGTTTTTATAATAAATATAAAAAGACAACTTCCGTCAGCTGGGAGAAATTAGACTCAACGCTTAAAGATGTCTTTGTTGATATGAAATATCAGGGGGTTTTGACTATGGAGATGGTGCCAGTTTTTGGCAAAAATGAAAAGCAGAATGTTATTGATTTAATAAAAACAAACGCTGATTTGTCTTCGGCCGAACGGGCCAGAGGGAGGGTTTCTTATATACAAGGAAGTAAAAAATGAAACCACTTACACTTTCTCTTTTTTTTCTGATCTCTGTCGCTTACGCTGATGGGGGGTACGCTAATGATGTTACCTCTTATCCATACTGTATGAATATACCTTATTCTCCTGAGGTTATTGGTTGCATGATGGATACAACTGAACAAAAGGAAAAAGAATACCAGGACGCATTTAAGAAATATTTGCAATATATTAATCCGTCACAGGAAAGGCCCTATAATAAATCTCTTATCGCCAGCCTGGCTAATAAAGCCAGAAAAAGCTGGGATATCTACATGAAAAATGAATGTTTAGCTGAGGCATCTGTCTATGAAAAGGATTCTTATGGCTATAACGCCGCTTATAATATATGCCTGACAATACGCTATGACAGCAGGATAAAATATTATAAGAGTAAAATATATTAATATTTCATTACGCCTTAGCTGACTTTATCACCTGACACTGGCTACTTCACTGCCAGGCGATGAGATACAGAAAACGAGTCTGCTCGCTATTGAGTGTTGTGCTCCTGCCCACACCCGCACTCGCCCCAGTGCTTGAGTTTACTGGTCTTGCCGATACCGGGATTCATGCTGTTGGTGGGATCGTTGGCCTTATAGAAGGTGCGCAGGCTTTCCGGCGCTTCATACAGGTGGCCGACGTTATGCTCTGCCGGATATTGGGCGCCGCGCTCGCGCAGCAGAGCCAGCATCTGCTCTTTGACCGCGTGGGGATCCCTTCCTTTCTTCACGATATAGTCCTGGTGGAAAACGTGACACATAAAGTGACCGTAATAGAGCTTATGCACCAGCTGACTGTCGATCTCCGGCGGTAATTGTTCGAACCAGTCGCGATCGTTACGTTTCAGGGCGATATCCAGCGCCACGATATCCTCGACTTCATCGGTATGTACCGCGTGGTAGCGTATGGCAGCGCCGGCGGCGGCAAAGCGGTGCAGGAAGGCTTTGGCCCCCTCTTCAGCGGTGCAGGCAAAGAAATCGCCTTGCGCTTCACGGAAGTACTGAGATAGCCACTCCCTGGCCTCGTGAATGCCGTCGCCTGCCATCTTCAGCAGCAGGTGATGCTCGTATTTGTCGCGCCAGCTCTTCATGCGCGGCGGCAGGTGAGCCGGAAACAGGGCGCCCAGTTTCTGCATAAAGCGGTCGGTAAAGTGAGGCTTCACAAAAGGCACGCGTTCCAGCAGCGCATCGGTTCGCCCCTTCAGTGTGAAGAAGAAGGGCATTTTGTCGGTGCCCAGCTTATCGATCATCAGGAAGGTGTCTTTGCCGTAGATTTCCGCAATATCGTAGATATCGCGGTGCATGTACTCACCCGCCACCGGCAGATGCTTAAAGTTCGCCAGAATATGGCGACGGATTTCGGTCAGCACTTCCGGCTGGTTGGTGCCAATATAGAACACTTCCTGCTGTTTTTCCGCCGGGAAGGTGTCCAGCCGTACAGCGAAAACCGCCAGCTTACCGGCGCAGCCGGAGGCTTCGAACAGTTTTTCGGGATTGGCGTTATAGCGGGAAGGGGTATCGGCTTCGACGTCGCGCACCCGCTCACTGTAGCCGTGATCGGAAGCCTGGCGCTGGTCGTGGCGGACATCTTCTGGACGAACCCGTTCGTCGTCCAGGCGGCCAAGAATCTGCTCTGGCGTTTCGCCCAACTCAATGCCCAGATGGTTAACCAGGTTCAGATTGCCCTGTTCATCAATGCGGGCAAACAGCGCCATTTCGGTATAGGCCGGGCCGCGCTGCACCAGCGAGCCGCCGGAGTTATTGCAGATGCCGCCGATGACCGATGCGCCAATGCACGAAGAGCCTATTACCGAATGCGGCTCGCGGCCCAGCGGCTTCAGGGCCTTTTCCAGGGTGTAGAGCGTGGTGCCCGGAAAGGCCAGTACCTGTTCGCCGTTCTCCAGCAACTGAAGCTTATCCAGACGCAGCGTGCTGATAATCACAATCTCGCGATCGTAGTCGCTGCCACTGGGGGTCGAACCTTCGGTCAGACCGGTATTGGCAGCCTGCATCAGAATGATGGCGTCGGCGTTCACACAGGCTTTCAGTACCCGCCACAGTTCCAGCAGGCTGCCTGGAAAAACCACTGCCAGCGCGTCGCCTTCACCGGAGCGGAAGCCCCGCCGGTAGCGGGCGGTTTTAGCAGGTTCGGTCAGAATATGGGAATGACCCACCAGACGGGTCAATTCATTGATGAGCTCAGCGCTGTTATGGGTCGCTGTAGGTGACATGCTCCACTCCTTGTGGCCGGTAGATAACTAATCATAGCGCGCAGAATATAAGGTTCACAGAGAAAACATCGAAATATCAGCCTATAACATTTCTTACGCGGTTTCGCTTGTGGCAAACTGCTGTTTATATCAGGACGAGGCGGCTGCCAGCTCCTGCCGCTGAATATCGAGACAAGAGAGTGTATGAGATGAAATGGCTTTGTTCTGTAGGCGTTGCCGTAGGGCTGGCGCTTCAGCCGGCGCTGGCCGACGATGTAATCGGTAATCACCCTATGACGCCACAGGCGCGGGACGCGTTTGTCAGTTCCCTGCTAAAGAAGATGACCACCGACGAGAAGATTGGCCAGCTGAGACTTATCAGCGTGGGGCCGGATAACCCGAAGGAGGCCATCCGTGAGATGATAAAAGAGGGCCAGGTCGGGGCGATTTTTAATACGGTGACGCGTCAGGATATCCGCGCCATGCAGGATCAGGTGATGTCCCTCAGCCGCCTGAAAATTCCGCTGTTCTTCGCCTTCGATGTGCTCCACGGCCAACGTACTATTTTCCCTATCAGCCTGGGCCTGGCGTCCACCTTTAATCTGGATACGGTCAAAACCGTGGGGCGAGTATCGGCATATGAAGCGGCGGACGACGGTCTGAATATGACCTGGGCACCTATGGTTGATGTTTCGCGCGATCCGCGCTGGGGACGAGTATCTGAAGGCTTTGGTGAAGACACTTACCTGACTTCCGTCATGGGGCGCGCTATGGTCGAGGCGATGCAGGGCAAAAGCCCGGCGGATCGCTATTCGGTGATGACCAGCGTTAAGCATTATGCCGCCTACGGCGCAGTTGAAGGCGGTAAAGAGTACAACACCGTGGATATGAGCCCCCAGCGTCTGTTCAATAACTATCTGCCACCCTATAAGGCCGGTCTGGATGCCGGTAGCGGTGGGGTGATGGTGGCGCTTAACTCCATCAACGGCACGCCCGCCACCTCTAATAGCTGGCTGCTGAAAGAGGTGCTGCGTAAAGAGTGGGGCTTTAAGGGGATTACGATTTCCGATCATGGTGCCATTAAGGAGCTGATTAACCACGGCGTTGCCGGCGATCCGCGGGACGCGGTACGGGTGGCGCTCAATGCCGGCGTCGATATGAGCATGAGCGACGAGTATTACAGCAAATATTTGCCGGAGCTGGTGAAGAGCGGCGAAGTCACTATGGAAACTCTGGACGACGCGACTCGCCACGTGCTGAACGTGAAATACGATATGGGGCTGTTTAACGACCCTTATAATCATCTGGGCCCCAAAGAGTCAGATCCGAAAAACACCAACGACGAAAGCCGCCTGCACCGTGAAGAGGCGCGTGCCGTCGCTCGTGAAAGCCTGGTGCTGCTGAAGAACCGCCTGGAGACGCTGCCGCTTAAAAAGTCTGGCACCATCGCAGTAGTGGGGCCGCTGGCGGACAGTCAGCGCGACATTATGGGGAGCTGGTCGGCGGCCGGGGTAAAAGAGCAGTCGGTGACCGTACTACAGGGCATGAAGAATGTGGTTGGCGATAAGGCGAAGATCCTCTATGCCAAAGGGGCCAACATTACCGATAACAAAGGTGTTGTCGACTTCCTTAACCTGTATGAAAAAGCGGTTCCGGAAGATAAGCGTTCGCCGCAGCAGATGATCGATGAAGCGGTAGCCGCCGCGAAGCAGGCCGATGTGGTGGTGGCCGTGGTGGGGGAATCCCAGGGGATGGCTCATGAAGCCTCCAGCCGTACCAGCATCGGTATTCCCCAAAGCCAGCGCCGCCTGATTGACGCGATGAAGGCCACGGGCAAGCCGCTGGTGCTGGTGCTGATGAACGGTCGCCCGCTTTCGCTGGTGCGGGAAAATCAGCAGGCGGATGCCATGCTGGAGACCTGGTTCGCTGGCACTGAAGGGGGCAACGCCATCGCCGATGTGCTGTTTGGCGACTACAATCCTTCCGGTAAGCTGCCGATGTCTTTTCCGCGCTCGGTGGGACAGATTCCGGTTTACTACAACCATCTGAATACCGGACGTCCCTATAACCCGGAACACCCGAACAAATACACTTCGCGCTACTTCGATGAAGCGAACGGCGCGCTGTTCCCGTTCGGCTTTGGTCTGAGCTACACCACCTTTTCGCTGTCGGACGTGACGCTGTCGGCACCGACCATGACCCGCGACGGCAAAGTTACCGCCAGGGTTACGGTCAGCAATACCGGCAAACGGGAAGGGGCCACGGCGGTACAGATGTATTTGCAGGATGTCACCGGCTCTATGAGCCGTCCGGTAAAAGAGCTCAAGGCATTCAAAAAAGTGAATCTGAAGCCTGGCGAAAGCCAGAGCGTGAGTTTCCCCATCGATGTCAATGCGCTGAAATTCTGGAACGCGCAGATGAAATACGACGCCGAGCCGGGTAAGTTCCGGGTTTACATCGGCCAGGACTCCGCCCGGGTCAGGCAGGCGGAATTTGAACTAAAATGATATCACGGGGCCGAAAATAGCGGCCCCGCTGTTTTTTTACGCGATCGAATCGTGACGGAACCGCAATTGTATGGGCTCCGCTGGTCACATTCGGCGTTTTTCGTCCATGCTTTGATATCACCAATAACAAAAAGTGAGAGGAACGGGATGAAAATGGGGAAATGGCAGGGATGGACAGTGGCGCTGGGATTGATGTTGAGCGCGGCTTCGGTCGGCGCGGCGCAGCCGGTGACGGTGGGCTCCAAAATCGATACCGAAGGTTCGCTGTTAGGCAATATTATCCTGCAGGTGCTGGAAAGCCACGGCGTGAAAACCGTGAATAAACTCCAGTTGGGAACCACCCCGGTAGTGCGCGGCGCTATTACCGCCGGCGAGCTGGATATCTATCCGGAATACACCGGCAATGGCGCGCTGTTCTTTAAAGATCAAAACGATCCGGTGTGGAAAGATCCCGCCAGGGGCTATCAGAAAGTCAAAACCCTTGATGCGCAAAAAAACCAGCTGGTCTGGCTGACGCCGGCTTCGGCCAATAACGGCTGGACTATCGCGGTACGCCAGGATCTGGCCAACGACAACAAGCTGAATTCTATGGCGGATCTCAGCCGCTATCTGAAAGAGGGCGGCGAATTTAAGCTGGCGGCCTCGGCGGAATTTATCGAGCGTCAGGATGCGTTGCCAGCCTTTGAGAAAGCCTATGGATTCAAGCTTAAACCCGATCAGCTGCTGTCACTGGCCGGGGGGGATACCGCGGTGACCCTGCGGGCGGCGGCGCAGCAGACTTCCGGCGTTAACGGCGCCATGGCTTACGGCACCGACGGCCCGGTTGCCGCGCTGGGTCTGAAAACCCTGAGCGACCCGCAGCGGGTTCAGCCGGTCTACGCTCCGGCGCCGGTAGTGCGCGAAGCGGTGATTAAGGCATATCCGCAGATGGCGCAGTGGCTGGATCCGGTATTCCGCGCGCTGGATGAGAAAACGCTCCAGCAACTGAATGCGAAGATCGCTGTAGAAGGCGTCGATGCAAAACAGGTCGCCGCTCAGTGGCTGCGCGATAAAGGGCTGGTGGGCGCTCAGGGCTGATGCTGCGCTGTTATAACCGCGTCACGCTGCTGTTATGCGTCCTGATGCTCCTGGCGCTGGCGCTACCTTTTGCCAGCTATGCCCCTAATCGGCTGGTTTCCGGTGAGCCGCTCACGCTGTTCGCGCTGCCGGGCGGGCCCGCTCTGTGGCTGCTACCCGGGCTGGGGGGGCTTTTGGTGTTGCCTTTCATTGCCCAGCGCCCCCGCGTTCTGGGGCTGACGCTGCTGTGGGGAGAAGTGCTGTTTTTGCTGCTGCTGCTGCAGCTTGGCCGTAGCGCTGACGAACTGGCGGGACAGGGGAGCGCTATCGCCCGAACGTCGCCAGGCGGCGGGTTCTGGCTGTTGCTCGCCCTGTGTTTGCTACTGTGTCATGACGCCACGCGTCGCCTGACCCGGCGCCCGGTGCTGCGCTGGCTGCTGCAGGCGCAAATCTGGCTGTTACCGCTGCTGATGCTGGCGGCCGGTCGCTTTGATGAACTCTCGCTGCTTAAAGAGTACGCCAACCGGCGGGCGGTGTTCCATGACGCTTTCTGGCGCCATCTGCTGCTGGTTATCGGTACTCTGATTCCGGCGCTACTTATTGGCGTGCCGCTGGGGCTGTGGTGTCGGCGTCGGCCCGGATTACGCGGCCCGGTATTCACCCTGCTCAATATTATCCAGACCATTCCTTCCGTCGCCTTATTCGGCCTGCTGATAGCGCCGCTGGCGGGACTTTCCCGCGCCTGGCCCTGGCTGGGCGAGTTGGGTGTTTCCGGCACCGGCCTGGCGCCGGCGCTGATTGCCCTGGTGCTCTATGCGCTGCTGCCGCTGACGCGCAGTGTGGTGGCCGGGTTGGATCAGACGCCGCGCCAGGTGATGGAAAGCGCCCGTGGAATGGGGATGTCCGGCGCGCGAATTTTCTGGCAGGTGGAGGTGCCCCTGGCGCTTACAGTACTGCTGCGCGGTATGCGTCTGGTGGCGGTTCAGACGGTGGGTATGGGCACCATCGCCGCGCTTATCGGCGCCGGGGGCTTTGGCGCCCTGGTGTTCCAGGGGCTGCTCAGTAGCGCGCTGGACCTGGTGCTGCTGGGCGTGATCCCGGTGATCGCTATGGCGGTACTGGTGGACGGGATATTTAACCTGATTATTTCCAGACTAAAGGCCACAACCGATGATTGAGTTTAACGGCGTCAGTAAATATTACGACGGCGTGGCGGCGGTCAGCGACCTCAACCTGCGCTGCCCGGAAGGCGCCTTTACCGTGCTGTTGGGCAGTTCCGGTTCCGGGAAGTCGACCACGCTGAAGATGATCAACCGACTGGAGCCGCACGATAGCGGTACCCTGCTGTTCGGCGGCCAGGATGTGCGCAGCATCGAGGTAAAAAGCCTGCGGCGGCGTATTGGCTACGCCATCCAGTCGGTGGGGCTGTTTCCCCACTGGACCGTGGCCCGTAATATCGCCACGGTTCCCGCCCTTCTGGGCTGGGATCGCGCCAGAATTGAGGCGCGAATCGACGAACTGCTGGCGTTGCTGGGCCTTGAGGATGGCCGGTTTCGCAACAGTTATCCGCACCAGCTTTCCGGTGGTCAGCAACAGCGGGTAGGGGTTGCCAGAGCGCTGGCGGCCGATCCGGAAGTGCTGCTGATGGACGAGCCTTTTGGCGCCCTGGATCCCGTGACCCGTAGCGCGCTGCAGCAGGAGGTACGACGCATCCATCAGTTACAGGGGCGAACTTTTGTGCTGGTGACTCACGATGTGGACGAGGCACTGCTGCTGGCGGACAGGCTGGTGGTGATGGATCAGGGGAAGGTGATACAGCAGGGGACGCCCGCTGAACTGTTGAGCCATCCGGCTACGCCTTTTGTGCGCGATTTCTTCGGCGGCAGCGAACTGGGGGTGCGCCTGCTGGCGCGGCGTACCGTGGCGCAATGGCTGCGCCCCGGCGAGTGGCTGGAAGAAATGGAGCCCGTTGATGAACAAATGACGCTGCGCGAGGCGCTCTCAAGGTTTATCGAGCTGGGCTGCCAGCGATTGCCGGTACAGTCGGCGGACGGCGAGCGACTTGGCGTGCTGCATTTTTGCGATCTGGCGGCGCAGGAGCCGACGCTATGAGGTGGCTGCGCGAACCCATTTTCTGGCTGCTGCTGCTGTCTGGCGTGCTGCTCTACGGGCTGCCGTACAGCGAACCGCTGTTTCGCTGGCTGTTTCCGGATCTGGCTAACCCGCTGTGGCGCCAGCAGAGTTTTGCCTCTCTGGCCCTGGCGCATCTGACGCTGGTGGCGGTGTCTGAACTGGTCGCCGTGGCCGTCGGGCTGGGACTGGGGCTGGCGGTAAGCCGTCCTGGCGGCCAGGAGTTTCGTCCTGTGGTGGAGACTATTGCCGCCGTAGGGCAGACTTTTCCGCCAGTGGCGGTACTGGCGGTGGCGGTGCCGGTGATGGGATTTGGCGCGCTGCCGGCGCTTATTGCGCTGGCGCTGTACGGGCTGTTGCCGGTGCTCCAGGGAACGCTCGCCGGGCTGGCGGTGGTACCCACCGAAGTCAAACAGGTGGCCAGCGGCGTGGGGATGGGGCCATGGCGGCGATTATGGCAGGTGGAGCTGCCGCTGGCGGCGCCGGTGATTCTGGCTGGCGTGCGAACGTCGACAGTGATCAATATAGGAACGGCGGCCCTGGCTTCGACGGTCGGGGTCAACAGTCTGGGTACGCCTGTGATTATCGGCCTGAGCGCCTTTAATACGGCGTATGTGTTGCAGGGAGCGTTACTGGTGGCGCTAATGGCGATAGTTATCGATCGCGCGTTCGGGCTGTGTCTGCGTCGGCTCAGCCGCCATGCAGAATGATGGAGTAGCCTGCCAGCATTACGCCGCTGATGCCACCCAGAGCCAGCACGACCATGGCGCCAATAATGACGATTTTTCCTGGTTTCATCCGTTACCTCTTAATGTTAACAGACGGATTGTAACCTGAAACGACCGGGTTAACACAGCATTACGTGCCTGATAAACGGAAGGGGCAGTAAGTTAATCGCCCGCATCGGTGATACACTGCCGCCCCGCGTTTTTGTATTCTGAAGGCTTTATGCTAAGTAATGACGTTCTTCGTAGCCTGCGCTACATCCTGAAAAACAGTAACACCGATCTGTTGCGCATCCTGGCGCTGGCGGATACCGAAGTCAGCGCTCAACAGCTGGCGCCATGGCTGAAGAAAGAAGACGATGAAGGTTTTGTCCGCTGCCCGGATATCGTTCTGTCGGCCTTTCTTAATGGTCTGATTTACGATCGGCGCGGAAAGATCGAAAGCGCTCCTCCGCTGGCGGTGGAGCGCCGCATTAACAACAATATCGTGCTGAAAAAGCTGCGTATCGCCTTCGCCCTGAAAACCGACGATATCCTCGCCATTCTGACCGAACAGAAATTCCGGGTTTCACTGCCGGAGATCACCGCGTTTATGCGTGCGCCGGGTAATAAAAACTACCGTGAATGCGGGGATCAGATGCTGCGCTATTTTCTGCGCGGGCTGGCAGCTCGTTTGCATAAGGCGTAGTTCTTCCACTTCCCCCTCACCCTAACCCTCTCCCCCTAAAGGGGAGAGGGGACTGGGCGTTCCGGGGAGCTGGTTTGTACTAAAAGGGGATAAGGGGTCAGGAAGGTGCTGGTTTTCTCCCTCTCCCTTTTGGTGTGTGCGTTCCGGGGAGCTGGTTTGTACTAAAAGGGGATAAGGGGTCAGGAAGGTGCGGGCTTTTTCCCTCTCCCCTTTGGAGTGTGCGTTCCGGGGAGCTGGCTTGTACTAAGAGGGGATAAGGAGTCAGGAAGGTGCTGGCTTTCTCCCTCTCCCCTTTGGGGTTGGCGTTCCGGGGAGCTGGCTTGTACTAAGAGGGGATAAGGGGTCAGGAAGGTGCTGGCTTTCTCCCTCTCCCCCTTTGGGGTGTGCGTTCCGGGGAGCTGGTTTGTACTAAAAGGGGATAAGGGGTCAGGAAGGTGCTGGCTTTCACCCTCTCCCCCTTTGGGGTGTGCGTTCCGGGGAGCTGGCTTGTACTAAAAGGGGATAAGGGGTCAGGAAGGTGCTGGTTTTCTCCCTCTCCCTTTTGGGGAGAGGGCTGGGGTGAGGGGGATCACTTCACCTGCTGACCAGGCTTAGCGCCGTTATCCGGGCTTAACAGGAAGATATCCTTTCCCCCGGGGCCGGCGGCCATCACCATGCCTTCCGATACGCCGAAGCGCATTTTGCGCGGCGCCAGGTTGGCGACCATAATGGTCATGCGACCAATCAGCGCCTGGGGATCCGGATAGGCGGAACGGATGCCAGAGAAAATATTGCGCTTCTCGCCGCCGATATCCAGGGTCAGTCGCAGCAGTTTATCGGAGCCTTCAACAAACTCGGCGTTTTCGATAAGGGCGATACGCATGTCCACTTTGGCGAAGTCGTCAAAGGTGATGGTTTCCTGAATCGGGGCGTCCGCCAGCGGGCCGCTAACCGGCTTCGCGGCGCTTGCCTTCACCTCTTCTTTCGACTCTTCGATCAGGGCGTCGACCTGCTTCATATCAATGCGGCTATACAGCGCCTTGAACGGATTAACCTTATGGCTGAGCAGCGGCTGTGCAATGCCGTCCCATGTCAGTTCAACATTCAGGAAAGCCTCTGCGCGGGCGGAAAGGCCCGGAAGAACCGGCTTCAGCCAGGTCATCAGCACCCGGAAAAGGTTGATCCCCATAGAGCAGATGCGTTGCAGCTCGGCGTCGCGGCCTTCCTGCTTCGCCACCACCCACGGCGCTTTTTCGTCAACGTAACGGTTGGCCTGATCCGCCAGCGCCATAATTTCGCGCACCGCGCGGCTGAATTCGCGTTTTTCCCATGCCTCGCCGATGCTTCGGGCGGACTCGACGAAGCTCTGATACAGCTCGGGAGAGTCCAGTTCAGCCGACAGTTCGCCGCCGAAGCGTTTGGCGATAAAGCCCGCATTACGGGACGCCAGGTTAACGACCTTATTGACGATGTCGCTGTTGACCCGCTGAACGAAGTCTTCCAGGCTGAGATCGATATCGTCGATACGCGGCGACAGTTTAGCGCTGTAGTAGTAGCGCAGGCTGTCAGCATCGAAATGCTTCAGCCAGGTGCTGGCCTTAATAAAGGTGCCGCGTGACTTGGACATCTTGGCACCGTTGACCGTCACGTAGCCGTGAACAAACAGGTTGTTTGGCTTGCGGAAACCGCTGCCTTCCAGCATCGCCGGCCAGAACAGGCTGTGGAAATAGACGATGTCTTTACCGATAAAGTGATAGAGCTCGGCGTCGGAATCTTTTTTCCACCAGTCGTCGAAGTTCAGATCGCTGCGTTTGCCGCACAGGTTCTTAAACGACCCCATATAACCGATGGGCGCGTCCAGCCAGACGTAGAAATATTTGCCCGGCGCCCCTGGAATTTCAAAACCGAAGTAGGGCGCATCGCGGGAGATATCCCACTGCTGCAGGCCGGACTCGAACCACTCCTGCATCTTATTGGCGACCTGCTCCTGCAGTGCACCGGAACGGGTCCAGGCCTGCAGCATTTCGCTAAAGGCCGGCAGATCGAAGAAAAAGTGTTCGGATTCGCGCAGCACCGGCGTGGCGCCGGAAACCACCGATTTTGGTTCGATCAATTCAGTGGGGCTGTAAGTGGCGCCGCACACTTCGCAGTTATCGCCATATTGATCCGCCGCTTTACATTTCGGGCAGGTGCCTTTCACGAAACGATCCGGCAGGAACATACCTTTTTCCGGATCGTAGAGCTGGGAGATGGTACGGTTTTTAATAAAACCGTTCTCTTTCAGTCGCTTATAGATAAGCGACGACAGCTCGCGATTCTCTTCACTATGGGTGGAGTGATAGTTGTCATAGCTGATATTGAATCCGGCGAAGTCGGTCTGATGCTCCTGGCTCATCTCGTCGATCATCTGTTCCGGCGTCACGCCGAGCTGCTGCGCTTTCAGCATGATAGGCGTGCCGTGAGCATCGTCGGCGCAGATAAAGTTGACCTCATGGCCGCGCATTCGCTGGTACCGTACCCAGACATCAGCCTGGATGTGCTCCAGCATGTGACCGAGGTGGATGGAGCCGTTGGCGTACGGCAGGGCGCAGGTTACCAGTATTTTCTTTGCGACTTGGGCCATAGTGACAATAAATCTTTCGTTGTAAAAGGGGGATTGATAGTACCAGAAGGGAATTCGAGTCAAAAGCGATGGCGGGCTAAATTATTTCCGCTAGCGGCTTGCGAGGCTTCGGGCTGTCAATCCCGGGCGCGCCATATGTATAATTGACGCATACAGTCTGTGAATGTCCGCAGACGACAACCACTACCTACAAAAGGAGTCGGGATGAATTCGCAATCCCCGGCCGGTTCTCCGGAAGCCCTGCGCGCCATGGTCGCCGGAACGCTGGCTAATTTTCAACATCCAACGTTAAAGCATAATCTCACTGCCCTGAAGGCACTGCGCCACGTGGCGTGGCTTGACGATACCGTCCATATCGAACTGCAAATGCCTTTTGCCTGGAACAGCGGCTTCGAGGCGCTGAAGGCTCAGTGCAGTCCGGAACTGCTGCGGCTGACTGGCGCTCAGGCCATTGACTGGAAGCTGAGTTACGGCATCGCTACCCTGAAACGGGTGAAAAATCAGGCGGGTATTAATGGCGTGAAGAATATTATTGCCGTTAGCTCCGGTAAGGGAGGGGTAGGAAAATCCTCTACGGCGGTAAACCTGGCGCTGGCGCTGGCGGCGGAAGGGGCGAAGGTCGGGATTCTGGATGCCGATATCTACGGCCCTTCGGTTCCCACCATGCTTGGCAGCGAGCATGAGCGCCCAACGTCACCGGATGGCACTCATATGGCGCCAGTCATGTCCCACGGTCTGGCGACCAACTCTATCGGGTATCTGGTCACGGACGATAATGCCATGGTCTGGCGCGGCCCGATGGCCAGCAAGGCGTTGATGCAGCTGCTGCAGGAGACATTGTGGCCGGAGCTTGATTACCTGGTGCTGGATATGCCCCCGGGCACCGGCGATATTCAGCTGACGCTGGCGCAAAATATCCCGGTCACTGGCGCGCTGGTGGTCACCACGCCGCAGGATATTGCGCTTATCGATGCGAAGAAAGGCATCGTGATGTTCGAGAAGGTGGAAGTACCGGTGCTGGGTATCGTCGAAAATATGAGCGTCCACATTTGCAGCAACTGCGGACATCACGAGCCTATCTTCGGCACCGGCGGTGCGCAGAAACTGGCTGAAAGCTATAACACCACGCTTCTGGGGCAGATGCCGCTGCATATTTCGCTGCGTGAGGATCTCGATCGCGGTGAACCGACGGTAGTCAGCCGTCCTGACAGTGAATTTACCCACCTTTACCGCCAGCTCGCCGGAAAAGTGGCGGCCCAGCTATACTGGCAGGGCGAAGTTATCCCTGGTGAAATCGGCTTCCGCGCCCTCTGATTGATATATAGCAGGTTATCTGGTCGGGTGACCTGCTATTCTCTATACAAATCTTGACGTTTTATCTATACAATTCTTGACGCTTTGTCCGGCAGTTCTGTGGGGCATTGAGATAAATCTTGCTATTTTGTGGATTATTTTTTTTGATTATGTAATTAAAATGATCAAAAGAATAAGAAAACACGATAATTACCGTCATTTTTCTCATCCTGGCGTAAATTTGTTTGAATTACCTCAAAAGGTGTATTAAAAATACTATTTATTAGATTATTCCCAAAATCGGTTTAATGAATATGTGCAACGCCAGAAGCTGCTGCGCAGAGTAGGCCTGGAGCGAATATCAGTCCATAAACGCTAATACGAAGAATAATTCCATGAGTAACTATTATTTACTAAACAATGTACGGTTCCTGCCCCGGGAACGTACTCTGTTTAATGATGAAAGCGGTGAAAAAGTCGTTCTGACAAATATTTCAGCTAAATGTTTGTTATGCTTTTGTGAGCGTTATGAGAAGCTAATTAGTCATGATGAACTGATTGAGTTTGTCTGGGACGTTCAGCATAAGACGGTACAGTATAATTCTCTGTATCAGGTGTTACTTATTTTACGACGTTCGCTGGCTCAGGTGGGGTTGAGTCAGGAGATGATTCGTACCCTGCCGCGTAAAGGATTCATTATGGGCGGCATTAAACTGGAACAATATACGGGGGATGAGTCCCCGGAGGTGGCCCGGCAGAGCGGTAGCGAGGCGCTCGCCGTTGTGAAGGCCAGCATTGCCCAGGACGAAACGGTAGATAATGGCGAGTTACAGCCGGTACTACAGAGCATCGAAGCCCCCTTCAGTGAGATAAAACCACCAATAACGTCAGGTATTACGCTGCATTTATCCGTAGCGTCGTGTCTGGCTGTGGCTGTGCTCCTGTTGGTGGCTCTGGTCGCAGTATGGCAGTTCTTTCCCTCCAGTAATCGTAATTTTTTTAGGGGTTATGAGGTAGCGAAAGATGCCCCGGGTGCCGGGATCTGCACCTGGCTATATAACAGCGATGCCTCCAGCTTTGAGCGCCACCGACAGTTTAGTGCCGACCACCCGGAATTGTGTAATGAGCAGGAGGCGATTTATGTCACGGCTTATACGACTTCCCGTAAGATTTCCGCCGTTGCCTGTAGCAACAGCCTGACCACGGCCAGCCGTCAGGCGCATTGCCTTTCCTGGTATTATCCTAATCGCTCAACGCTAAAAGACTCACTGTAATGAAGAAAAAACATAAAATCGTGATTAGCGCCGCTGCTTTTTTTTGTCTGGCTATTGTGGCAATCCTCTATTTCTATCAATCACCTTCACGCAGAAATAATACCTTTGTCTGTAGCGCCCGGGTGGTGATAAGAAATGAAGGATACACACTGTACTCCCTGCTTAGTTTTCACCTTGGCCGTGGTGATGGCGTCGCCGCGCTGTCCGGATATATGGAGGATCCACAGCACAGGGAAACGGCGATCAACCGCTATATTCACTTCAGTGAATTGGATCGGGATGAGGGGAAACAGCTGCAAAGCGAGAAGATCATTCCAGCTTCTAATGAGAGCGTTTCGGCAGATGCGCTGGCCGGGATACTTCCTGATTTTTTTGTCGAAAAAGGGCATCTGTTAAATTTGCGGCGTACCTGGGCCGGGGAAAACAGCATGATGATTCTGGTCTCTGGTTTTCCGGCAATTCTTTGCGATTAAATCTGTTTCTGCGGCCCCCCTTCTGGAAACGAGATAAGCTCCGATTCCAGAAGGAGGGCGATTTTTTGTTCTTTTTTTTGGCTTATTTTTAATCTCTTTAGATAAGATTGCTCAAAAATAAGAACATGATAACTTTTGTAAATTCAATTTAAATCAATGGCTTATATGTAATTTTATCTATAGGGAAATCTTATAAATCTTATCTCATCATGATAATAGGATTTATCTTGTATGAATATCTGGAATAACTGAACATGCCTCCGAACGAAAGCGTTCCTGATAATAATTATCTATCTGGCTATAAAAGATTGGTATGGGATTTATCTTAGGGATTGGTATGGAAATTAATCTTCCGAAACTGGAAGTCTATCCAGGATATTGCATAGGATGCAGCATGATGAATATAAATATTATCTCTAATGATATCTATTATCTTATCGGTAGTGAGAAAATAGCCGGGTTTCGCGCAATAAACATGTCTCCTTACCATGTAAATGATCAGGATGACCTAAATACTGTTATTGATAGTTGCCAGCATACAGGCGATTCTAACGATAAGTTCATCTTTATACTCGATGATTTAACGCTACTGGAACAAGCCATCAATGAAACCCGCAAGCGGGAATTGAAGTCAGCATTTCTGGTTGACCAACCACTGGAATATAACTATTTCATCTGTAATGGACTGCTGTTTGCCTCTAAAAAACACAGCCGTCATGGTTTTTATGACATTCTGTTTCGTCTGAATAAAGTCCAGGATTTACCTCAGGGGGTTATCTCAAATCGGGAAATGGAAGTGCTGGAAATGCTGTTGAGTGGCGTAGACACTAAAGAGATAGCCAGGCGTCTGGCCATTTCCAGCAAAACGGTCAGCGCCCATAAGAAAAAGGTCGCTCGTCGCTTTGGTATGGATAACTGGAATGACGCGCTGATGTATAAATATCTGACCATGCTCGTCGAACGCGATGAACCCGCCGCGAAACCTCAGCAGACCACTCTGCCAGTATCAATGCACATTCCACGCTGGCATGAAGAGGAAGGCCTGCCGATTATCGAAGCGCTGCCGGCGATAAGAGGGAGCTTAGCGACTATAAAAAATGTCGCCAGATTCCGCCTTTAAGATCTTACCGGTGGTATTGGAAATCAGCACATAATTGCCGCCCATGTAGGTCCAGTGGCTGTCGGGCTGCGGCGCTGGAAGATTGCGCTGCCGCCACTGGGCTATCTCATAGGTTTTGCCGCGATAGGTTTCCGGAACCATATCGCCGATTTCGAAACGCTGAAAGTCGGCGGTGAACTGCTTGATTTCGTGGGATTCCGGTTTTTCTGTCGCCGTGTTTGCCGCGTCTGCGGGCTGTTGGGCGTGAAGCGAGGCCATCGGCAGGGCGCTCCCCAGTGACAGCAGCATCGATAGCATGAGAATTCTGGATTTAGCCATAATCACTCCGGATAAAAATGGGCAAAAGCGGGATTGGTCCTTTTTATACGCCTGACGACTGAATGCCCGCAATGCGATAACGGTAAACAGTAGCCGCGACCCCCGGTATTCTGCGATCATCCCCTGTGGGCGCGGAGGCGGCAAGCCTGATTATGTGTTTAGCATTGTCATTCTGGCAGTAAATGTTTCACTGTGCTGAAAAAGTGTGACGTTTTAGTGAAGACGAACGCGATGCGCTGCGGTTTTTCCCGTTCGCCAGCTGTCGCCCCGGCGCGCTTTCCCCTATGATATTGCCCCTGACAGAAAACGGGTAACTAAATGATTTGGTTGATGCTGGCCACTCTGGTTGTGGTTTTCGTTATTGGCTTCAGGGTGTTGACCTCTGATTCACGACGTGCGGTAAAGCGACTGAGCGAGCGGCTGGGTATTACGCCGGTGCCAATCGAGTCGATGATCGATCAGATGGGCAGGCAGGCCGGAGCGGAATTTATCGCCTGGCTGTCTCGTCCCGACGAGGCGCATCTACAGGGAGCCGCCGCGACGCTGCTGGTCTGGCAGATCTGTGTTGTCGACGGCAGCGATGATAATCTGGCGATCTGGCATCGCAGGTTGCAGAAAGCGCGGCTGGCGGCGCCCCTGAGCGATGCCCAGTTGCGTCAGGCGATGGGCTTCTTGCGTGAGCTGGAGCCGGATATGCAGGAGCTTCAGTTATTCCAGAGCCGCTATAACGCGCGGTTCGCCGACCAGGCCGGCGTAAGCTGGCTGCATTGAGCCGTAAGGGGCGGCTTTGTTAGTAAACTGTTAGGTTTGTCACAGTTTGATGTTACACTGCGTGGCCTTACATTCGTTATTAGTGAAGGTCATTGAATGCCTGATACCGCGCAGACATCGGGAGCCGCTGAGGTGATTCGCGCCAACTGGTCCGCCGTTTTTGCCGTGGCCTTTTGCGTCGCCTGTCTGATTACCGTTGAGTTCCTGCCGGCCAGTCTGCTGACGCCGATGGCTCAGGAGCTGAATATCAGTGAAGGCCTGGCAGGGCAGTCGGTTACCGTTACCGCCTTTGTGGCGATGTTTTCCAGCCTGTTTATCACCACGATTATCGGTCAGACCGATCGTCGCAGAGTGGTGCTGGCTTTTGCCGTGCTGTTAACGCTCTCCTGCCTGCTGGTGTCGTTTTCTCACAGTTTTATGCTACTGCTGCTGGGGCGAGCCTTCCTTGGGATGGCGCTGGGTGGTTTCTGGGCCATGTCGGCTTCGCTGACCATGCGCCTGGTGCCGCGCCATACTATTCCAAAGGCGCTGTCGGTGATTTTTGGGGCGGTATCTATCGCGCTGGTGATTGCTGCGCCGCTGGGGAGCTTTCTTGGCGGACTTATCGGCTGGCGAAACGTGTTTAACGGCGCGGCGCTGATGGGTTTTTTGTGCATTTTCTGGGTATGGCGGGCGCTGCCGCGACTTCCGGGTGAGGCGCCGTCTCATCATCAGAATATAATTGCGGTGCTGCGAAGACCAGGCGTCCTGGCGGGCATGATCGCGATATTTATGGCATTTGGCGGCCAGTTCGCCTTTTTTACCTACATCCGCCCGCTGTATATGAATCTGGCGGGCTTTGATGTGGATGGCCTGACGCTGGTGCTGTTGAGCTTTGGGATCGCCAGCTTTGTCGGTACTTCATTCTCCTCCGCTTTCCTGAAGCTGAGTCTCAGGGGCGTGCTGGCCTGCGCGCCTCTGGTGCTGGCGCTGAGCGTACTGGCCCTAATGCTGTGGGGGGCCGACAAACGGGTCGCTGCCGCGGTGGCGATAATCAGCGGCTTTACGTTCTCGCTGATTCCGGTGGGCTGGTCGACCTGGATAACCCGCACCCTTTCCGATCAGGCGGAAAAGGCCGGATCGGTGCAGGTGGCGGTGATTCAACTGGCAAACACCTGCGGCGCGGCAATTGGTGGCCTGGGGCTCGATCATCTGGGCCTGCTGGCGCCGCCGGCGATGTGTGGCGTAATGATGCTGCTGACGGCGATTCTGGTGGCGGCAAAAGTGCGGGCACGTGCCTAAAGCATCAACATGGCGCTCAGTTCCTGCACTACCTTCCGGGCCGGAATACGCACCGAGCGCCAGCTTTGCAGATCGATAAGTTTCACTTCCTGTTCATCACCTTCGACCATCAGTACAAATCGGGCGCCCTGGCTACGGGCGTTCTTTTGTCGGGTCGTGGTTCTTAGCTGCGAGCAGTCATTGATGATACTTAATCGCGGAAAGCTCTGGCGCAGCGTACGACCCAGCAACAGCGCGCTGCCGTGGGCGCGGTTGCGATCGGGAATAATGACCAGATCCACCTGGCGGCTGTGGGGCGTATCACGCTGTACGCATAGCAGTAACTGCATTATCGGCTCAATCATAAATGCGAAACCGCAGGCGTAGATATCGCGCCCGGTGAGTTGGCTGGCGCTGTGGTCGTATCGCCCACCACGGCACAGCAGCCCGGGCGCCGGAATCTTATCGCTGTGCCATTCGAATACCAGGTGGCAGTAGTCATTAACCGGAAACAGCGCTTCGTCATGGGTATAGGGGATCGCCATTTTATCCAGGGCGTCGCACAACTGGCGAAAGCGCAGGCGGGAGGCATCGGAAATAAAGCTCTTCAGTCGCGGCGCATTGCCTGCCATGCGCTGTAGCAGTACATCCGGATCGTTCAGTAACTGCTCCGGCGCCTGGTGCAGAATATGCTGCTGCTCCGGGGAGAGTAGCTGGGCTACAGGATGATAGTAACAACGTAGCGCTTCGCGAAAGGCAGCGAATTCTGAAGCGGCGCCCGGCGTATTCAGACGCAGCTCTACCTGACTTTCGAGGTGGAGGTCGCGAAAAAATCCGACCTGAAGCGCAATCTGTTCCAGTTCGATGCAGTGCCCCGAATAGCCGAATGCTTCTACGCCTATCTGATGGCATGAGTGTATCGCCTCTTTCTGCTGATGACTGCGGCGAAACATGGTGCCCAGGTACCATAGCTTGCTGGTTTTCTGGAGATCCTGGTGGTTTGCCACAATACGCAGGCAACCCATGGTTCCATCACCGCGCAGTAAAGCCTGGTGATTAAGGGGGAGTTCGCCGGTGCCGGCGGAAAAAGGGGAGACCGACAACTCCTGTTCCCATCGTTCCAGGAGCGGCATACGAATTTCCCGGTAGCAGTAGCGTTGCAGACGCTGCCCGGCCTGTCTTTCCAGCCAGCTCCAGGCGGAAACCGGGTTGCGGTAATATTTACGCGGCCGCCCGGCGCTGCGTGGTTGTAACGGTCGGGCAAGGGCGCCCTCCAGCGAACGGCTGAACTGCGGCGTTGCCAGCAGGCAGTTCTGATCCAGCGCGGTTTCGATACGGTTAAGGACGGTCGGGCTGAAAGGTCGTTGACAGAACTGGCGGTATTGTTGAACTCGCTGTTCGGGGGTGGCGCCCAGCCGCAGCCAGCAGGGATGAAGGCTGAGCCGTTCGGGCGGGGTATCGGCGAAGCTGTGGCGCCCAGCCGCTTCCTGGTGTTGATGTTCGACGTACTTCTTTACCAGCAGAAACCAGGCGTCGGCTTCAACCGGGCTGCTCCGGTAGCGGCTTTCCCAAAGCGCGCCGCGCCGATGATAGCGGCCATTATACCAGGGGACGTAGCTGCGCCCGATATATTGCATAAAGTGTCCCATCGCCTCTTTATCCGGCGCATCGAGCAGTAGCAGAATGCGCTGGGGCGTTAGCGACCAGGCATAGAGTTGCACGGCGTACAGCGTGCCGGCGCGATCGAGACATTCAAGGAAACGATCGTAATCTTCAGACGCTTTAAAAAGCGGTTCATAGTTATGCCCGCGCAGTTTAATCAGGTGAGGAAGCCCTGGCACAAAGAGTCTTTTTTTTCTGGACATAATCAATTCTCACCGGGTGGCTGAAAGGCCGCCATTATTGTTATTAAACGCGTCGGCGCGGTGGTGCCGTCAGGGGCCGACGCACTCCTTTAAAAAATAAAATCTTAGCGTGCCGGCATCTGCTGCAGTACTTGAGCAAGCTCGGCATCGCTGACGTCGGATTGCTGATTATTTGTCAGATCCCACAGTCGGACGGTGCCATCACGATTCAGGGTCACAATATACTGGCCGTGGGATTTCAATGCATTCTGGTGCTGGCGTTTAAGACGGGCGCCGCTGCAGTCTACGGCGATATAGCGCTGCGGGCATCTCTGGCGCAGGAATTCAGCCAGCAGCAGGGCGCGGATATTGCCATCCTCCAGCTCGCTGGTAATGGTCACATCAGGACGGTAGTGCCACTGGGGATTATCCTTATCGCTGATGGCCTGGATTAGCAGCAGCAGGCGCTCAATACCAATGGCGAAACCGCAGGCAGGTAGCGGTTTGTCGCCGAACAGGTCGGCCAGACCGTCATAGCGACCGCCGCCGCAGACCGTGCCCTGGGCGCCGAGCTTGTCGGTCACCCACTCAAAGACCGTTCGGGTGTAGTAGTCCAGCCCCCTGACCAGCCGGGTATTCAGGCGCCAGGGGATGTCGGCGCTATCGAGCAACTGGCACAGCGTGGTGAAATGCTGGCGTGATTCTTCCTCAAGGTAGTCAAGCAGTCGCGGAGCCTGCTCAATCATCTCCTGCATTTGCGGGTTTTTGCTATCGAGGATACGCAGCGGGTTAACTTCCAGGCGAACCAGACTCTCTTCGTCCAGCAGTTCGCGGTGTTGTTCGAACCAGGAGACTAACTCCTGCCGGTACCGGCTGCGCTCCCGGGCGGTACCCAGCGAATTTATCTCCAGGCGCACGTGCGGCAGAATCCCCAGCTCGTGGAACAGATCCCGAACCATGAAGATCAGCTCGGCGTCGATATCAGCCCCTGGCATACCGAAAGCTTCCACTCCAAACTGAGTGAACTGCCGCAGGCGACCTTTCTGGGGCCGCTCATAACGGAACATTGGCCCCTGATACCACAGGCGCTGAGTTTTGTTGTAGCACATGTTTTGTTCCAGCACGGCGCGCATGCAGCCGCTGGTGCCTTCCGGGCGCAGCGTGATATGTTCGCCGCTCTTATCCAGAAAGTTGTACATCTCCTTAGAGACAATATCAGTCGCTTCGCCGACGGCGCGTTCGAACAGCGCTACCGGCTCCAGCAGCGGCAGGCGCATCTCCTGATAGCCGTAGCGGAAGGCCATATGGCGAAACTTGCTCTCCAGCCATTGCCACATGGGCGTTTCATCCGGCAGCACGTCCCGCATTCCACGTATTGCGCGTAACTTGATCATACAGATTCCTTTTTATTGATGAGAACCAGGCGCCGGCAGTAGCAGGGAGGCAGTGGTTTGCTCCCGTCGTTGCCGGCGTACGATATACAACAGGTAAAGGGGGATTGTGGCGATTTGTAGCAAAACGCCGCACAGCAGGGCGCGCGACTGTCCGGACAGTATCGCGCCCGCAATAAATGCAAAGGTGGTCAGGCTCAACAGGCAGTAGCCGTAAAATCCGCCGCCGCGATAGCGGTCTTTCATCACCATCATTCCGGGTAGCGCCAGGGCGGCGAAAGCGTAAGGAAAAAGGCTGGCCGCAACGGCCAGAACAATGACGCTTCTGAACTGGCTTTGCAGGCTCGCCGACAGCGTCATCAGCAGCACCAGGGTCATCAGGATAGCGGTAAAGATCAGCGCGACCCAGGGCACGCCGTAACGATTCGTGCGGGCGAAAATCGGAGGAAAAATGCCCGATTCCGCTGCCGCCCGGGGAACTTCTGTTTGCAGAATCTGCCAGCCGGGCATGGCGCCCAGACAGGCGATGATGGCCGCTGCGGAGATAAGCTTTCCGGCACCGGTGCCCCAGATGGCCCGAGCGGTATCGGCGAAGGGCGAGGCCGACGCCGCCAGCGTGGCATGAGGCAGAATGCCCATAATCACGTTGGTGGAGCTGGCATAGCACAGGCCGGTGATGGCCAGCCCGAACAGGGTGGCCAGCGGCACGGTACGCTCCGGTTTTTTCACCTGGCTGCGGGAAACCGAGGCGGACTCCACTCCCAGAAATCCCCACAGTGAAATCACCGCCGCATTAATCACGGCATGGCTGTCCGACTGGCCGCTCAGATTCCAGGCATCCAGATAGATATGGAGATTGAAGTGGCGCCAGCCCAGTAAGCCGATGCTGAGAATGGCTGCGACCATACAGCCGCCGGTGATAAGTTGCGCTCTGCCTACCAGCTTTGCGCCGCGCAGCCCCAGGAGTACTGCCAGCCACAGCAGGGCAATACAGGCCAGCGCGCCGTAAAGCGGGTGGCGCAGAACGGGGAAAAAGAAAGAGAGATAGCCCACGCCTGCCAGCAGCAGGGCGCAGTTACCGACCCAGGTGGCCAGCCAGTAAAACAGCGTCATTTGCAGGCCGATAAAGGGGCCAAAACAGTAGTGAATGCTGGCGATAATGCCGCCATTATGTGGGAAGAGGGCGTTCATCTTGTTGAAGATGAGCGCCAGGCAGAGGATGACCAGGAAGGTCAGCGCCCATCCCCATACCGAGACTGAACCGATTTGCCCAAGGGTAGTGGGCAGCATAAAGACGCCGCTGCCCATCATATTGGACGCCGTCATGACAGTCAGCGCCAGCAACCCCATACGGTGCGAAGTTGAGCGGTTTTCATCCATATCATTTTTTGTCCCGACGCAGTGAGATGAAAGGACTGGCAGGTTGCGAACGCCGCTCTTGCGGATGTTGCTTTACCCGGGTAAAGCGTTTAGCGTGAACGGGGCTCGTAGCGAGCCGGATGCGCCACTGGTAACGGTTGGCTCTGGTGCCAGTGGCGCGTTTGCGCGAAGGGTGGTGAGGAATCACCACCCTTTTTTACGCCGCGCGGGCGTTGAGATCGGCGATGACATCGTCGATCAAGGCGTCAACCTTGCTGGTATCCAGGTGGTGCCCGGAAGCGATCAGGTGAGCAACGTCGCCCGATGTTGCCAGGCAGTGTTTTTTCCATACCGCTTCCGACGGGCAGGGGAAGACCACGGTAATGGAGTTTTTATTGCGCCAGGCGTTAATGCCTGCGACCTGGAAGCGATCGACCGCGTACTGCGCGATGTCAAGGCAGTGGCGAATGCGACGCTGCCAGTCGGCGAAAGTGTGGCTGCGCACCGCCTCCCACATCATCAGCGGTGTATGGCCGTTACGGGAGCCAGTGATGGTTTTGTCGTGGGCTGAGATGTAGTCGATTTCAACGCTGATCAAATCGACGTTTTTACGCCGTGCCACGACGATCCCGCAGGGGATGGGGCTACCGATCATCTTATGGCCAGAAACGCCGATAGAGTCGATGCCGTCGGCAAAGGTAAAGGGCTGGGGTTCGTCAACGAAGGGTAGAATCATGCCGCTCAGCGCCGCGTCGGCGTGCAGGTAGTAATCTTCCCGGGCGATGCCCGCTTCCTTCAGGCGCTGCTGGATGATGGCGATATTATCGACAGCGCCGCGTACCGTGGTGCCGATATTGGCGAAAATAATCGGATGCCGCTCGTCGTCGGCGGCGATTTTGCGCATCAGATCGTCGTAGTCCATCTCGCCGTTAGGCTGGGATTCCACCACCCGTGACTTAATGCGCAGCAGCTTAACGATCTTGGCGACCGAATAGTGGGTGTCTTTGGAGTAGTACAGGGTACCGTCCGGGAATAATTCACGCCCCAGATAACAGCCGAACATATTGCCTTCGGTACCGCCGTTGGTGACGTAGCCCCAGCTTTCCTCAAACGGAATTTTGAACAGCTGGGCAAAATATTCCATCACCTCTTTTTCAAATTCGAACGAGTTCAGCAGATAGTTGCAATATTCCGCCCAGTCGCCGCAGTTATTAATGGAAAAGCGCATAAACCTTTCCAGAATGGTGTAATCGAAATCAGCGGATTCCGGATAACCAATATTGAAATACTGGTTCTTAACGCAATATGACCAAAATGCATCGAGTTTATTCTGATCTGCGATGGATAATGTCATTTTATTTCTCCTTTTCAACATAACGTTTAATCACAACTGATATTCAGACTTTCTTATCCAGATAAAGCACTTTCTCGCCTTTCCTGCTGCGACCGGCGGCCACGAAGCAGAACAGCGGAATGGTCACCATCATCATCACTACGCCCCAGAACATGGAATCGCTGCCGGAGCCCAGCAGGGCGAAGATGCTGTAAATAATGCCGATAACCACCATCACGCAATAAAACATGAAGCTGCGACCGCGATTTAATTTCTTCGAAACCATAATGATCGGCAGGGAAATCAGGGCGTACATATAGGGCAGCAGCGAAGCGAAGACCGACATCAGAATGACCACTTCGAACTGTTTCGCCAGGTTAGGGGAGGCCGTCATCATTAACACCAGGCTCATCAGTACGCCGGTGAAAATCAGGCTTTTCATGGGAACGTCGCGCTTATTGGTATCGGCGAAGAACTGCGGGAACAGCCCCTGTTGGGCGCCAGCGCGCGGGCCTTCGGACTGCAGGATAAGCCAGCCGGAGATAGAGCCGAAGCAGGCGATAATGCTTAGTGCCGAAGCAATGTTGCCAGCGGTGTTGCCGAACATATAGCGCGCGGCGTCGGCAAAGGGGGCGGCGGAGTTAACCAGCTCACTGTGCGGCACCAGACCCATAATCACCGAGCAACTGCCCACATAGCAGACTGAGGCGATCAACAGGCCATATACCGTTGCCTTGGGTACGGTTTTTTCCGGATTATCCACCTGACCGGTAGAAACTACCGCTGATTCAACACCCAGGAATCCCCACAGCGCAATGGATGCGGCAGAGATAATCGCCGATCCGTCGCTGCGGCCGGTGCCGTTATACACTTCAGTGAACATATGCGGATCGAACCAGAACCAGCCTACGACACCGACGCCCAATACCACCAACAGCATACAGCCTGCGGTAAATGACTGGGCGCGGCTGGCGGTTCTGGCGCCGAAGCTTGCCAGCACAATAAAGGCCCATAAAATAACAATGGCGGCAATACTGCTGTACACCGGGTTTTTTAATTCCGGGAAGAAATAACTTAAATATCCTACCCCGGCGACCAGCAGGGCCACATTACCCACCCAGGCGCTAATCCAGTAGCACACGGTGGTTTGAAAACCAATAAACGGGCCAAATGCATCGCTGGCATAGGCCACAATCCCGCCGGTACGCGGCGTAATTAAACTGGTTTTGGCGAATACCAGCGCCAGGGCGATGACGCCGACAATGGTAAGCACCCAACCCCACAGCGATATATAACCAACGCCGGCAAGGTTGGTGGGTAACATAAATACGCCGGAACCCATCATATTTGAGGCGGTAACCAGCGTAAGGGCGACCACTCCCATTTTATGAACTGAGCCTGAGCTAACCGATCCCATAATATTTTTCCTTATTGAGAAACAGACATGAAATAAACGTTAAAACCAGTGCTTTTGTGCCGATTCTAGGTTGGAAGGGGGGAGTATTTTTGATAATGATCACTATTTACCTGGCTGGCAGTGAATAACCGCCTGAAGGTTGGCGGTTATTTGAACAATGATTTGGATATTGACTCCGTCCCCTTTTTTTTGAGCCGTGACGGATTCCATTCGACAACGTGTTTGTCTGCCGGTTGGTCGCTGCCTTTCCGGCAGGCGCTTTGCTATTCCTGCTTTATAGTGTGGCCCCGGCCGTAGCCGGTGGCATTTCTGGGCAGGTTGATGGGGAAAACCGCTGGTTGGCTCTTGTTTCCTGGGGCTCTCACCCGTATTATCCCGATCGGCGATTAACGAAACCTTTATCGCAATCTTTTGATTTTCAATGACTCGGGGTGCTCCGCTGACTGGACGCGGGGCTGAGAAAGACCCGTTGACCTGATCCGGATAATGCCGGCGTAGGGAAGTCAGATGCCCGAACCGGTATCGCACTTCTTCGCGTCGGTCGGGAGTTCACCATGCAATCTGACCCACTGAGCAGCAGGGCCGTCCTGCAGACGCTGCATCATCTTCGTACCATATCGCCGCTGGTTCACTGCATGACCAACGATGTGGTACAGACCTTTACCGCTAACGTTTTGCTGGCCCTTGGGGCTTCCCCTGCCATGGTAGTGGATGAACAAGAGGCGGCGCAGTTTAGCGCCATCGCGAATGCGCTTTTAATCAATATCGGTACCCTGACCCGCGAGCGAGCCAGCGCCATGCGTGCCGCCATCGACAGCGCTCGCAGGGCGCAGCGCCCATGGGTGCTTGACCCGGTGGCGGTGGGCGGCCTGACGCTACGTAGCGACTTCGCCCGGGAAGTGCTGGCG
The DNA here is from genome assembly GCF_036620675.1 of Rosenbergiella sp. YN46. Lineage (NCBI taxonomy): Bacteria > Pseudomonadati > Pseudomonadota > Gammaproteobacteria > Enterobacterales > Erwiniaceae > Rosenbergiella > Rosenbergiella sp. YN46. The sequence goes on from NZ_JAZHEE010000012.1 coordinate 81,437, forward strand.
CTTCAGCCTGCTGTGATTCGCGGCAACGGATCGGAAATTCTGGCGCTGGCCGGAGTGCCGGGCGGGGGACGCGGCGTCGACAGCACCGACAGTACGCGGGTTGCGCTGCCTGCGGCCCGTCAACTGGCCCGTGAGAGCGGCGCTGTGGTGGCGGTCACCGGCGAGGTGGATTACATCACCGACGGCGAACGTATTCTGGAGGTGCCCGGCGGCGATATCATGATGACCCGGGTGGTGGGCACCGGTTGTGCGCTTTCTGCGCTGACGGCGGCCTGCTGCGCACTGCCGGGCGAGCGTCTGGAAAATGTCGCTGCCGGTTGTCGGATAATGACCCGCGCCGGGGAGATAGCCGTTGCCCGTAGCCAGGGGCCGGGGAGCTTTGTTCCGCGCTTCCTTGATGCGTTATGGCAACTGAATGAGGAGGTGCTGGCATGAAGCGCATTAACGCCCTGACCATTGCCGGTACCGACCCCAGCGGCGGGGCGGGTATCCAGGCGGATCTGAAAGCCTTTTCTGCGCTTGGCGCTTATGGCGCCAGCGTGATAACCGCGCTGGTGGCCCAGAACACGCGCGGCGTGCAGTCGGTCTATCGTATCGAGCCCGATTTTGTGGCGGCCCAGCTTGACTCGGTGTTCAGCGATCTGCGTATTGATACGGTAAAGATCGGCATGCTGGCGGAAACCGATATTGTCGAAGCGGTAGCGGAGCGGCTGGCGTACTGGCAGCCGCCTGTCGTGGTGCTGGATACCGTGATGCTGGCGAAAAGCGGCGATCCGCTGCTGTCGCCTTCGGCGGTTTCGGCGCTGCGCGAACATCTGCTGCCCCGGGTGTCGTTAATCACCCCGAATCTGCCGGAGGCCGCGGCACTGCTGGAAGCGCCGATGGCGACCAGCGAACGCGAGATGCATCTGCAGGGGGAAGCGCTAATGGCCCTGGGCTGCGAGGCGGTACTGATGAAGGGCGGCCATCTGGACGATGCCGAAAGCCCGGACTGGCTGTTTACTCGCGATGGCGCTCAGCGCTTTACCGCGCCAAGGGTGCGGACCAAAAACACCCATGGCACTGGCTGTACGCTTTCATCGGCGCTGGCGGCGCTGCGTCCACGTTATGATGACTGGGCTCAGAGCGTGGTGGAGGCCAAGGCCTGGCTGACGCAGGCGCTGGCCGCTGCCGATAGCCTGGAGGTGGGGCATGGGCATGGGCCGGTGCATCACTTTCATGCGTGGTGGTGATTTTTTGATTATATGATTACAAGATTATTTGGTGATTGTCCTGCTCCCCACTGGGGAGAGGATTACGCCGTAGCTGCCTGTTGCTCTTACATCTTCTGCCCTGAGACAGCAAAGAATGATGCTGGTCGCTTTTGAGCAACCAGCCTGAAGCGACGAGGGTGTAGCCTCCCGGCTTAAAAAACGCCGTAGCGTTCACGAAGGGCCGGAGGAGCGACAGGATGTCGCGACAGGGCAAGGTCGCCAGGGAAGGCGACTCTTGCCCGTTCCGAAAAGCCCGGAGTGATAAGCGAAGGGGCCCGCGTCAGCGGCGTTTTTTACCGCCGGGGAGCCCGGGTTGCCAGGGGAGCGGCGACTGAGCCCCCCTGGCCCGTTCACCCGCGGTGGATTGACAGAGAAGCAGCTACCTGAAGTGAACGGAACAGCCCGCCGCATCACATATTCTACCAGGTGGCCTTTCAAATGCAGACTGGGGCTGCGGATGTAATACGTGGTCATGCCGGTTGCGCTATTTTTGCGACGGTGCTGTGTGCCGGGGGAATATGCCGCGCTGGCGAAGGTTCCGTTCACCTTAAGGTGATTTCTCTTATGCCGGTTCCGGAACTGGTGAACGGGTCAGGAGGCTCAAACGCCACCTCCTGGCAACCTGGCTTTCCGGCGTGAAAATCGCCCTTCGGGATTACTCGGCCCGTCCCTGGGCCTCGCCCCCCGGGGCCAACGCCTGCGGCGTTGTTCAAAATGGCTCCCGGCAATTTTGTCCTGCGTATTCCCGGCAGCCGGACGGGTCGGGCGTGACGGCACCTCCGTGTGCCGCACACCCTCAGCCCGACGTCCTGTCGGGCTGACCCTGGCTGCCGTGAATACTCCGGCGATTTTCAGGCCGGGGTGTCACCGCCCTGAATCTTCTGCCCAAACTTATCCGTAAAGGTATTGCTGGTGTGATTTGAAAAAACAGACTGAAGCGATGAGGGTGTTATGTTCCGGCTTAAAAAACGCCGTAGCGTTCACGCAGGGCCGGAGGAGCGACAGGATGTCGCGACAGGGCAAGGTCGCCAGGGAAGGCGACTCTTGCCCGTTCCGAAAAGCCCGGAGGGATAAGCGAAGGGGCCCGCGTCAGCGGCGTTTTTTACCGCCGGGGAGCCCGGGTCGCCAGGGGAGCGGCGACTGAGCCCCCTGGCCCGTTCACCCGCGGTGAATCAGCAGAGAAGCAATCACGCAAAGTGAACGGAACTGCCCACTGCATCCTCATATTCTACCCAGTGGCTTTTCAGATGAAGGCTGGGGCGGCGGTTGTAGTACGTGATCATGCCGGTTGCGCTATTTTTGCAGCTATGGCGTGTTCTGGAGGAATATGTCGCGCTGGCGAAGGTTCCGTTCACCTTAAGGTGATTTCTCTTATGCCGGTTGCGGAACCGGTGAACGGGTCATGGGCTCAAATGCCGCCCCTGACAACCCCGCTTTCCGGCGTGAAAATCGCCGCTGTCGCGGGCCCCTCCGCTTTTCCCGTCCGCCGGACGGGTCGGGCGTGACGTCACCTCCCTGTGCCGCACGCCCTCAGCCCGACGTCCTGTCGGGCTGACCCTGCCGGACGTGAACACTGCGGCGATTTTCAGGCCGGAGAGTGTCATCGCCCTGAATCTTCAGCCCAAACTTATCCGTAAAGGTATTGCTGGTTGTATTTGAGCAATCTGTCTGAAGCGACGAGGGTGTTGCCACCCGGCTTAAAAACGCCGCAGCGTTCACGCAGGGCCGGAGGAGCGACAGGATGTCGCGACAGGGTAAGGTCGCCATGGATGGCGACTCTTACCCGTTCCGAAAAGCCCGGAGTGATAAGCGAAGGGGCCCGCGTCAGCGGCGTTTTTTACCGCCGGGGAGCCCGGGTTGCCAGGGAGGCGGCGACTGAGCCCCCCTGGCCCGTTCACCCGCGGTGGATTAACAGAGAAGCAGTGACGCAAAGTGAACGGAACACCCACCGCATCGCCATATTCTGCCATTTTTGTTCTGAAACCGGGCGCCGGAGCCGCCTGTCACCCTCACCCCGGCCCTCTCCCGAAACGGGAGAGGGAGTTTCCCGGCAATGAACGGAACTGCCCGCCGCATCATTATATTCTGCCGGTTTTGTTCTGAAACCGGGCGCCGGAGCCGCCTGTCACCCTCACGCCGGAACGCACACCCTGAAGGGAGAGGGAGTTTCCCGGCAATGAACGGAACAGCCCACCGCATCGTCATATTCTGCCGCTTTTGTTCTGAAACCGGGCGCCGTAGCCGTCTGTCACCCTCATCCCGGCCCTCTCCCGAAACGGGAGAGGGAGTTCCCGGCAATGAACGGAACTGCCCACTACATCGTTATATTCCGCCGGTTTTATTCTGAAACCGGGCGCCGGAGCCGCCTGTCACCCTCACGCCGGAACGTACTCCCTGAAGGGAGAGGGAGTTTCCCGGCAATGAACGGAACAGCCCGCCGCATCACCATATTCCGCCGCTTTGCTTCTGAAACAAAGCCACCTTTTTCCTCATCCTGGGTCGGATATAAAGAAGAGACATTGTTTTGAATCCCCTCAATTTCCCTAACCGATGAAACGCATCAGCCATTACCACCACTGGCAGTGAAGCGTGCCAGCGGAATTGACTGAAAATGCTGCGTGTTCTGGCAAATAGTGTTGTAACCAACCAGACTTAATGCGCCCGTTTGTGAAGCGGGTCAGGATTTAACTGGTGCGGCGGGAAGCCCCCGTCGCCGTTACGGGAGTGAATTATGACTGATATTACGCAGTTACTTGGCAAAGATGCTGACACACTGCTCCAGCACCGTTGTATGACCATTCCGGCGGATAATCTCTACCTGCCGGGCGACGACTACGTCGATCGCGTCATGGTGGATAACAACCGCCCCCCGGCGGTACTTCGTAATATGCAGACCCTGTATAATACCGGCCGTCTGGCGGGAACCGGCTATCTGTCCATCCTGCCGGTGGACCAGGGAGTGGAACATTCGGCGGGCGCCTCGTTCGCCGCCAACCCGCTCTATTTCGATCCTAAAAACATTGTCGAACTGGCGATTGAAGCGGGCTGTAACTGTGTGGCTTCCACCTATGGCGTGCTGGCTTCGGTGGCGCGCCGCTATGCGCACCGCATTCCTTTTCTGGTTAAGCTGAACCACAACGAAACCCTGAGCTATCCCACCCAGTACGACCAGACCCTGTATGCCAGCGTTGAGCAGGCGTTCAATATGGGGGCCGTGGCGGTGGGGGCGACTATTTATTTTGGATCCGAAGAGTCCCGGCGCCAGATCGAAGAGATCTCGGCTGCCTTCGAACGCGCCCATGAGCTGGGGATGGTAACCGTACTCTGGGCCTATCTGCGTAACCCCGCCTTTAAAAAAGAGGGCGTGGACTATCACGTCAGCGCCGACCTGACCGGCCAGGCTAACCATCTGGCGGCCACCATCGGCGCTGATATCGTCAAGCAGAAGATGGCGGAGAATAACGGCGGCTATCAGGCGGTTAACTTCGGGTATACCGATGAGCGGGTCTACAGCAAGCTGACCACCAATAATCCCATCGATCTGGTGCGTTACCAGCTGGCTAACTGCTATATGGGGCGCGCCGGGCTGATTAACTCCGGCGGCGCCGCGGGTGGTGAAACCGATCTGTCCGATGCGGTACGTACTGCGGTTATCAATAAGCGCGCTGGCGGTATGGGGCTGATTCTGGGCCGTAAGGCCTTTAAGAAATCGATGGCCGACGGCGTGAAGCTGATCAACGCCGTACAGGATGTTTACCTCGACAGAAAAGTCACCATTGCCTGATCTTCTGGCGCGCTCCGTGTCGGTGGCGCGCCGTTTTCTTCTGTTTGTCTTCTTAGCATGCGCGGATGGCGGTGTATCACCACCATTTACACCCGGATCACTTCAGCAGCGGGCAGTCTGGCGGTAGACGGCAGCTCAGCGCGCCCGGCTTAACCTCAATGCGGAAACTGCGCCCGGCCAGCGGTTCGCCATCCAGGTTAAAGGTGATGTCGTGCGGCGCTTCAATCTCAAACCAGGGCGACGCGCCGTCGATGATATTGGGGTTCTCTTCCGGCTTGCTCAGGGTCGAGAGCAGGGCGGGCAGCAGTTCCTCGCCGGTAAAGATGCGCAGCTGCAGCAGACCATCGTTAATGAGCGCTTCAGGGCAGAGCTGTTGCCCACCGCCCGCCTGACGGCCATTGCCGATGCCAATCGCCAGCGCGTCCCCCTGCCAGTGGAAATTCTCGCCGCGAATCTCGCAGCGATCCGGCTTCAGGGTATCCATCCGCAGCAGGCCGTGAATAAAGTAGGAGACGCCCCCCAGGGCCGCTTTTAGTTTTTCCGGGGTTTCGGTGGTGATCCGGGTGCCGAAGCCGCCTGTCGCCATATTGATAAACCAGGCTTCGTCGTTCACGCTGACCAGGTCGATAGCGCAAGGTCGCCCGACCAGCGCCAGTTGCAGCGCTTTGTCTGCCTCAAGGGGAATACCGGCGCTGGTGGCAAAGTCATTGGCGGTGCCGAGCGGCACAATGCCCAGCGCGGGTTGTTGGCCGTTCAGATCGGCCAGGGCGGTGGCAACTTCGTTTATCGTGCCGTCGCCGCCAGCGGCAATCACGGTTTGTGCGCCAAGGGCGACGGCTTCGTTGAGGTAGCGAGCGGCGTCGCCATGCTCCCAGGTTACGCGTACCTCAAGCCGCTGGCCTGCTTCGCGTATATCGGCAACGGCAGTTCTCAGGGCTTCGTCGCCCGCGCTTTTACCATTAATAATCATCAGTGATAAGCAGGAATTTTCCATATCTGACTCTTTGGACCAAACAAGCGGGAAATTAAGTTTACCGTATAGCGAAACGGGGTGCCCGGGAAGAGGAATAAAGATAAAAATAAACCTGCGTAAGATGAGTTTACGCAGGCCTAAGGAGGTGATTGCTGTTACCGCTGATGATTCATTTTCGTTCGAATCCTGATCATACCGCCGTCAGCCGCGGCGGTGTGTGATCGTTTTCGAAAAAAATGGATGCAGGGGAAATAACGCTAACTCACTCTTTTCCGTGTGGATTACGGGTAGTCTGGCCGTTCAGATTGCGCATCAGCAGGGCATAATCCAGTGCCATGGCCTCGGGAACCGGCAACCATACGGTATGGCCGTTGCCGGGCGCGACATCAACGGCGGCGCCTTTGCCGTTTTCCATACTTTCCAGAGTGAAGGTGACGTTGCCCTGAGGCGTCATCATTTCAAGAGCATCGCCCAGCGAAAACTTGTTTTTGACCGCGACGGCGGCCAGACTGCCGCGGCGTTCGCCGGTGAACTCGCCGACAAACTGCTGCCTGTCGGAAACCGAGTAGCCATATTCATAGTTCTGATAGCTGTCATGGGTGTGACGGCGCAGGAAACCTTCGGTATAGCCGCGGTGCGCCAGCCCTTCCAGGGTTTGCAGCAGCGAAGGATCAAACGGCTTGCCGGCCGCCGCGTCATCGATAGCCTGGCGGTATACCTGAGCGGTACGGGCGCAGTAGTAGAACGATTTGGTGCGGCCTTCAATCTTCAGCGAATGCACGCCGAGCTGGGTCAGACGCCCGACGTGCTCAATAGCGCGTAAGTCCTTAGAATTCATGATGTAGGTGCCGTGTTCGTCCTCAAAGGCGGTCATATATTCGCCCGGACGCTGCGTCTCTTCAATCATAAAGACTTTGTCGGTTGGCGCGCCGCTGCCCAGGGTCGGCTCTACGTTGTGAACCGGGATGGGATCGTACTGATGAACAATATTGCCGATATCGTCTTCTTTGCCTTCCTGTACTTTATATTCCCAGCGGCAGGCGTTGGTGCAGGTGCCCTGGTTGGGATCGCGCTTGTTGATATAACCGGAAAGCAGACAGCGGCCGGAATAGGCCATGCACAGCGCACCGTGAACGAAAACTTCCAGCTCCATTTCCGGCACCTGCTGGCGGATTTCGGCTATCTCCTCCAGCGACAGTTCGCGGGAAAGAATCACCCGGGTCAGCCCCATCTGATGCCAGAACTTCACCGTCGCCCAGTTAACGGCGTTGGCCTGCACTGAAAGATGAATCGCCATCTCCGGGAAGGCTTCGCGTACCATCATAATCAGCCCGGGATCGGACATAATCAGCGCGTCCGGCCCCATATCCACCACCGGTTTCAGGTCGCGGATAAAGGTTTTCAGTTTGGCGTTATGGGGGGCGATATTCACCACCACGTAGAATTTTTTACCGAGCGAGTGGGCTTCGTTGATGCCGAGCGCCAGGTTTTCGTGGTTGAATTCATTATTACGCACCCGCAGGCTGTAGCGCGGCTGGCCTGCGTACACGGCATCGGCGCCGTAGGCGAAGGCGTAACGCATATTTTTCAGCGTTCCCGCCGGAGAGAGCAGTTCCGGTTTAAACATGATTTTCTCGTTCTGATGACAGGTCAGAGCCGTCTCACCTGATGAGACGGTTGTAAGCGAGGGCTTTGGATATAGCCTTTATTTAAGGGCGGGAATTGTAGCGCCGGCAACCAGGGGAGTAAAGCCAGGAGAGGCCATTGAGGGACTTCACCGATACACATAACGATCAATAGAGGCCTGCAATTTGCTACCGGGAAAAGGGCTATTTACCCTCTGCCAGGGTAATCACCCGCTGGGCCGAAGCGATAGTCGACGGGCGATGCGCGACAATAACGCGGGTGATCGCAAGGTCAGCGATGGCCTGATTGATCAGGCGCTCGTTATGCTCATCAAGGTGGCTGGTGGCCTCATCCATAAACAGAACACCGGGACGACGGTAGAGCGCCCGGGCGATAAATAGCCGCTGGCGCTGGCCGCCGGAAAGGCCTTCCCCCAGCTCGCCAACCCGGGTGTCATAGCCCATAGGTAGCGCCATAATGTCGTCGTGAATAGAGCAGAGCCTGGCGCAGGTCGTCATCCAGGCGTCGTCCGGCTGCGGGCTGAAGCCGCAGATATTATCGCGCAGCGAGCCGGACAGCAGCTTATCGTGCTGAAGGATAACGGCGACGGCGGCGCGATAGTCGGTGAGCCCCGTGCGGTGGATGTCCCGGCCATCGGCACTTATGGTGCCCGCTTCCGGCATCGTTAAGCCGCTTAGCAACTTCAGCAGCGTACTTTTTCCACACCCGGAAGCCCCGGTGATGGCCACGCTTTCCCCGGCCTGAATGGTGAGCGAGATGCCATTAATCACCGGCGCCGAGAAGCGATCGTAGCGAAAGATCAGGTTTTGCGCATTCAGGGCGAGCGCCTTTCCTTGAGGATAACCCGCACCCGCAGGGCCGGTGGGCTCTGGCGCAGAGAGTGCGATATCGCAAACGCGTTCGTTATGCAGCGACAGAATACGCAACTGGAGCAGGGTATCGGTTAGCCCCAGGGCGGCATCGGAAAACAGCGTTCGGAATGCGCCGAACGCGACCCAGGCGCCCAGCGTCATTTGACTGTCCAGCACCATCGACACCCCAATCCAGAGGATTAATATGAATTCGGCGCTGCCCGTCAGCGTGCCTGCGACGCTAAAGGCCATCTCCAGCTTTCCGAGCCTGATATCGGCGTTGGTGGTCAGCGCATTCAGGTTCAGCATGGTGCGGTTGCGTAGCTCCGCCAGCCCCTGGGCCCTGAGCGTATGAATGCTGAATAACGTTTCGGTCAGGTAAGAACTGGCGCTGGCGCTTTTTATCAGTTGCTCCTCTGATAATCGACGGAACACAGGCCAGGTGATCAGGCGCACCAGGATATACAGCAGGGTAAAGGCCAGAGCGATACCGGCCAGCGCCCCGCCGTAAACGACCAGCATGACGAAGGCGCCGAGGCAGATGATAATGCCGATCAGCCCGCCGGTAATTTCATGAATAACGGTCTGGCGAATAGTGTCGATGGAAAAGTAGCGCGACTGGATATCTCCCAGCTTACGCTTTTCAAACCAGTCCAGCGGTAGGGTGAGCATATGGCGAAACAGGCCGTCTTTCCATTGCAGGTCTGTCAGCGCGTTGATAAGCAGAGTGGCCCAGTATCGCCACAGGGTTATCCCACCCTGCAGGCACGTCATTAACAGCAATGCCAGGCAGATAATACTCAGCATGCTTCTGTCCTGTTCGGGGATGATATTATCCATCACCAGTTGCGTGACCACCGGAAACAGCAGGCTGATAAATTCCACCATAAGCGACAGCAAAAACAGTTTGCCAAGCGCCCCTTTGAAGCCCCGGATGTTGCGCAACAGATCGAATGTCTTCATACGCACCGGGCTGACGGGCGGGATAAAGTCAGGTTTGGGCCACAATTCCAGAGCAATGCCGGTAAAACTTTTTGACGCTTCCTTCAGGCTTATGCGCTTTTTGCCGCTGGCCGGGTCGTGGATAGTGATCCGACTGGCACCGACGTGAGTCAGCACCACAAAGTGATTAAATTCCCAGTGCAGGACGCACGGCAGCTTCAGGTTATCCAGCTCTTCAAGTTCCAGGGAAAGCACTCTGGAAGCCAGTGCTAATTCGGTGGCGATATGGGTGAGCGTCGCCATCGTGCTGCCATGCAGGGACAGGCCGAAATCTTGTCGCACAGCCGCAACGTTGGTCGGGCTGCCGTGATAGCTGACGATCATGGCAAGGCAGGCCAGCCCGCATTCGCCAGCCTCGCTTTGCAACATCAGCGGCACCCGGCGGCGCAGCGCCAGATCCAGCAGGTCGCTATGGCGCATGGATGGGGCCTCCGGCGTCATTACGGATTTTAAGCAGGGGCGAGGCCAGCCATTCGATAATGCGTCGCTTTTCCAGAAACAGCGTACAGCTTACCCGCATGCCGTTACGGGGAAGGAACTGTCTGTTGCGATAGATAAAGCGCGTATTCTGGGGGGCCACCAGCATTTTGTACCAGGTTTCCGAAGTATCCGCGGCGCTGGCCAGGGCGGAAGGGTAAGTCGCCATCTCCTGACGCGTGGCCGGCACTTCGGAAATGGCGGTGACTCGCCCCGGGAACTGACCGAATTTCTCCGCCGGAAAAGCCTCGTAGCGCAGATTTACGGTATCGCCGGGGGAAATATAAGGGACCGCGTGAGCAGGAACCCACATCACCAGCTGATAGTGGCTCACATCGCCGGGAACTATCTGCAGCAGGCTGTCGCCTGGATTGAGCGTCTGGCCCGGCGCCATGCCCGAGGTTTCTACTTTGCCGGTGACCGGAGAGGTCACCAGCAGCGTTCCTCCGGCGTCTGCGTCGGCCAGCTGTCTGACCAGCGCGCTGCGTTGGATCTCTAACTGGAATAGCTGGTTGTCGAATTCCGCGGCCTGGGTTTGCAGCGTACTGTTCAGCAATAAAATCTGTAATTCATTCTGTTGACGTTGGGTGCGAACGTTCAGCATGTTGAGCTGCTGCTGTTGGTTCATGGAAATCTGTTCGGCCAACTGCGCTTTATTGATAAGCCCGCGTTGCAAATATTCGCTGTAGTTTTTTACGTTACGGCGGGTGTAGTCGGCGCCCTCCCTGATGTTATCCAGAATCGGTCGGGCATCGATAAGTTCTTGCTGATAGCTGGCTTTCTGACGGGCGATAAGGGCAAGCGTGGTCTCTTTGTTATGCCGGGTGCGGTCAAGGATATTGTCAAGCGTCGCTATCTGCTGCTCGATGCTCCGCCGGTGTATTTGATTGACCACGCCGCTGGTGGTTGTGCGGCTGACGTCGATTTCATACAGCGGTTCCCCCTGGCGTACCTGGCTTCCCGGGCTGACAAATATTCGGGCTATCGCGCCCTGATAGTGCGAGTAAACCGTTATCGCCCGCGGTACCGATACCAGTTCGCCGCTGACTTTCACTTTCCGATTCAGGTTGCCGAAAATCAGCAACAGCAGGGTCAGGGTAAAAAGTAATGCGGTGAAGATAGCGGTAAACCACAGCGGAACGCCCGCCAGCATAATGGCGGCTCCCTGCCAGCGGGTTGCGCGGTGTTCGAGAGCGGCCTTTCTGAATATTGTCATAGGGTTAGCGGCGCCAGCAGATCGCCGGCGGCGATACGGGTGATTTCCACCAGCAGACGGTGAAACTGGTTGATGTCTGGCCGCTCATGCAGATAGTCGTCGCCAGCTCGTTCGCTCAGAGTATGCAGCTGGCGGTACGCTTTTTCTGCTTCTGCCCGAAAGCTTTTCCGTTGGTTGAGATAGCGTGCGAGCAGGTACAGCGTAGCGATTTCTCTGCTTTGATAGTGTCGTTTTAGCGCTGCTGCGTGCCGCAACGCCTGGCGATATTCTCCCCGCGATAGCTGCTGGTTGATATGGCGAACTTTGATATTGAGGGCGAACACCTCGTTCTGCGGATCGTATGGCAGGGGAAGCGCGACGAAATCGCGCATAATGGCGGCATATTCCGGCCCATCGTCGGGCAGATAGCGTAGGGCGAAATATCGCCAGCGCAGGCTATCGGGCTCCAGCGCTATCTGCTGTTGCAGCAGCGCCCAGTTGCGCTGATACCTGTTTTTCTGGTGCCCATCGCCAGTCAGATAACCGGTATGATTAATCCTGATGCCGGGTACGAACTGGATTTCGCTCTGCGCTTCGCGAAGGTATTCGTGCACTTTGCCGTGATAGCGCAGCGAGGGGCGTTTTTTAAACAGCCGGGCGTTGTTGGTCAGCTGAGTGCCGTCCAGGTTATCGATCAGGGGAGCATAGAGCGTGCGGCCACGATCTTCGCGCATCAGTCGGGCAAGGATCTGGCGAAATGCAGGGCGCGACTCGCTGGCGATATATTCGTCAGCGTCAAGGATCAGGCACCATCGATAACGGGTTTGCGCAATGGCAAAATTGCGGGCGGCGGAAAAATCGTCGTTCCAGCGGTAAGTATGAAGCGTAACGGCTGCGCCATAGCCAGAAAGGATATCCGGCGTGCTATCGGTTGAGCCGGTATCCAGCACCAGAATTTCATCGACCAGCCCAAGCAGCGAATCGACGGCGGTGGCAATGGTTCTCTGTTCGTCGCGGCAGATAATTACCGCGCTGATTCCCTGTTGTTGCATAGTCCATTCATCCATGTGGAACGGGCGCTTAACGGCGTGTCGAGCGTATGGCTAAAGAAGGCGACTCCCGGATACGTGCAGCGCATCGCTTCTGATAAAAAGGCTGGCGGAATTTCCTCGCCAGGCTTCAGAATCTGGTAGACCAGCGCCAGCAAAACTTCGACTATCATCCCGGGCCCGGTTAATGCGAGGGTAACGTCGCCTGTTTTGATCAGGCTTTCATAGCGCCAGGGCAGTAAACGCGAGAGATAGTGACGGTTATCGTGGCGGTCAATCAGCGTAAAAATGGCGTTGCTGGATTCCAGAAAGCGATAACGCTTGTGGATGGTGCGCAGCAGAATCGCGACGCCTTTAGCGCCGGGCGCGCAGCCGATAACATTGCTGAACCAGGCCTCCGCAAGCCAGGGCAGGGCGCTGAGTACCGGCAGATCGCGGTAGCAGGCGATCGGCCCCAGGGGGCGAATATCGGCCAGGCGAACCGAAGCGGCATCCGCGATAATAGCCTGGCAAAGCGGCTCCCGCAGCGGCTTTGGAAACGGCAGCAGGCAGGCCCTGATTTGCGCCAGCGCCTCTTCTTTCGGGTGGTGCAGCCTGGCAAGCAGCGCGGTGGATTTGGCGCGGGTTATGGCGTGATGTCCCGGAATGCCGGCCCGCTGCTGCCAGACATTGGTTGTGCTAAAAAGGTCATCGATATCGGGCAGGGTATCTCTGTCGATATAGAGTCCGCCAAAGCGATAGAGAATCAGCAGCCGGACGATATCGCTGGCCGCCGCGAAGTTGCCCCTGAGTATCACTTCATAGTCGTAAAACCGTCTCAGGGCAGCGAACTTGCCGGTAAATAACGAAGATATTTCCTTGATTTGCAGGTCGGGGACTGGATCGGGACAGACAGGCCGCGGTTGCCCGGGAATCCCTTTGAGCGCCAGAAATTGCGCGGCCAGCGTGTTAAAGGTTTTCCCCCCGGCCATTTGCGGATGAATAAAGGCGAATGCCTCGTTTTGTAGCCGTAACAGCGCGTCGTGCCGATCGCAGGGGCGGGTGGTTTTGACATATTCGGTCAACTGATTATGAAAGCGCTGACAGTCATGACTTCCGGAGTCGAGCCACAGGTAGCAGGTTTTATCGGGGTTGGCGGCCTTCCAGATTTGGATGTAGCTCAGATCCAGAGAATGTCGACAGCCAATCCATACCGTATGAATCAGATCGGGAATGGTGCATTCCGCTGTACAGGATAAGCGGGATATATTCGAACCGATTGGGGATATTTCCCGGGGAGCGGCCTGAAGGACGCTCTGATTAAATGCGGCGACAATTTCTGCGCGCAGACGCTGCTTTAAATCGTCGTGAGGGGCATTCATGATAATGAACCTACCGCAGCAGATTAAAGATCAGTGATGAAAAGGTGACATCTTTACCAAATTCCTTAAGTGCTTCGGTATTGGCACGGTAATTATCTAAAAGAAGATCGATAGCCTTCCCTTCATCTTCAGCTGATATTTCCAGGTCGATCTTTTTAAAACCGTCGTCAATCAATTTTTTGCGCTGCGCGTCGGATAACTGCGTTTTATTATAAACGTTAATGGCAATGTCTTTTGAATAAAATACCCAGGTCGTCATTATCAATTCCTTCTGGTTGCGATAGGGTGCCTTTCGTTGGTGAGACAGGCGTCATTTCAGGGGTGAAACGGCGCCTGAATAGACGGATTAACGCTGAGTTCCGCAGTTATTCGCACCACCGTGAGTGCTGCTGTTGCTGCGGCTGCCGCCAGCGCAGCCGCCTGAACCGGCGGGCTTATCGTAGGGGTTGTTGGGGGCAAAGAAGCTACCCGCCATGGTTCCACTACTGCCCCGGTTGCCTGCGTTACCGTTGCCTTTGCTGCCGCTGTTGCCTTTACCCCGACCGCTGGATGAGCAGTTGCTGCTGCCCGGGCCGCAGGTACCAAAACCGCCGCCGATCATGATATATTGCGAAGTTGTAATTTCTTTCATCATAGGGTCCTTATTGTTATTGTCCAGTTTTATATATCGATTATGGAAGAGAGAATCCATAGTCGATATTTGGAAGCTACTGGAAATAAATTTGATGTAAATTTCCAAATTGTAACTGAATGTAATTTGGCGGAGCGGTGTGGCGGGTTATTTTTAATTGAAGATGTTACGTAAAAAAGTAATTAATTTCAGGGGGGAGGTAACTGATTTTGTAATATGGTTGAATAACGTTGGCTATTATATTTTTCTGAAAGTATAACGGACGATTTTACGTCCGTTATATTAGGGGGATGTGGTTAAACCACCTGTCCCGCTTCGGCTTCCCAGCGGTAGCCTACGCCGTAGACCGCGCGGATAAACGCCTGTTCGGCATCCTGCGCTTCCAGCTTGCGGCGCAGGTTTTTGATATGACTGTCGATGGTGCGATCGGTGACCACCCGGTAGTCATCGTACAGGTGGTTAAGCAGCTGTTCCCGGGAAAAAACCTTGCCCGGCTCGGCGGCCAGGGTTTTCAGCAGCCGGAATTCGGCGGGGGTTAGATCCAGCACCTTGCCGCGCCAGCTTGCCTGGAAGCGGCCTTCGTCGATAATCAGCGGCAGGGCGTCGCTGGCGCCGATCGCATCGCGGCGTGGCTGAAGGCGGCGCAGAATGGTTTTGACTCGCGCCACCACTTCGCGCGGGCTGAAGGGTTTGCAGATGTAATCATCAGCGCCGATCTCCAGCCCCAGCAGACGGTCGATCTCTTCGATTTTGGCGGTGACCATAATAATGGGCACGTCGGAAAAGCGGCGAATTTCTCGGCACAGGGTCAGGCCGTCGGTGCCCGGTAGCATCAGATCCAGCAGAATCAGGTCCGGCGGCGTCTGGCGAACGTACGGCAGCACTTCATCGCCGTGGGCCAGCAGGCTGGGAGCATAGCTGGCGGCGCGCAGGTAGTCGATCAATAACTGGCCCAGTTTGGGTTCATCTTCCACCACCAGTACGCGCGGCGCGTTGTCATCAATCGGTAATTCGGTCATACGCTTTGACTTCTCTGTAAATCGGTATCCAGTGGTAACTCTACTCTAATGCACACCCCGCCGGAAGGCGAATGGGCGGCCCTGATGGCGCCGCCATGCGCCTGAACAATGTTCTGGCAAATAGCCAGACCCAGGCCGGAACCGCCACTGGCGCGGTTGCGTGAACCTTCGGTGCGGTAAAAACGCTCAAACAGCTTATCCAGTTGCTCGTCCGATACTCCCGGCGCGCTGTCGGCGAAGCTGAGTACAAAGTTTCTGCCGTGCAGCGCGCCGCTGATTTTAAGTTCGCCGCCGGCGTCGGTGTAACGCAGGCTGTTTTCCAGCAGATTAGTGAATAGCTGAAGCAGGCGATCGGCGTCACCGGGCAGAGTCACCTGCTCCGGAAGCGCCAGTTTAAGCCTGAGATCGCGGCTTCGAAACCGCTCCTTAAATACGCCCGCGGCCACTTCCAGTAACGCCACGATATCCAGCGACTTCATCTGGTAAGCCAGTGCGCCTTTGTCGGAAAGTGAAAGCTGATGCAGGTCGTCTACCAGCTTGGTTAGGGTGGCGACCTCTACCTGCAGCGATGAGACGCTTTCCGGCGTAAAGCTGCGTACCCCGTCCTGAATCGCTTCCAGTTCGCCGCGCAGTACCGCCAGCGGGGTGCGCAGCTCATGGGAAATATCCGCCATAAAGGCGCGCCGCATCTGCTGGTTTTTCTCCAGGGTGCTGGCTAACTGGTTAAAGTCGTTAGCCAGCCGCCCCAGTTCGTCCTGGCCCACCGGAATACGGGTGGTGAAGTCCCCGGCCGCCAGCTTATGGGTGCCATCAACCAGTCTTTTCACCGGTCGCAGCATGCCCCGGGCCAGCGGCAGGGTGGCGCCGGCGGCCAGCAGGATCGACAGACCGACGATCAACCAACTGGTGCGCTTCTGCTGCCGGTCGAAGTTGATATCGGTACTGCGGGTCAGACGCTCCACCGGCGACGAAACCACCCAGCCGACGGTTTTCCCGCCCACCAGTACCGGCTGGCTGGCGCCATCCGGCGGAATATGGCCCGGCGGTCCCACTAGACGGCGGAAGTTGACGTCCGTCACCCAGAACTGGGTACGCCAGCCGTGAGGCGGCATTTCTGAATTGGGATCGTGTTCGAACGAGCGCAGCAGTCGAAACAGAAAGCGGTCATTGTGGCGCAGAAAACCCCAGTCGCCGTGAACGGCGTACTGTTCCGCCAGCGCGTCGCTGAGCTGGGAAAGACGCTGCTCGTTGCCGTGCTTGATGTAGTCGATAAAACCGCGCTCGAAGCTGATACGCACCGCCTGATGCATCAGGATCAGTACCAGCAGGCAGGTACCGAAAATGGCGAGAAACAGTTTGGCGGTAATGCCGGGGCGCCAGCGTTTCATTTAATACTCCTTTTGCGCCGTGCGATGGCGATGTTTTTACTGCTGTCCTTCGGTACTCGCGCGAACAGCAGCGCGGGCAGGGCGATAATCACCGCTATGGTCAGCCAGGTATAGAGAAATACGTGGTGGGCGGTGCCACTGTCGATGGACAGATGCTGGCTACCGTACAGGCCCAGCAGCAGACCGGCCAGGGTCACGCCCAGACTCATGGAAAGCTGCATTACCATTGACAGCAGACTGTTGCCGCTACTGGCAAGGTCATCCGGCAAATCTTTCAGCGTCAGGGTGTTCATCGACGAAAAGCGCATGGCGTTAACCATGCCCAGTATAAACAGCACCGGCGGCAGCGCGGCGTTCCAGCCCAACAGTCCGGTGGCCATAAACAGCACGGCGATAAGTGCCAGCGCCAGGGTGGCGAACACCAGAACCTGACGATAGCCAAAACGGTTCACTACCTGAACCACAATGCGCTTCATCCCCATGTTGCCCAGCACCATGGGGATGAACCACAATGCGCTTCATCCCCATGTTGCCCAGCACCATGGGGATCATCATCAGTCCGGCGTAAAACGGCGAAAAGCCCAGGCCCACCTGCAAAAAGAGGGGAATCATAAAGGGCAGCATACCGCTGCCGATACGGGCAAACAGGCTGGCGGTTAGCCCAATGGCGTAACTGCGAGTCCGGAACAGATTCAGGCTGAATAGCGCCCGGGGATTGTCCCGGGCGTGGTGCAGGTAAAGCAGCAGCGCCGCAGCGCCCGATCCAACCAACAGCGCCAGCCACAGAGGATTGATGCCCAACCCCTTACTGCCATCCAGCGCGAGGGTCATAGCCGCCATACCGAAGGCCAGCAGCAAGAAGCCGCTAAAGTCGAAGCGCCGGGTCTGCATCCGGTAGTTGGGCATCAGCCACAGCGTAGCGATGGCGCCGGCGATTCCGACCGGTAAATTGATCAGGAAGATCCAGTGCCAGCTGGCGTACTCCACCAGCAGACCGCCCAGGGCCGGGCCGAGCAGCGGGCCGACCTGGCCTGGCAGGGTCACGAAGGTCATGGCCGCCATATACTGCTCCCGGGGGACTATTTTCATCACCGTCAGGCGCCCCACCGGCACCATCATGGCGCCGCCGATGCCCTGAATCATCCGGGCGATAATCAGGGCGTTAAGGGTAGGGGCCAGGGCGCACAGCAGAGAGCCCAGGGTGAAGATGACAATGGCGCTGAAGAAGATATTACGTACCCCGACCCGGTCGGCCAGCCAGCCGCTGGCGGGCAGCATCACCGCCACCGTCAGCACATAGGAGACAATCACCATATGCATGCGCAGTGGGCTTTCCCCCAGGCTCCGGGCCATGGCGGGAAGCGCGGTGTTGACGATAGTGGTGTCCAGCGCCTGCATAAAGAAGCCGAAAGCCACTATCCATAGCTGCCAGCGCACCGTATTCGGGAGCTCGGTCATCGTTTATTCACCCATCAGCGCTTTTTCGCGCTTGTTGCGGCGTGTGAAGCGCAGCCGCAGACGGTCAAAGAACAGATAGACCACCGGCGTGGTGTAGAGCGTCAGCAGCTGGCTCATGACCAGACCACCGACGATGGTGATCCCCAGCGGCTGGCGCAGCTCCGCGCCGTCGCCGCTGGAGATAACCAGCGGCAGCGCGCCGAACAGCGCCGCCAGGGTGGTCATCATAATTGGCCGAAAGCGCAGCAGGCAGGCCTGGAAGATGGCCTCCTGAGGCGATAGATCGCCGTGGCGCTGGGCCTCGATCGCGAAATCCACCATCATGATGGCATTCTTTTTCACGATGCCAATCAGCAGCATAATCCCAATCAGCGCGATCAGGCTGAAAGGGGCGCCGAACAGTTCCAGCGCCAGCAGGGCGCCGACCCCGGCAGAAGGCAGGGTGGAAAGAATAGTCAATGGATGAACATAGCTTTCATACAGGATCCCCAGCACGATATAGACCGTAGCGATGGCCGCCAGAATCAGGATAACCTGGGAATTCATGGTTTCCTGGAATAGCTGCGCGGTTCCGGCGTAAGAGCCGCGCACCGATGGGGGAACCCCAAGTTGGGTCATGGCTTTGTCGATGGCGGCGCTGGCTTCGGAAAGCGATACCCCGGTCGGCAGGTTGAAGGAGATGGTAGACGACGCTGACAGCCCCTGGTGATTTACCGACAGCGGCGCATTGGCGGGCTGCCATTTGGCGAAGTATGACAGCGGGATCGGTTTCCCGTCCTTGTTGATAACGAACATCTGATCGAGGGCGCTGATGTCCTGGGTGTAGCGCGGATCGACCTCCATGACCACCTTGTACTGGTTCAGGGGTTGGTAGATGGTGGAGATCTGGCGCTGGCCGAAGGCGTTGTTCAGCAGGTTGTTAGCGTCGGAAACGTCAATACCCAGCCGCGACATGCTGTCGCGATCGTAGACCAGATCCATTTCCGCGCCGTTGTCCTGCTGATCTGAATTGACGTCCGCCAGCTCCGGCAGCGCCGCCAGCGCTTTACGGATCTTCGGCTCCCACTCGCGCAGGGCGCTAAGGTCGTCAGACAGCAGACTGTACTGGTAGCTGGCGTTGGACTGGCGTCCACCCACCCGAATATCCTGCACCGCCATCAGGAACAGGCTGGCCCCCGGCTCTTTGGCCAGCTTTTTACGCAGTCGGTCGATGATCTGCTGGGCGCTTTCGTTACGCTCCGACAGCGGCTTAAGGGTAATAAACATCATGCCGCTGTTGACCCGGGAACCGCCGGTAAAACCGGTGACGTTGTCCACCGCCGGGTCCGCATGGATAATCGTCATAAAGTCCTGCAGCTTGCCGCGCATCGCCTGGAACGAGATGCTCTGATCCCCCTGAATACCGCCCATCAGGGCGCCGGTGTCCTGTTCCGGGAAGAAGGTTTTGGGAATGGCGATATAGAGCCAGACGTTCAGGGCGATGGTAGCGAGCAGCACGCAGCCTACCAGCCGGGCGTGGTTCAGCGCCCACTTAAGGGAACGGGCATAGCCCTGCTGCATGGCATTCAGTAGCCGACCAATGCCGCGATTATGCCGGGGCTTGTCGCGGTTGCGCAGCAGCCAGCCGCACATCATCGGCGTCAGGGTCAGCGAGACCGCCAGCGAGATACCGATAGAGACCGAGAGCGTCACGGCGAACTCACGAAACAACCTGCCAGGCAGGCCGCTCATTAGCAGCAGCGGCAGGAATACCGCCACCAGCGACAGGCTCATGGAAAGCACGGTGAAGCCGACTTCGCGCACCCCCTGCAGCGCCGCCTGTAGCGGTTTCATTCCCGCTTCGATATGGCGGGCGATATTCTCCAGCACCACGATGGCGTCATCCACCACAAAGCCGGTGGCGATGGTCAGGGCCATCAGCGACAGATTATTCAGGCTAAAGCCGCACAGGTACATGGCGGCGAAAGTGCCGATAAGCGACACCGGCACAGCCACCGCCGGAATAAAGGTGGCGCGTCCGGAACGCAGGAACAGGAAGACCACCAGGATCACCAGCCCTACCGAGATCGCCAGGGTCTGTTCCACTTCCGCCAGTGAAGCGCGAATGGTTGGAGAGCGGTCCATCGCCACCTGAAGATCGATGGCGGCAGGAATGGTTTCGCGCAGTACCGGTAGCCTTTCGCGAATCCTGTCCACCGTTTCGATAATGTTGGCTTCCGGCGTTTTGCGCACCATCAGCAGAATGGCCGGTTTGGCGTTGGTCATCCCGGCGTTGCGCACGTCCTGAACCGAATCGGTCACGGTGGCGACATCGCTCAGGCGCACCGCGGAGCCGTTGTTGTAGTGCACCACCAGCGGTTGATATTCGGCGGCGGTTTTCAGCTCGTCGTTGGTCTGCAACAGCCAGCGCCGGGTATCGTCTTCCACCGCGCCCTGGGGGCGACGCACGTTGGCGCTACTGATGGCGCTGCGTACCGCATCCAGCGATACCCCCTGGTTAAACAGCGCCTGCGGATTCAGCGCCACCCGGACGGCGGGCAGGGAGCTACCGCCGACGCTGACGTCGCCCACGCCGTCGATCTGGGCGATGGTCTGGGCCAGTTGGGTCGAGGCATAGTCATACAGCTCGCCCTGGGAGTAGGTATCCGAGGTAAGCGTCAGGATCATGATCGGCATGTCCGACGGGTTAGCCTTGCGGTAGGTCGGGCGACTGGGCATGCCGCTCGGCAGCAGGCTCTGGGCGGCGTTAATAGCCGCCTGTACGTCCCGGGCCGCGCCGTTGATATCGCGGCTGAAGTCGAACTGCAGAATAATGCGGGTACTGCCCAGCGAGCTGCTGGAGGTCATCTCATTGATCCCGGCGATGCGCCCCAGCGAGCGTTCAAGTGGCGTCGCCACCGAAGAGGCCATGGTTTCCGGCGAAGCGCCAGGCAGCGAGGCGCTGACCATAATCACCGGAAAATCCACTTGCGGTAGCGGCGCCACCGGCAGCAGCCGGAAGCCCAGCACTCCGCACAGCGTAATGGCGACGCTGAGCAGAATGGTGGCCACCGGGCGGTGAATAAAGAGGGCGAAGAATTTCACTTACGCCTCCTCTTCACGCTTAGGGAAACGGCTGCGGGTCCAGTGTGACAGACGGTCGAACAGCAGATAGATGACCGGCGTGGTGAACAGCGTCAGCACCTGGCTGACCAGCAGACCGCCGACCATGCCGATGCCCAGCGGGCGACGCAGTTCGGCGCCGACGCCGGTACTCAGCATCAGCGGCAGGGCGCCGAGCAGCGCCGCCAGAGTGGTCATCAGGATCGGGCGAAAGCGCAGCAGGCAGGCCTGATAGATGGCCTCATAAGGGGCCATGCCCTGTTCGCGCTCCGCCGCCAGCGCAAAGTCGATCATCATGATAGCGTTCTTCTTCACGATGCCGATCAGCAGGATGATGCCGATAATGGCTATCACATCCAGCTCGCTGCCCGAAAGCCAAAGCGCCAGCAGCGCGCCGACCCCGGCGGTAGGCAGAGTGGAAAGAATGGTGATGGGGTGAATAAAGCTTTCATACAGCACTCCCAGCACGATATACATCGCGACGATCGAGGCGACAATCAGCCAGACTGTGCTGCCCAGCGCCGCCTGGAAGGCGAGGGTGCTGCCCTGGAACGAAGTGGTGATATCGCTCGGGAAACTCAGGGACTGTTCAGCTTCGTCGATCGCCTGTACCGCGTCGCCCAGCGAATAGTCGTCCGGTACGTTGAACGAGATGGTGGTCGACGGGAACTGATCCAGATGGTTGATGGTCAGCGGCCCAAAGCGCTGTTCGACCTTCGCGATAGCGTTCAGCGGAACGATACCGCCATCGCTGCTGGTCAGGCGAATATGATCCAACGCCGCCAGCCCTGGTGTGGTGCTGGTGTCATGTCCCAGTACCACCCGGTACTGGTTGGCCTGGGTGTAGATGGTGGAGATCAGCCGCTGGCCAAAGGCGTTATACAGCGCGTTATCCACGTCTGACATGCTGATGCCCAGACGACTGGCCGAGTCACGATCGACGTTAACGTACGCCACCATCCCCTGGTCCTGCCAGTCGCTGCTGACATCGGCAAGCTGGGGCAGGCTGTTCAGCTTATCCATGAGCTTCGGCACCCACTGACTTAGCTCGTCAAGGGAAGTTGCCTGCAGGGTAAACTGATACTGGGTGCGGCTTACCTGGGTATCGATGGTCAGATCCTGTACCGGCTGTAAATAGAGCGTGACCCCAGGCAGATTCGCTACTTCCTGCTGCAGGCGCTCAATGACTTTGCTGACCCGATCGTCACGTTCATCCAGCGGTTTCAGGTTGATTTGCAGACGTCCGCTATTGAGCGACGGATTGGTGCCGTCGACCCCGATAAACGAGGCGACGCTCTCTACCGCCGGATCTTTCAGGATCACGTCTGCCGCCTGACGGCTTCGGTTTGCCATGGATTCGAAAGAGACTGACTGCGGCGCTTGCAGGGTGCCCTGGATAATGCCGTTATCCTGCACCGGGAAGAAGCCTTTGGGGATCATGACCCACAGCAGCACCGTCAGCACCATGGTGCCCAGCGCCACTCCAAGGGTCAGCCATGGGTGGTTAAGCACCCGCTTCAGCACCCGACCATAGGCGGCGATGATGCGATCGAACATCCGTTCGCTGGCCCGGGAAAAGCGGTTCTGTTTACGCAGTGACTCGTGGCTCAGCATGCGGGCGCACATCATGGGCGTCAGCGTCAGGGAGACCACCGCCGAAATCAGAATCGCCACTGACAGCGTAATGGCGAATTCGCGGAACAGACGGCCGACGATATCGCCCATAAACAGCAGCGGAATCAGCACCGCAATCAGTGAAAAGGTGAGGGAGATAATGGTGAACCCTATCTCACCGGCGCCTTTCAGCGCGGCGGCCAGCGGTTTCTCGCCCTTTTCTATGTAGCGCGAGATATTCTCGATAACCACGATGGCGTCATCCACCACAAAGCCGGTGGCGATGGTCAGCGCCATCAGCGTCAGGTTGTTGATTGAAAAGTCGAAAAAGACCATCACCGCGAAGGTGCCCACCAGCGACAGCGGTACCGCCACGCCGGGAATAATAGTGGCGGGCACGTTGCGCAGGAACAGATAAATAATCATCACCACCAGCGCGATAGCCAGCATCAGTTCGAACTGGGTATCGGTCACCGAGGCGCGAATATTGGTGGTGCGGTCGGTCAGCAGCTCCACCTTTACCGATTTGGGCAGGCTCTCTTTCAGGGTCGGCAGCAGCTTACGGATATTGTCGGCGGTGTCGATGATATTGGCGCCCGGCTGACGCTGGACGTTCATGATAATCGCCTGATCTTTGTTCGCCCAGGCTCCCAGCCAGCTATTTTCGGCGCCCTGTTCCACGGTTGCCACATCCCCCAGTCGTACCGGTGAACCGTTCTGGTAAGCCACGATCAGCTGGCGATACTCTTGCGCTGACTTCATCTGGTCATTGGCGGAAAGGGTAATTGCGCGGGCCGGGCCGTCCAGGCTCCCTTTGGCGGAGTTAACGTTAGCGTTGCTGATGGCGGTACGCACCGTTTCGCTGGTCAGACCAAGGGCCGCCAGCGCCTGGGCGTTAAGATTGACCCGCACCGCCGGACGCTGACCGCCGGAAATGCTGACCAGACCCACGCCGGAAACCTGGGATATTTTCTGGGCCAGCCGGGTTTCCACCATATCCTCAACCTGGGTCATCGGTAGAGCGGAGGAGGTGACGGCCAGAGTCATAATTGGCGGATCCGCCGGGTTTACCTTGCTGTAGACTGGCGGGTTGGGCAGGTCGCTGGGTAGCAGGTTGGTGGCGGCGTTAATCGCGGCCTGCACCTCCTGCTCAGCCACATCAAGCGGCAGGCTGAGCTGGAACTGCAGAGTGACCACCGACGCGCCGCCAGCACTCTGGGAGGACATCTGCTTAAGCCCCGACATCTGACCGAACTGGCGCTCTAGCGGTGCGGTAATGGCGGAAGTGGTTACATCCGGGCTGGCGCCGGGGTAGAGGGTCACCACCTGAATAGTGGGGTAGTCCACCTCGGGCAGCGCCGACACCGGCAGGAAGCGATAGCCGATAATACCGGCCAGCATAATAGCCACCATGACCAGCGTGGTGGCGACCGGGCGTAGAATAAACAGGCGGGACGGGCCGCCAGTGGCGCTGGGAGGTAAAACCTGCATCAGGAACGCGCCCCCTGAGCGCCGCCTTTCTCTTTTGGAGAGGCGCGTTTATCGGCACTGGCTTCGGCATTGTGGGCATCCACCACTTCCACCGTGGCGCCTTCGGTCAGACGATCGATGCCGTCGGTCACGACCCGATCCCCCGCGGAAAGCCCGCCGGTAATCACCACTTTTTCGCTGTCCTGAATGCCGGTGGTCACCAGATGTTTGCTGACCCTGTTACCGTCGCCCAGCACCCAGACGAAGTGGCCTTCGTTACCCATTTGCAGTGCCGCGGAAGGGATAACGACCGCGTCATGCTGGGTATCGACCAGCATACGGGCATTGACGAACTGGTTGGGGAACAGCCTGTCGTCCTGATTAGCGAAGCGCGCCTTGAGTTTGATGGTGCCGGTGGTGGCATCGATCTGGTTATCCAGGCTTAACAGTGCGCCATCGCTCAGTTTCTGCTTATTGGTGCGATCCCAGGCTGCGACGCTCAGGGTCTGGCCCGCCTTTTGGGCTTCCAGAATTGAGGAGATATCGCCTTCCGGCAGAGTGAAGACCACGTCGATGGGATGGGTCTGGGTCAGCACTACAATACCGGTGGTGTCGCTACTTGATATCTGGTTGCCGATATCCACCTGCTTCAGGCCAACCCGGCCGTCGATAGGGGCGGTGATGCGGCTCCAGTCGAGCTGTAACTGGGCGCTGGCGACTGCGGCTTCATCGGCCTTAATGGTTCCCTGGGTTTCGCTGACCAGCGCCTGCTGGGTGTCCAGCTCCTGGCGTGACACCAGGTTGGTTTTGGCCAGTTGCTGATAGCGTGCCAGATCGCGACGGGCGTTGGCGAGCGTGGCGCGATCTTTCGCCAGCTGGCCCTGAGCCTGGGCGAGGGCGACCTTAAATTCGCTGGGATCGATTTCCGCCAGAAGGTCGCCCGCTTTTACCTGCTGACCTTCCTGAAAGTGGATAGCCATTAGCTGACCGTTAACCCGGCTGCGTACCGTAACGGTATTGGCGGCGGTGACGGTGCCAAGGCCAGTGAGATAGCGTGGAACCGACTCGCTGGTGGCGGTCGCCGCCTGTACTGGCGGCGCCGGGCCGCGCATACCGCGCCCTCCGCGGCCGCCGGCCCCCGGCTTTTGCTGACCGGCAGCCTGCTGGGATGCGCCGCCGTTGTCGCCAGAGTGCGAATACCAGAAAAAAAGCGCAGCCAGCGCAATAATCACAATGCCCGCCAGCCATATCCAGCGGTTCTTCTTAGAGCCTTTCATCATTAACGTCTTCTACCCTGAAACGATTTGGCGTAATGGTACTAGTTTAGACGGCCATCGACAGGGAAAAATGAAGGAAATATGGAAAGGGATTCAGGAATAGTCTGGTTCCTGGGATGGTTGTTATCAGACTTTACAATGCAGGTTATCAGAGTGCTACGCGGCAGCGAGAAAACCAGGATTATCTAACGCGTTCCTTCTTTAATAAGATTCTGGCTGTTGTTATTTTAACCTGCCGTTAATTACAGGGGGCTGTATTTCTGTATTCGGAATTTTGTTAATAATTTGGTGTGCTTTCGGTGTTGTTTCATTGACGGTGAAATATTATTACGGTGGCGCTGTGTTCTGGAGGAATATGCCGCGCCGGCGAAGGTTCCGTTCACCCGCGGTGGATTAACAGAGAAGCAGTGGCGCAAAGTGAACGGAACCGCCCACCGCATCGTCATATTCTGCCGCTTCTGTTCTGAAACCGGGCGCCGAAGCCGTCTGTCACCC